>NZ_JCAQAV010000048.1:0-37001 GCF_059617925.1 Janthinobacterium sp. JF4 | reverse complement strand
CAAAAGAAACCGGAGCTATTCGTCAAGCGCGTTTATGATCAAACGGGACTGGACAGCTACAGCGTTAAGCTTTACTGGGCAGCTGGGGCCCCATTATGACGCCGGGTTCCGCGTTTCAGAATGCCGGTAGGCCTCGTTTCTTCAAATACATGAGTCGCTGCAAGTTGGTGCTGGCAGTTTTGAGGATCAACGCGAAGTTTCGCGCTCTATCCCAATGCAGTGCGCCAGTTTTCCTCCCATGTGGCGAATGGCGCCGAACGGGCCAGGGTCAGGTCCGCCATTTGTACACGATCTCAGCTTTAGTCATCTCTATTTGCGGCAAGTTGCGCTTTATTAATTGCCGATACGGCCCGACTGACTGTCTTGCTCGAGACGTGAAAAACGGCGGTGATGTGGAACATCGTAAAAGCGCTAGGCAGATAAGCGTGCCATTGTTTCGTCTCTGTCGCTATAGCGGGCCTGATATTGCGTTAATGACAGGGTGACAGCGTGGCGCTGAGGATCGGCGTATCCTTAAATTTATCGGAGCGCTTCGATTGCAGCTGTGCTGAAATGAATGCGTTGTCACCCAGAAGAATCTGATGACAGGTGTGAGCAAGCGGGCTGGTGTCTCCCATCCCGGCCGCGACAAACCGGCAATAGCTGATTTTGCAGGTGAGGGTATTTTTGATGGTATCGGTACCTGAATGGTTTGGAAAACACCGAAAAATCAAACGCTTAGCCACCTCATTGACCATCGAATGCGGAGTCGGGGTCAGGTCCGGCATTCGTACACGATCTCAGCTTTGGCCGTCGCGATCTACGGCAAGTTGCGCTCTATTAAATGCCGATATGGCCCGGCTGACTGTCCTGCTCGAGACATGAAAAGCGGCGGCGATTAAAAGCGGTTGAGAGATAGGCGCGTGCCATTGCCTCGTCTCTGTTGCTATGGCGGGCTTTATATTGTGCTAGTGATAGCGCGACAGCGCGGCGTTGCTGCCTTGGCGTATCTCTGAATGCCGCGGAACGCTGCGATTGCTGATGTGCCGAAACGAAGGCTTCATCGCCAAGAAGTATCTGGTGGCAGATGCGGGCGAGCGGACTCGCCTCGCCCATTCCAGCCGCGACAAACGGGCGGTAAGCAGGGATGGTCTCGTCGCGCGTAGCGCCAAAACGACTTAAGAGCCAGTCATGCGTCAACTAGCATGGAGATGCCGCGTCGTCTAAAAAGTGTGATGGCTGCTTCAGTACCGGTCCTTGGGGGCCGCCACGATGTGCGCTGGCCTGGATGCAGGACGATGTGGCGGGCCAATTCCAATCGGTAGTTTTCTTTCTGCACCAAGATGGCGACCTTGCAATATGTGTCCGACAGGCTGGTGGCGCCGATCAACACACCGGGTATATAAGCCGTTCAGTCGGCCCATGCCCTGCGACAGATTCGCCTCGACCATTTCAATGAGCAGATGATAATGATTGCTCATCTGAAAAAGTCGTGCACGAGAAAATGCTGCCGCTCACAGACCAGTGTTAGTACTTTTTGCCAGGCGAGGCGATCAGTATCGTCTCGGTAAATGGTACCACTTCGGTCGCCGCGCGAAGTACGGTAGTAAAGCGCACTGGCGTATTAAAGTCGCAGTGGTCGCGTCATGCGTAGACGGTATCTGAACTAGGCGTATTGGCACTGAGATTGCACCGAGGTTTGGATATTGGTATGGCTGAGGCTATGTCGGAATGGCGGACCTGCCCCCAGTCCGTATTTTTTTGAAAATCAAGATAAAGGATAAAGAATGGAATCGAAATATATTGAAATATCTAAAGAAGTTGGAAAATATCTATATAATATCGCTCCGGAAGATGCAAAAATAATTTTGATGATTGCAGTCCTTTCTCCTGATGGTGATGTTGGTCGATTTGAGTTTTATTCAAATAACGGAGTCGCCGAAAGCAATTTCTTCATCAGTGATTTGGAGACTCAGAAACTTCTTGATTTGGTTGGTGAACATCAGCAATTCATGATCAGTAATAATCAGCCTGCATGGACACGTTTCGAATTTACGGTAAATGTTGATGCCGGTAAATTCTCTATGGAGCTGGGTTATGAGGCGAATTTATTTAAAGAAGGTTCGTTGCGATAATTGATAGGTGACTTCTTATCAGCATGGTGAGGTTGTGTCGAAATGGCGAAATCTCACACCATCCGTGAAATTGTTACTGATCCTGGGTGTCGCAACACCGGGTAGTTCTAGCTGCCGTATTCAGGCCTTCTGGGGCCGGGGTCAGGTCCGGCATTCGTACACGATCTCAGCCTTGGCCGTCGCGATCTACGGCAAGTTGCGCTTTATAAATGCCGATACGGCCCGACTGACCGTCCTGCTTGACACGTGAAAAGCGGCGGCGATGTGGGACATGGTAAAAGCGGTTGACAGATAAGCGCGTGCCATGGCCACATCTCTGTCGCTATAGCGCGCCCGAAACTGCTCTAATGACAGCGTGACAGCGCGGCGCTGCGACCTTGGCGTATCTCTGGGCGTCTCGATGCGCTGCGATTGCTGATTTGCTGAAATGAAGGCGTCATCGCCTAGAAGAATCTGGTGGCAGGTGCGTGCGAGCGGACTCGCCTCGCCAATCCCGGCGGCGATAAACCGGCAATAAGCAGGGACTGCCTCGTCGCGCGTAGCGCCAAACTGGCTCAAGAGCCAGTTACGCGTCAACCAGCATGGAGGTAATGCATCGTCCAAAACGTAGTGATGGCTGCTCCAGTACCAGTCATCGGGGGATGCCACCATGTGCGCCCGCACTGGATTCAAGACGATGTAGCGGGCCACTTCCAACAGATAGTTTTCTTTCTGCACCAAGATAGCTTTGTAGCGACCTTGTAATGCATGTCCAACAAGCTTATGGTGCCGGTTGAAATGCTGAGTATAAACACCATTCAGCTGGCGCATGCCCTGCGACAGATTAGCCTCGACCATTTCAACGAGCAGATGATAATAATTGGTCATCTGGCAAAAGTTATACACGACAAAATGGTGCCGCTCACATACCAACGCAAGCACTTCTTGCCAGGCTAGGCGATCGGTATCGTCCCGGTAAATGGCGCCGCGCCGGTCGCCGCGCGAAGTAACGTGGTAGAGGGCACCGGCGAACTCAAGTCGTAGTGGTCGCGTCATGCGGTAGATGTTACCTGAGCTATGTGCATTGGCGCTGAGATTGTGCAGAGGTTTGGAAATAGATATGGCTGAGGCCGTGTCCGAATGGCGGACCTGACCCCGTCTCGTGGGAGATTGATGCCAAGCCGGTCAAAGAAATAGAATCAGGAAAAAAAGGTGAGTGGAACAAGGAATTGAATAAACCTCAGCCAAATACCGTTTATGTGGTGGATTCAAATCATACCTATCGTACGGATGAATTCTCACGCGTTGTCCATGTCGAGGGTGAGCTTACCTTGAACAAGCACGATAGGAATGGATATCAGCAGTGCAAGGCAGGCAAGTGTGGCGATGCTGGTGATGAGGGCGGGCATTTGATTGGCGCACAGTTCGATGGTGCAGGGGAGAAAATTAACCTTGTGCCAATGAACTCGAGTTTGAATCAAGGTCAGTGGAAAGCCATGGAGAAGACATGGGCTGATGCGTTAAAAGATGGAAAGAAAGTAAGTGTTGATATTCGACCCAAGTATGTGGGTGCTGGCGCCAGACCCACTGCATTTATGGTAGAATATAGTATTGGTGATAAGGTGTTTAAGCGCGTTTTTGAGAATAATGCAAAGGGGTGATAAATGGAATCGAAGGATATTGAAATATCCAAGGAGATTGGACAGTGTTTATATAGCATTGCTCCAGAGGATGCAAAAATAATTTTGATGATTGCGACCCTTTCTCCCGAAGGCGATGTCAGTCAGTTTGAGTTCTATTCGAACAACGGAGTTAATGAGAGCGAGTTTTCCATCGGTGATTCGGATACGATGAAACTCCATTACTTGGCTAGCGCACATCAGAAATTCATGGTTGCTAATAATCAGCCTGCATGGACGCGTTGCGAATTTACGGTAAATGTTGAAGCCAGTAAATTCTCTATGGAGCTGGGTTATGAGGAGAATTCATTTAGAGATGGTTCGTTGCGATAATCGATAGGTGACTTTTCATCGGCATGGTGAGGTTTCGTCGAAATGGCGAAGTCTCATTCCGTCCGGGAAATTGGTACTGATCTGGGTCCGCGACACCGGGGTGGGGGGGGCGGTCACGGGGCGGGGTCAGATACCGTCTTGAATGGCACGTCCTTTTGCAAAGTAATGCGCATCAAAGGGCCTGTCAGTGTGGATCACGCCATAGATCAGATGTGCTAATTTGTGCATGATTGGCCAATCACGGCTTTTTTCGCCATGCCCGTTGCAGACAAGCGTTCGGCAAAACGACAGAGAATGGGATTGTGGCAGGTGCGTGCGAGCGGACTCGCCTCGCCCATCCCGGCGGCGATAAGCCGGTAATAAGCAGGGATTGCCTCGTCGCGCGTAGTGCCAAACTGGTTCAAGAGCCAGTCACGCGCCAACCAGCACGGAGCTGGCGCGTCATCCAAAAAATAGCGATGGCTGCTTCAGTGCCACTCATCGGGTGACACGACCATGTGCGCCCGGACTGGATTCAATACGACGTAGCGGGCCAATTCCAACAGGTAGTTTTCTTTCTGCACCAAGATAGCTTTGTAGCGACCTTGCAATTCGTGTCTTACAAGCTTGTGGTGCTGATTAAAATGCTGGGTATATAAGCCGTTCAGTTGGCGCATGCCCTGCGACATATTTGCCTCGACCGTTTCAACGAGCAGATGATAATGATTGTCCATTTGACAGAAGCTGTGCACGACAAAATGGTGTCGCTCGCATTCCAGGATTGTGTAAAAAGACGGTTGTTATGTCTTTAATTAGGGATTGTGCTAATGGGATGAAAAAATGAGCTATGAATTTCTTGAGGACTACCTTCCTGATGATATGCGAATTAATTACAAAATAATAAAATGGTGGTTTTTTGAGTATGCCTATAGATATTGTCGAAATCGTATTGATCGTATAAATTCGGTAGGGGCTTTTTGGGCTGATAATGAATCTGAGTATGCTTATGCCTATGAGCAATTTAATTATGGTATTGAGCAGCCTCTTGAGTATTTAATGATTCAGGTTGTATCTCTGATTGTTGATTCTGGCAGAGGTTCGGAACGATTTTGTGATTTCCATCGTGGCGAGATTGATGAAATTTTAAGGCTGAATAAATTGGAGGATTTGTTTTTAATGATTGATGATGAGGTTGAATTGAAAGATTTTAAGTGTGATCTAAAGGCTTTAAAAATTTTCTAATTTATATATTATTTACGGATGGAGGCGTCTGCCAGTGCTCGTTTGTCGAGCAGGGGGCGCATTAGGTGCCGGTACCAGCACCTATGCCACGCCAAAATTGATGCATGATCGACACTGTCGACCTGCCTGATCCCGTCAAACAGGCCTTGGGTGTAGTTGCGGCCACAGCAATTGGCGCCACTGCCGGTAGTGGTACGGTGCGGGGGTAGGTCCGCCTTTCGTGCACGGTCTCAACATTTGCTGTCTCGATCTACAGCAAGTTGCGCTTTACTAACTGCCGCTATGGCTCGACTGACTGTCCAGCTCGAGACGTGAAAAGCAGCAGTAGTGTGGGACAGGGTAAAAGTGGTAGGCAGATAAGCGCGTCCCATTGTTTCGTCTCTGTCGCTTTAGCAGACCTGATATTGCGTCAATGACAGGGTGACAGCGTGGTGCTGAAGATCGGCGTATCCTTAAATTTATCGGAGCGCTGCGATTGCTGAGGTGCCGAAACGAAAGCGTCATCGGCCAGGAAAATCTGGTGACCGGTTTGAACAAGCGGATTTTCCTCTTCCGTTCCGCCCGCGACGAACCGGCAATGACAGATAGATCCGCTGAGGGTATTTTTGAGGGTATCGGTAACTTAATGGTTTGGAAAACACTGAAAAATCAAACGCTTAGCCGCCTCATTGACCATCGAGTGGAAATAATCTCCCGTCCGGCACCGTAAGGTAACGCCGGGTCAATGAAATAGCCAAGCCCCTGATTTTTCAGGGGCTTTTTTATTTTGTCTGGCAAACGCAAGCAACCCACGGCAGAGCCAAGCACGGTTTTTTGTGGGTGTGTTGATGTTTTGTGGGTGTGTTGATGGGTAGTCAACTTGCTGCCTGGAGTATTTAACATTTGGTTCCCACTGTCCATTCTGCTCGGTGAGGGTATCAGTGAGGGTATTTTCCAGGCTAAGTATCTGATTTTAAAAATATTTATTGATTCATGGAGAACTCCTCGCGGCGAGGGTATCTGGACCTCGTCAATGGTAGCCGATGTGACTTTTGTTCGGCTAAGTGATTGATACAAAATGGCGGAGTCGACGTGGGATATGCGGCGCGAGGTGTACGAACGCGATCTGAAACGCCCATTTGGCAGGCTCTTGCTGCATGAACATACGCACAGCGAGTTGCGTTCCGTATGCGACGCCATCCTAGCACGTGGCGTCCCTGCGAGGGCCGCGCATGTGCGCGATATCGTTATACTGGTCTTTCAAGTATGCGGAACAACGAGGGCAACCCGGCGGATCTGTTTGCTCCCTCATCCACTGCCGTATTTGAGCCGGCCGACTGCGCGTTGGGGGCCGAAGAGATCGCGCTGTTAAGAAGCAGCGCAATATGTGGCGCGCGAAAGTGCGGGTGTGAAAACTTTGAGGATTGATGAACATGCTACGACCCGCAATCGAGGTAACGCTTGAACGCATCAAACACGCAGACCTGCCCTCGTTCAAATGCGCCCTGCAAGACGCTTTTGGCAATGGTGTAGCAGAGGCTTTCGGGTCGGCGCCCGACGACCCGATACCGTCCGACGAGGATATCGACGAAACGCTGAACAGCCCGGGCGCTGTGGTCTACCATTTGATGGCGGAAGGGGAGCGGGTGGGAGGCGCGGTGGTGATGATCGATGAATCAACGCAACGAAACTCGCTCGCCTTTTTTTTCGTCTCATCCCATATGCATGGTCGCGGCATTGGACACCGTGCCTGGGTGGAAATCGAGAAGATCCATGCCGACACGAAGGTGTGGGAAACGCACACCCCTTATTTCGACAAGCGTAACATTCACTTTTACGTGAACAAGTGCGGGTTCAAGATCGTCGAATTTTACAATCCGCGCCATCCGGATCCTCACCAGCCATTCATCGGGGCTTCGCCCAGCGAGGACGCCGACGATTGCATGTTCAGGTTTGAAAAAGAGGCAGACTGACCACGGCGCTAGGACGTCCACAGCATCGCATGCGCCGCCTGTTCCAGCTGATGCACGTCATAGAAATGGCGCGAGACGCGCTGTCCGCCGTGCCGAAGCTCTCCCCGACGGTCATGCCATTGCCGCAGCCCGTGCAGAATGATGACCTTGTTCCAGAAGGTGCGTTCCGGCTGCACGGTGACCACGTTGGCGACGGCCAGGTCCAGGTGCGGCAAATCCTGGAGACATAGGGCGTGACGGTGGCGGCGATATGCGGATCGAGCGCCGATTTGGCGCCGGCCTCGATCTTCACCGCCGAACGGATGTAGCCGCCGTTGGCGCCGGTGACCGCCGGGTACCTGGCGGGGCCGGGGGCAGACACCGGCATTCGGACACGATCTCAGCCTCGGCCGTCTCGATCTGCAGCAAGTTGCGCTTTACTAAACGAGGTCGCAGAGGCTTTCATGTTGGGAATGGATGAGGCTGTGTCGGAATGGCGGACCTCGTTCACGAAATGTTCCAGAAACTTGGCGCGCTTGAGTTGTTTGCTGAACACCTCCCCCCGTTTCTGCATCGACCCAATGTAGCTGGAACACCTGTTAGGCCGTCTCCACCCCGACCACGGTTGTAGTAGTAGCATTCATGACGGATCCTCCTGTTTGCCTGTGAAGTTCGACACTTCCGCTTTAGGCGCTTTGACGCCGTAGGCCCACGAGGATCGACGTCAAGCGTGCTCCCCTTGCAAGACCTGCTTCGCCCGAATCGCCTGCGTCGGGAGGGAGGCGTCCATTTCATTCTCCAGCCTGCTTGAACTGGCCACCCGGGAAGGCGACAAGCCCGCCACCAAAAAGTCGTTCAAGGACTACGAGCCGGCTTTTACATATAAGAAAAAGGACTGGGAAACCGGCGACCGGATTCCCAGCGGCAAGCACGCGTTTGATGAGCCATGCCAGCAGCTTGCGATCGAACATCGTCTGATCCCCCCACGTCATCCGCAGAGCAACGGCATGGCTGCACGCTGGCTTACCGCAAGATTTGTGCTGCTCCACCAGGTATCGCCCGGTGTGGGCGCCAGCGTCGCTGCCCGACGAGTAGTGCCATCCCCAGACCAATCAGTGCAAGCGTGCCTGGCTCATCTACCTGCAGGATCACCACTGGTATCTGATCCAGTGCCACCGGGATTCTGTTGCCGTCCGCATTCGCCAGCAAAATGTCGTCGGCGAAAAGAAAGGTGTTCGCTGGCGCTGGCAGGCTAGGCAGCATGACCTGGAAAGCCAGTGTCGCCAGCAGGAAACCATCCCCCTGCAGTTGACCTAAGGTCAGGCCGTCGAGCAGTGATACCTCATCCAGACGCAGCAGGCCAGGGGTGCTGTTGTCGGCGAACGCCAGCGCCTGAGCGCCACCGTCAGCCTGCCCTAGTGCCGTGCCCCAAGCCGATGGCGCGCCAGGTAAATAAAACAGCAGATCCGGATCGTAGTACATATCCAGGTGAAAGGCGCCCAGTTCGGTGGACAGTCCGCCAGACTGCAAACCTGAAATACTCAGGTCGAGCAACAACATGCCACCCGGTGCGATCTGGTAGCCGCCGCGCGGCACCAGGGTCATTTGCAGCGCCAGTGCCGATGGTGCCCAGCACAGGCACGCCAGCCAGAGCGTTGCTGCAAAAAAGAGTTTCTTCATGATCATGTCTCCCACAAGATGAGGAAGCCGGTCGCGCACGGCCGGCGTGCACTTCTATTTGCCGCACAATGCCGAGGTACAACTGGCGACCAGTTTGCGTATATCCAGTACCGTGATGCGCCCATCACGGTCAAGGTCGCGCCGGTCATTCGCGTCCGACGCCAGGGTGTTGAGGCCCAGCAGTAGAATATTCAGGTCGTCGCGGTCAATGGCGCCATCGTTGTTCAAATCGCCCGGCGCTGCGTTTACGGTGGTGTAGGTGATGTTCAATTCCGAATAGTCGACCATGGTGTCGTCCGCTAGCAGCACATCCAGGCGCTGGTCGGTTTTCAGCATGGATAACAGGTTGGCCACCTGATCGGGCTGTCCGATGACGGCATCGGCGCTGAAATTGCGCAGCGGCGTCTTGCCCAGGTTCCATGTCAGCTCATAAGTAGCGCCAGCCTGTGGCGGATAACCCAGCAGGTCATACAGCGCAATAACCCGGCTGGATTGTCCTGTCTCAGGAACATTACTCTGGTTAAACAAAATCACGTCGTTGTCGACGATATCTCCTGTCATCTTGATGTGTAACTTGACGGTGGCCGAGGTAATCAGGGCGCCGTCCGGCAAGGTGGCATTGTGTGTCAATCCGACTGACGTGTTGATCGACGGCTGATCCAGGTCAATGGATGGTGCCGCCACGAGATTGTCCAGCATATCCTGTACATGCTGCGATTTTGATGTGCTATCGGCTGGGTCGCCCGCATGGAAGTCGTCCTTGTCGCCGATCAGGCTGACCTGTGCAGGAGCCTGTTTGACCAGCACGTGTTGCGGCGAAGCAAAAATATTGTAGGTGTCGAAGAATACCCAGTGATAGCTTCCCGTATCGCTTGCCTGAATGTCAATTTGGTTATTCCCGACTTGTAATGCCGGTGTCAGGTCCAGCACGATGGCCTCGGGCTGGCCGTTGGGCATTTTATGAGCAGATAGCTGGTAGCTGCCGATCATGATGCCGTTGACGGTGAGCGTCATCTGATCGTCGGCCGCTACCAGCGCGATGATTTGCGGTAGCGGTTCTGTTTCCAGATTGAGGTTGTAGCGAAAATACGCGGTGGTTGGCGGACTACCGGCCTCGGGAGCACCAGGACCAGGCCAGTACCACATCAGGTCGGCATGCACGTCCAGCGGCCTCAAGTAAGGATTGGGCATGGTGACGGGATTGGGGTAGGGGCCATAGGCGGGAATCCAGCCGTCGACACCGTTGGGACTGGCTTGCCAACCGCTCCCATCAGTGCGGCCGGCACCGCTGAGCAAGTCTGTGCGCGGCGTCGCCGCGTGCGCCGCCTGTACCAGTGTCATCAGGCATACGGCCGCCAGCGCGGCGCCCCAGCGTCGGCACCAGTGTGGCGACGCTGGCGCCATTGTTCGTACGAAAAAGTCCATGATATTGTCTCCTCGAGTGCAGCGAGTGTCGGACACGACTGGCTCGCAGGCAGATCATGTCTGCAGCAAGTGCCTGAGCAAGAACAGGGCCATGGAACGTAAGCCGCTGATTCATATCGAATTTATCTTCAAGAAAGCAGCGGTGGCAACAGCCAGTGTCAAATTGTCCGACGGTTCAGGTTGTCTATATCGTGTTGCACAGCTGCCGGGGGAAGGTCAATGAGGGTATGTTTGTAGGTATGAGTAACTCAGTACCCGAGGAAATTTTGAAAAACCAATGGTCAATGGCGATTTTTTTTGATGTCCGTTCGGTTGATCAGTCGCGCCAGGGAAATGCTTGCATTGACGTCTCCACCGCGATCGCAGGTCGATGACGCCATCCTGCGATCAGGTGGTTTTTTGACTGCACAGGCCAGCGCATTGATCACGCTCCGCGTATTTTCCCCCGTCAGCTGCACCATCCCATCTACCGCGAAGGTCTTTTCAGCAGGGTAGTGATCCGGCTATTTCTCGCTCTTGCTTGCGGACGCGGCGCACGCCATGGCTCTGTTGTGCATCGCTTCGAGGCCCTGATGCACGAGGTCCAGCAGCTCTATTTCCACGGTGCTGCCATTTTGCATGGCAAGGCGCTTCACGGCGAAGGCGAGCGCGGGGGGGAGCTCCAGGGATTTCAGGATCAGCCCCCCACCGGCCGGCACTGGCGGGTCGATTTGCGTCCCTCTGGCAACAGGCAACGTCCCGTGCACAAGCCATGCGGTGCTGACGCCGAGGGCAGCAGCAATCTTCTCTGCCGCTTCCATGCGAAGTTTAGCTTTACCTGATTCGTAGCGATACAGTTGCGTGGGATTGATGCCGGCCAGTTCGGCAAGCAGCACTTGTGAGATACGAAGATTTTCGCGGCAGCTTTTGAGCCGCTCAGAAACATGGGTGTCGTCAGACATACATTTTGCCTTTCATATATACAACGTTCGTGAATGACCGGCGGTGACGCACCTGTCACCGCAATGATGAAAGGAACGAGCGCGTTTTGCCAGCCATGGCCTGGTCACCAGCCTTGATTCTACCGTCCGGGCGGGGCATTGCCGCATCCCCTGCTCAGGACCTGAGGCTCGGTACCAGCACGGCGGCGCCGTCAAAGCGCCCGGCGCGCAGATCCGCCAGCGCCTCGTTGGCCTGGAGCAGCGGATAGAGCACTGGCGCTGTCTTGAGGCTGTAACGTTCTGCGAGCGCCATGAACGCCAAGCCGTCGGCGCGGGTCAGGTTGGCTACCGAGCGCATGCTGCGTTCTCCCCACAGCAGGGAATAGGGCATGGCGGGCAAGTCGCTCATGTGGATGCCGGCGCAAATGACCGTGGCCCCTTTGGCGCAGGCGGCCAAGGCCAGGGGCACCAAGGCGCCATCCGGGGCGAACAGGATGGCCGCATCCAGCGCTACCGGGGCCGGCCCTGTCGATGCGCCCGCCCATGCGGCCCCCAGCGAGCGGGCGAAACGCTGCGTGCGCAGGTCGCCATCGCGCGTGAAAGCGTAGACCTCGCGCCCTTGCGCTACGGCCAGTTGCGCCACGATGTGTCCGGCAGCACCGAAGCCGTAGATGCCGAGCCGGCGCGCCGCCCCTGTCATGGCATAGGCACGGTAGCCTATGAGTCCTGCGCACAGCAGCGGTGCCGCGTGCATGTCGTCATGGCTATCGGGCAGCGGCAGGCAGTAGCGGGCGTCGGCCAACACGTACTCGGCATAGCCGCCATCGCGGTCGTAGCCGGTAAAGCGGGCGGCATCGCACAGATTTTCGCGGCCGGAGCAACAATACACGCAGGCGCCGCAACTGCCTGCCAGCCATGGCACGCCCACGCGGGCGCCGATCTGCAGATTGTTTACCCGGGCACCGATGGCAACCACCGCGCCGACAATTTCATGTCCTGGCACGACTGGCATGCGGTGCGCGGGCAGTTCGCCATCGAGCAGGTGCAGATCCGTGCGGCAGACGCCACAGGCCAGCACGCGCAGGAGCACATCTTGCCCCATCGGTGCGGGTACCGGGCGCTCCAGTGCCTGCAGCTGCGCGCCAGGTCCGCCGAGTTCCAGCACCATGGCCCGCATGGCAACTCCTTTCGTTCAATTTCAGGCGTGGTGACCTATTGCGGCATGGCCGATGCTTCGCCCAGCGCTTGTTGCAAGGGTAGGGCGTGCGGATCGTCAATGTTTGCCGCGGCAAAATCCTTTGGCGACAAAGTGCGTCCGTAAAAGGCATCGGTCAAATGCTGGTTGAATCGGATGTCGCTCAGTCCCACCGCCACGACATTGCCGAACAGGCCTTTCGTTCCGCTCCAGGCCACGACGTCGCCGATACCGACCGTGCCCTGCGCCATTTTCGACCAATTGATCACGGTCAGCCCCGCTGCCGCGTTGAGGGAAAAGTTATTTTTCTTCATGACCGCGCTGATGGCCTTTTCATTGTTCAAGACCATCACGATGGGGCCGCCTTCGGCACCGGCCTGCAAGCCCAGGGTCAAGCCGCCCAGGTTATAGAAGGCGGGCCCGCTCCAGCTGCCATCGGGACGCCTGACGAGCAGCAGTCCGCCTCCCCCTTGGGCGCCCACCCCCAGCGCAGCGCGGCCGTATGACGGAATGATCAACATGCCCTTGGCTTGTTGCAGCAATGGCTGCATGCGCGCATCGGCCTGCAACTGGCGTACCACAGGAATGGCGGCTTCAACGCGCTTGTTGGCGCTCTCCATCGCCTTGCTGGCGAGATCGGGAGCGCTGTTCTGGCGGCCATCGCTTTGTGCCACAGCGACTCCCGACGCCAGCAGCATGAACAAGCAGGCAGCGGCTGCCTGGCGAACTTGATTCCCGATAGACATGGCAATTCCTTCCATAGTGGGTGCAGGTCTGTGTTCACGATGTGTCCGAGTCTCATGTTAGCGCCGCCTGCCCGCCACAGGCCATGATCTGCATCACTGTTCTCGGTCGTGCCACGCAGCGCGCTGCATGCGCAGGGGGGTGTCCCTATGTCCTTTGTCAAGCAGTTGTGAGAGGCGCGGGGCAATAAAGTGTCCCGTCTCGCAGCATGACGATGCCCCTTGCGATCTCGGGCTTGAGGATTGGCCCATGCCGCCGCGCATTGTCTGTGCCGTCAGGCCGCGGCCTGTGCATTTAGTCTGATCGGGATTGATCTATGTCATACCGCGCCAGTGACGTGACTGCCTGCAGTGGCGTACAGTGGACGCTGGTCACCCCGCTTGCCGCAGCGGCCGAGCCTACCGACGCTGGCGCAAGATTGAGCGGATTGCCTCCATGGGAGTAGTTGTCATGCAACGAACCGCACTCGTCACAGGTGGCACCCGAGGCCTGGGCAAAGCCATTTCCCTCGCATTGCAAGCGGGTGGCCACCGGGTCGCCGCCGTCTACCACTGCAATGCGGCCGCTGCCAGCGCATTTTCCGAGGCGACGGCGATTCCCGTTTTCCGCTGGGATGTCAGCGACTTCAACGCCTGCCGCGAGGGTATCGCCCTAGTGGAACAGCAACTGGGCCCCATCGATATCCTGATCAACAATGCCGGCATCACCAGCGATGCGCTATTGCACCGCATGGAGCCGGACCAATGGTGGCAGGTCATCAATACCAATCTCGGCTCGATGTTCAATATGTGCCGTCATGTCATGGAAGGCATGCGGGCGCGCGAGTTCGGCCGTATCGTCAATATCAGCTCGGTCAATGGCGAGAAGGGCCAGCTAGGGCAAGCCAATTACGCGGCCGCCAAGGCCGGTATTCTCGGCTTTACCAGGGCGCTGGCGCTGGAGGGGGCGCGCAAGCAGATCACGGTCAACGCGGTCGCGCCCGGCTATTGTGATACCGATATGGTGGCCGAGGTCGCCCCCGATGTCTTGCAAAAAATCATCGCCGGCATTCCCGTTGGGCGGCTCGGCACGCCTGAGGACATCGCGCGCCTGGTGGTGTTTCTGGCCGACGACGCGAGCGGCTTTATCACGGGGGCAACCTTTGATGTCAATGGCGGCCAATACATGGGCTAGCGCGACCGGCCGCCGCGCAAGCGCCTGGACGCGGTGCAGCGGCGTCCCTGTGGTGCGCCGGGGGGCGTTCGCATGATCACATTGACGGTCAATGGACGAACTGTTGACGTCGAGGACGGCTCTACCTGCCTCGATGCAGCGAGGCGCGCCGGGGTGCATATCCCCACGCTTTGCTACTATCCGCGCTTGCCTGCCCATGCCGTGTGCCGCATGTGCCTCGTGCATGTGGCCGGCCAGCCCCATCTGCAGCCGGCCTGCGTCACGCTGGCAAAAGCGGGGGACGTGGTCGAGACGGCATCGAGCGACCTGCAAGCATTTCGCGCCATGGATGCGCAATGGCTGCTGGCGCGCCATCCGAACGATTGTCTGCGCTGCGAGGTCAACGGGTCGTGCCGCTTGCAAAGCCTGATCAGTGACAATCAATGGGAAGAGCGCTGGGAAAAGGTGCCGCGCGGCTCGGCGGCGCACCCCGAGCACCGCTTGACGGACCATACCTCGCCGAGTATCTGGCGCGACTTGTCCAAATGCATCGAATGCGGCCTGTGCGCGGAAGCGTGCGGTGAATCGGGACAGCAGCAATACGTGATCGGCTTCGCCGAACGCGGTTTTGGGCGCTTGCCGGTCACGGTCTTCGACCATACCCTGGCCAATACCCAATGCATTTCCTGCGGTCAATGTACGCTGGTCTGTCCCGTCGGCGCGCTGGTCGAGACGCCGCACTGGCACGCGGTGCAGCATGTCCTCGAGGCGCACGAGCGCGTCTGCGTGGTGCAAGTGGCTCCCGCCACGCGCGTCGCCATCGGCGAAGAGTTCGGCATGCAGGCCGGCGCGGTCAGTACGGGAAAAATGATCAATGCCTTGCGACAACTTGGTTTTGACTACGTGTTCGACACCAATTTCGGCGCCGACCTGACGATCATGGAAGAAGCAAGCGAGCTGCTGGCGCGCATCAGAGGGCAGGCAGGAAGCGCGCAGCCCTTGCCCTTGCTGACTTCCTGCTGTCCGGGATGGGTGAACTGGGTGGAAATCAACCGGCCCGACCTGATGGCGCACCTGAGTACGACCAAGTCGCCGCAGCAAATGCATGGCGCTCTGACGAAGCGCAGCGCCTTCGCGCGTTCGCTCGGTCCCGCCTTCGCCGAGGGCAAGGTCGAACCCTACGTGGTCAGCGTCATGCCCTGTACGGCCAAGAAGGATGAGGCGGTCCGGCCCGGCCTGTCCGGCGACGTCGACCACGTCCTGACCACGCGGGAGTTGGCCCGGCTGATCAAGTCGCGCGGCATCGCCTTCCATGCATTGGCCGACGATGGCGCATTCGACGACCCGCTGGGCGAAAGCACGGGCGCCGCGCAGATCTTCGCCGCGTCGGGCGGGGTGATGGAGGCGATGCTGCGCACCGCCGCCCACTTCCTTGGCAGGCAGGACGCGCTGGCGCTGGAGTGGCAGCCACTGCGCGGGATCGGGCCGGGGATCAGGACAGCGCAGATCGCCGGCTTGGGCACGGTCGCCATCTGCAATGGCATCGCTGCGGCGCAGCATCTGCTGGAGGGGGAGGCCTGGCGCGATCAATTCGTCGCCATCGAGGTCATGGCCTGTGTCGGCGGCTGCCTCGGTGGCGGAGGCGAGCCAAAATCGCTGGATCCCCTGGTGCTGGAGAAGCGCATGCGGGCGACCTACGAGCTCGACAAGCAGGCGGTGCGCCGCAGTGCGCATGAAAACCGGGCCGTGCAAACCTGGTACGCCACGGAGCTGCAGGAACCCCATGCCGCCCAGGCGCGCTCTCTGTTGCATACGAGCTACGCTGGGCGCAATTCCAGGCGCCTGCTGCTGATGCAATTTCTCGATTGCGTGGACCGGCGCGACGGTGCGCAGGCGGCGGCCCTGCTGCGTCCTGACGCATCGTGGTCGACGGCATCCCCGTTCGGCGACGTGCATGGCGCCAGCGCGATTCAGGCGCTGATCGATACCCAGTTGCCTGCACGCAAGTATGGACCGGCGTTCGCGCGGCACCGGATGGTATCGGCTGCCGATGTGGACGACCTTGCCGTCATCACCCCGACGGGCGAACTGTGCAGCTTCAGCGTGGAGGTCGATCATCGCCGCTCACCGATGGTGATCAGCAGGCTGGTGCGCACTATACTCTAAGGAAAGATTATGTTGCTAGCGCGGGTGCAGGCCCTCGGCGGTATCGGTGTTGCGCGGGTTCCAGAGCATTCACCCATCGCTGCCGGCCGATTCGGGAAAGCCCGTGATGGCGTCGACCCGCGCCGCTTCCGTGTTCGGCCTGGTAAATTGCGTTTGGCCCGCGGCCGGGAAGCGGACGTTGTCAAATTGCACTTCATCAAACCCCATGTCCGCCGCTTCTTCCGCACGATCGATGAGATAGGTCCAGCCGCCCTGGCAAAAGGGATCGCACCATGACAGCTGCTCCTTGGCGCGAAACGGCTGGCCACGCGCATCCTTGACGCGCCATTCCGGATGGGCAGTGGCCGACAGCTCGTCCGTGAAGGCCACGATGCGGGCGATCAGATAGACGTTTTTTGCCTTCAGTTGCGTCACCAGGGCCACCGAACCGGTGATACACGAGGATGCTGCAGTTGTCCGTCGCGGTGGCCGTGCCGCAGGCGAGCAGCGATGCGGCGAAAAGGTTGGCAAGCACGGCGTGTCCTGTATGGCAAGACGACGGCTCAGCCTATCCATTCGCGGCGCAGTGACAGACACCGGTCCAGGTAGTTTCACACGGCATTGCTCGGGACGGGCACTGTTCCTGAGCCGCACATCGATCCACGCGCCGTTTGATGTGCATCATTCATTTTCCTGAAGCAAATCAATATCATAAGTTCTTGCATCTATCCGGGTGCTGCTAACCAGGGAGGGAACATTATCATGGCTAATCATCTGACTCGATTCGATCCATTTTCTGACATCGCGCGCTTCGAACCCCTGAACGGCATCGAGGACTGGTTTCGCGATTTTCACCTTCGGCCCGCCCTGCGCGACTGGAATGTCGAGCCTCGCATCAAGATCGATGTGTCGGAGACGGATGTGGCGTATACCGTGAAGGCGGAGATTCCTGGCGTGAAAAAGGAGGACATCAAGGTGGACGTCGAAGGTAGTGTCGTGTCGATCACGGCCGAATTGAAACACGAGAGCGAAGTGAAAACCGGCAAGTTGTTGCGTACAGAGCGTACGTATGGCGAACAGCGACGCAGTTTTACGCTGGCACATGATATCGACGATGCCAAGGTGGTCGCCAGTTATGCCGAGGGCGTGCTGACCCTCAGTTTGCCGAAAAAGAGTGGCAAGGCAAGCAAGCACATTGCGATCAGCTAGAGTCATTACCCGGCTGTTGCAGGGCTATTTGCATGCCATCGCGCACTCCTGTTGCCAAGGTGGCAGCGGCTAACCACCGGGCACCTCGGGTGACGCCGGGCCTCGCCTTCACCGCGTATCGCCGCCGCGTTGCTGCGTCTAGCTACCGAGTGGAAAGGATGAGTCTATGTCTGCTACGGGGCGTTTTGCCGCCTATCCAGGGGGGCTTGCTTTCCGGAATTTTTCCCTGGTCGCGTTGGCGAGCGGATTTGTTGGACTGGTATGCCTGTCTATCCTGATAATCCAGCTGTCGACAATATGGCGCGCGCGCGAAGTGCGGCTGCACGAAGCGGGCGACGCGGCTGCGAATGTCAGTCAGGCTGTCGCACAGCATGCTTACGACACGCTCAAGGAGGTCGATACGCTGTTGCTTGGACTGGTCGAGCGCGGCGACATAGTGGGGCCGTCAGACATCGATCATTCGCATATGCAGGCGTTGTTGAGAAGCCGTGTCGCTGAACTTCCCCAATTGCAGGCGATCGTCGTATTTGCCGATGACGGCAGGGTGCTGATCAGTTCCGATACAAGCGTGCCAGTCTATGCCGATAGCGCAGACAATGAATATCTTCACCAGCATCGTCAGCAGAATGACCTGCAGCCGCATATAGGGATGGGGACGGGAAACCAGGCAAATGGTGACTGGATCATGGGGGTGTCGCGCAGAATCAACCTTCCCGATGGGAGGTTCGGCGGCGTTGTGCTGGCAACTGTCCGCCTCGACTGTTTTAGAAAGTTTTATGAAGAGTTTTCCATCGGCGAGCAAGGGGTGATCCTGATGAAAAGCGCTGCTGGCCAGATCGTGCTGAAAAGGCCATTCGGTGGCGAGCTGCTGGACATTGAGACACTGCCATCGCCCTTGTTTTCTGCCCCCCTATCGACGTTGAAGGTCAAGGAAACGCGTGCCAGCCAGGGGCAAGACGGGAAATCAAGGATCATCAGCTATCGTAAAATCGCCGAATATCCATTGATCGTATTGACCGCCTTGTCACAGGATGAAGTCTTGCGTGGCTGGCGCAATGATGCGTGTCTGCAAATTGCGGCGTTGAGCGCCCTGATCTTGCTTATCGGATTCCTGGGCTGCCGCATGATCAGGCAGCTGACTTCGCGCCTGATCATCGAGGAGGAATTCAAGGAGTCGAGCGACGAATTAAAAGAATCCAACCAGCTTCTGACCTACCTCGCCCTGCAGGATGGCTTGACGGGCTTGGCAAATCGACGCAGTTTTGACGACGCATTGCTGATGGAATTCAATCGTGCCCAACGGGCGGGAAATTCCCTGGGCCTGATGATGATCGATGTTGATTTTTTTAAGCAATATAACGACATTTATGGCCATGTCGCCGGCGATGAATGTTTGAAGAAAATTGCCCACGTGGTCGCCACGGGCATGCGCAGGGCGGGCGATATGGCGGCCCGCTATGGCGGGGAGGAAATGGTTTTGCTATTGCCAGGATCGGATATCGACGGCGCCGTATCGCTTGCGGAAACCATACGCCATGGCATAGAGAATTTAGGCCTTCCCCATATTGGCAGTCCCCTCTGCAAGGTGACGGTGAGTATCGGCGTAGCGGTTTTTCCCCTGGTTAAGATGGAAACAATGGCCATCACCCTGCTCAATGCCGCCGACCATGCGCTTTACAAGGCCAAGGCATCGGGGCGCAATAACGTATGTACCTGCGACTCGCGCGAAAAAAAGTTTTCCCGCATCAATGCCGTTGAAATCAATGAGAACTGGTGCCAGGAGTATGTCGGACAGGCAGACGTGCGCCCGGAGCATTAGCGACGGCTTGCAGGCGGATCCGCAAATGGCGTGAGGTTCAGCTAGCCCTTCAGAGTAAAAAATTTTCTACGTATTGTATTTCACTTGTGATAACTATGTTGTTGCCAGGCCCAGTTATTCACCTCATTGATGTAGATCATTCATCCCCCGTGACTGTACCTGGTGGTAACGATACAGTAACCATCAGCAAGCACCCCATTCACCCTTCGCCAGCAACGGCGTGGGTCGACCCAAGGCAGCGTCCGGCACACCGGGCAAATGCACAACGACAGGAAGCGCTCCATGCATGCAGATATCTGGATAGTTCGGAACGGTAGTGATTATGTCTTGTTGCATGGCCATCTGCGCCTGCATTCCACCTTGAACGGTAACGGCGTTGCCTTTGTGGAGGTGGCGCACGAAGGTGTCGTCAGGATCACACGCGTCTCGGGCTGTCTTCAGGTCGATTCCGGCAATGCGCTGTCGCCACTTTGTGTCCAACGAGCAACAGTCAATGCCTTGGGCGAAAACTTGTCCAACGCTTGGTGACGGGCAGGGGCCTGGCGCCCCACAGCGCGGGCGATTGCCTCGATCCACGCAGGCCATTCCAGCTGCATGTTGTGAAAAAAAACCGCGTTATTTTTTCGTTACTATGACAGAGCTCGCTATTGCGCTAATATAAATTATGATTGTTTGTTAGTACACACCATCCACGAACCTTGCCAAGATGTGATGCTGCAGGGGGGAGGGCAACTTGCTAACGATGGGTATGCTCAACTAATTATGTGCGCGAAGCGAAGAAAGCATTTTGCCGTTCCTTTCCAGACTGAGCAATATTGGAACTCATTGCGTCAGCATGCGGAGCAACGGTTAAAATTGGAACAGGGATCGTCGCGGGTGCGACTCCACAAGCGTTATCCCCCGTCATTGCAAGCAACCCATCGCGAGATGAGTGTGCGCGAGATCGAGCTGGAAATGCAGAACGATGAGCTGCGCGCTGCCCAGGCTGCATTGAAGAATACTGGCGAATTGTATAACCGCTTGTATGACCAGGCGCCCGTCGGCTACATCAGCATGGACGCGCGCGGCATCATCATCCAGTCGAATCTCACCGCATCGGCATTGCTGGCCATTTCGCCGGAAATGCTGCCTGGCCAGCCGTTCACGCGTTTCATTCTTCCGGATGACCAGGATATTTTTCACTTCCTGCGCCAGCGTTTGCTGGACCGCGACGCTTCGTGTTCGGCCGTACTGCGCATGAAAAAGGGCGTGGACGACGTATTTTCAGCCATGGTGGAAGCGAAACTTTGCCAGGAGCATTTTGGGCCAGGCGTCGTGTTGTTGGTACTCAATGATATTACCGAGCGCACCGTGGCGGCGGCGCAACTGCATGCCAGCGAGGAGCGATTTCGCGGGGCATTTGAAAACTCATCTCTTGGCATGATCATGGCTGACATGCAAGGCCGCTGGGTCACCGTGAACCGGGCGCTGTGCGAGATGCTCGGCTATACGGGGCCGGAACTGCTGGCGATGGGATGCCTGACACTGACGCATCCCGACGACGTTGCCAATAGCGTGCAGTTCGGGCGGCGCCTGTGCAGCGGCGAGATCAGCAGCTATCGCATCGAAAAGCGCTACCTGCACAAGGATGGCCATGCCATCTGGGCCATACTCAGTGCCACGACGGTGTGCGGTGCCGCCGGACACACCCGGCAGTATGTGGGCATGGTGGAAGATATCAGCGCGCGCAAGCTGGCACTGGAAACGCTGGAACAGTCGCATGAGCAACTGCGCCAATTCATTGCCCATCAGGAGCGCGTGAAGGAAGGGGAGCGTATTCGCATTGCCAGGGAAATGCACGACGAACTCGGTAGCGTACTAACTGGGGTCAAGGCCCACCTTTCCGTTGCTCTGATACATGACCAGCGTAGTGGCGGTACGTTGCAACCTCGGCTTGAGGATGCCTGTTCTTTGCTCGATACCGCTACCGCGGCCGTACGCAGGGTGATCACTGAGCTGCGGCCCAGCGTGCTTGATCAGCTTGGCGTCTGGGCGGCGCTGGAGTGGCACGCGGAAGAGGTCTGTGCCAGAGCGGGGCTCATCTGCCACACCCGCATTCTTCCTGAGACTGTTCTGCTGGAGATCGACCCCGAGCGCAGTACCGCCTTGTTCCGTATCTTGCAGGAAGCGTTAACCAATGTCGTCCGCCATGCCGGGGCAACGCGGGTTGACGTGCGCGTCAGCCATGCCTACTCAGCGATCCGGATGGAAGTGGAGGACGATGGCAAGGGCATGGATTGCGAGAGCCTGTTGACGGCCAACTCCTGGGGCCTGGCGGGCATGCGCGAGCGTGCCCAGCATTTTGGTGGAAACATCCGTTTCATGGCCGTTGCGCATGGCACCTTGCTGGTCTTGCAGTTGCCGATACGGGGGGGCGCATGAGATGCGGAAAAATCAGGGTGCTGCTGGTGGACGATCATGTCGTCGCCCGCAACGGCATTCGGCTGATGCTGGGCACGGACGACGGCATCGAAGTCGTGGCCGAGGCCGAAACTGCCCGCGCGGCCTTGTATCTGCTGCAGGGACAGCCATTTGACGTTGCCATTGTCGACATCGGCCTGCCCGATCAGAACGGCTTGCAGTTGCTCAAGCAGTTGCGCCGCGAGCAGCCACGCCTTGCCGTGCTGATGCTGTCCATGTATGCCGAGACGGTGTACGCTGTACGGGCCCTGCAATACGGCGCCGCCGGCTATCTGACCAAGAACTGCAATGCATCCTTGCTGGTGAAGGCGGTATACAAGGCTGCAGCGGGAGGGAAATACATCAGCTCGGCGGTGACGGAAGATCTCGCTGACATGATCAGTGGCAGCAGGACGGCCTGGCACGAGAAACTGTCGGACCGCGAGCTGGAAGTCCTGCGGCTGCTTGCCGCCGGCGAAGACCTGGCAGATATCGCACAAATATTGCATTTGAGCATCAATACCGTGGGCACTTACCGGTCGCGCCTGTTGGAAAAGACGCGCGCCAAGAACAATGTGCAGCTGACGCGGTTCGCCATAGAACATGGCGTCGGCCCGCCGATTCTTGGCGGCTAGGGGGATAGCCACCGGTGCAACGCCGTTGTTTTCGGCGTTGCGCGGATGTGCCGCTGTTCAGGCATGGCTTGCGGACTTTGAGATGGAGGACAGTAGCGCCGTGGTCCGCTCCGTGAGTGCATTGATGTTTGCCACTGTTTCCATGGTCTCCCCGTTTGCCACCGCCTCGATGGCGCCATGATTGAGGATACGCAGGTCTTTGCCGTACGTGCTGATCCAGCCCTGGCGGCGGAACTTCGACATCAGGCGACTGACGCTTTCCATCGTCAAGCCTATATAGTTGCCGATGTCTTCACGCGACATCAGCACCGTGAAGGCATGGCGCGAGTAGCCCCTGGCCGCGAAACGGCTCGACAGATCGAGCAGGAAGGTGGCAAAGCGCTGCTCGGCAGAGCTGCCCAGGAAGCGCATGACGCGCTGGTCGCGATTGATTTCCTCGCTCAACAGGCGGTGGAAATGTTGTTGTAGCGCTGGAATGTTGGCGCATAGTATCTGCAGTTGGGCAAAGGGCACTTCACACACCTCGCTATCCTCGAACGCCATCGCATTGCTGTCATGAATGCCGGTACTGATGGCGTTCATGCCCAGAATTTCGCCTGCCATGTGAAAGCCCATCACATGCTGTTTGCCATGTGCGTTATCGCGGAACGTCTTGAACTGGCCGCCGTGAATAATGTACAGACAACGAAAAGGCTCGCCCACCCTGAGCAGCAACTCATTGCGCTCCACCCAGTGCCGTTTGCCAATTATTCTATCGATCTGGGCGACGCTACGCTCATCCAGGCCGAATGGCAGGCAGCGTAGCCTTGAACTGCATTTCGCGCAGGTGTTGCCATTAGTGTAGTTTTTCGCTTGCAACGATTGACTGGTCGAGAGTTGGGTGTTCATGGCGTCCCCTTATTGTTGTTTATGGTTTGCATCAACTTTTTGTGTTTCTGACTACATGCTTAATAGTATGTGCGCGCCCGGGCACGGTGCATATAAGATTAACCCCTGGTCTTGCGTAGCAAATTCCGCAAGCTTTTGAGTAGGGGATGCCCTACATGCATTCTTTGCGAGGAAGCAGGGGCTTTGTCTGCCGCGCAGCCACGGCTGCTGCCGCCAACCGTTGACGCCGCTTGCCGTTCGGCGCAGAATCCAATGCACGGCAATCATCGTTACACTCTGGGCAAGAGATCGTCAGGACCTCGTTCATGGAAGCGGGAATCATTCGGGTGCTAGTGGTGGACGACCATGCCATCGCGCGCAATGGCGTGTCGCTGATGCTTGGGACGGCAGCGGACATTTGCGTTGGCGCCCAGGCGGCGTCTTTTGACGACGCGACCGAACGTATTATGTACGAGCAATTCGATGTGGCCCTCATCGACATTGCCATGCCGGGAAAAAGCGGCTTGCAACTGTTGCAAGCCTTGCGCCTGGTCAGGCCGCGCATGGGGCTGATGATACTGAGTCATTATTCGGAAGAAATCTATGGCTTGCGGGCACTCAGCCTGGGGGCATCTGGCTACCTGACCAAGGATGTCTCGGCCGATGTGCTTGTCGAGGCCGTGCGCAAGGTGGCATCGGGAGGGAAATATGTCAGCCCGGCGATGAGGGACCGTCTGGCAATGGTACTTGCACAGGGGCCTGTGCGTGCGCATGAGAACCTGTCCGAGCGCGAACTGCAAGTGTTCCAGCGCATCGCTGCCGGCCAGTCGCTGGTGCAGATCGGCGCGGCCCTGGATGTGCGCCCGAATACCGTCACGAGCTATCGTGCGCGCATCCTGAAAAAGATGAAAATGGCATGCAACGCCGAGTTAACCCGCTATGCGCTGGAACTTGGCATGCTGTAGGCTGCCCACGGCTGTATCGGGAGAGAACCCGCGTGACGCGCGCGCCATGGGACCGGACGTTCAGTCGCGACTGAACGTCGTGCTGGTGACTGGGGGACGATGATGAAACTGACGTTTTTGGGGGCGACGGGGACGGTCACTGGTTCGAAATATCTGCTTGCCAGCGGCAATGAGCGGATTCTGGTCGATTGCGGCCTGTTCCAGGGGTATAAGCAGTTGCGCTTGCGCAACTGGGCGGGTTTGCCACTGGCGCCGGCCGAGATCAGTGCGGTCGTGCTCACACATGCCCATCTGGACCATAGCGGCTATCTGCCGCTGCTGGTGCGCGATGGCTTTCGCGGCAGGATCTATGCGAGTGCCGCGACGTGCGACCTGTGCCGCATCATTTTGCCCGATAGCGGCCGCCTGCTGGAGGAGGAGGCCGAGTACGCGAATCGTCATGGCTTCAGCAAGCACCATCCGGCATTGCCCCTGTACACCGAGGCCGATGCCATGCGGGCGCTGGAACAGCTCACTCCCGTGGCGTTCGGCAAGCCCTTTGGCATCGGATCATCGTTGCGCATGGAACTGCAGCGCGCCGGGCATATCCTTGGCGCGGCCAGCGTGCTGCTGCAGGGGGAGGGCATCCGGGTGGTCTTTTCCGGCGACCTCGGGCGTTCGAACGACGTGCTCATGGCGCCGCCCGAACCCTTGCCGCAGGCCGACTATCTGATCGTGGAATCGACCTATGGCGACCGGCGCCATGACGCCAGCGACGCCATCGAATTGTTGGGCAAGACCATCAGCGAGACTGCCGCGCGCGGCGGCGTCACGATCATCCCCGCCTTTGCCGTCGGACGCGCGCAGACGATACTGTATGACGTGCATCTGCTCAAGCAGCGTGGCGTCATCCCGGCGCTGCCCGTTTACCTGAACAGCCCCATGGCGGTGGATGCCACCATGCTGTACCGCCGCCATCCGCACGATCACCGCCTGACGCCGGCGCAGTGCGAGGCCATGTCGCATGCGGCGACGATCGTCAACAGTGCGCAGGAGTCGATCGAGTTGAACCAGCGCCGCATGCCGATGGTGATCATCGCCGCCAGCGGCATGGCGACGGGCGGGCGCGTGCTGCACCATCTGAAGGCGTTCGCGCCGGACCGCCGCAACAGCATCCTGTTTGCCGGTTTTCAGGCTGGCGGCACGCGCGGCGCCACGCTGGTCGCTGGCGCTGACGCCGTCAAGATCCATGGCGCATATGTGCCGGTACGTGCCGCCGTGCGACAAATCAGCAACCTGTCCGCGCATGCCGATGGCGATGAATTGATTGCCTGGATGGCGCCACTGCGCCAGGCGCCGCGCCATACCTTCATCACCCATGGCGAGCCGGATGCGGCCGAAGCGCTGCGGCGGCGCATCGGCGAGCAACTTGGCTGGGAATGCAGTGTCCCCGCGTATGGCGATGAAGTGACGTTGACATGATGCGCCGTGCGCCGTCCCTGCAGCGCACGGCGGTCGCCGCATCGGCGTTGCGCTTGCGGCGCCTCGGCATCGATACCTACCAGGAAGCCATCGCCTATATCCGCAGCGATAGCCCCGTCTGCAAGGCGGAAGGCTTCGAAGCGCGTTCCCGGCTGGAACTGTGGTGCGGTGAGCGCAGGATCGTCGCGACCCTGAATGTCGTGCATTTCCCGCTGATCGGCATGGATGAAATCGGCCTGTCGGAGGCCGCCTGGGCGGCACTCGGACAGGCCGATGGGCAGATGGTGCAGGTTGGCCATGCGCCGGCGGTGGAATCGTTCTCGGCCGTGCGCGGCAAGATCTATGGCCGTCCATTCGGCAACGAAGCAATCACGGCCATTATCAATGACATCGCCGCTGGCGCGTATTCGGACATCGAACTGGCGACGCTCATCACGGCGTGCTCGGGAAGCCGGCTTGACCTGGCCGAAACGGCGGCATTGACCATGGCCATGGTGCATGCCGGGCAGCGCCTGCAGTGGGATGCCCCTGTCGTGGCGGACAAGCATTGCATCGGCGGCTTGCCGGGCAACCGCACCACGCTGCTGGTGGTGCCGATCGTTGCCGCCTGTGGCTTGCTGATACCCAAGACGTCCTCGCGGGCCATCACATCGCCGGCGGGGACGGCCGACACGATGGAAACCCTGGCGCCCGTCGAATTGACGGCGCCGCAGATGCATCGCGTGGTGGAGCAGGAGGGCGGCTGCATCGCCTGGGGCGGGGCGGTGTCGCTGAGCCCGGTGGATGACTTGCTCATCCGCGTGGAGCGGCCGCTGGGTCTCGACAGCGACGGCTTGCTGGTCGCGTCCATCCTGTCGAAGAAAGCGTCGGCGGGCGCCACGCATGTGCTGATCGACATGCCCGTGGGGCGTACTGCCAAGGTCCGCTCGCCCGAGGCCGCAGCAAGCCTGGCCGCGCGCCTGGTGGAGGTTGCCCGCAGCCTGGGCATGACGCTGCGCGTGCAGATGAGCGATGGCGCGCAGCCCGTTGGCCGGGGCATCGGTCCGGCGCTCGAAGCGCGCGACGTGCTGGCCGTGTTGCAAAATCATGACGGTGCGCCGGATGACTTGCGCCGGCGGGCCCTGGTGCTGGCCGCAGGCTTGCTGGAGCTTGCCGGCAAGGCGTCCCAGGGCGCCGGCATGGCCATGGCCGCCGCTGCCCTGGACAGTGGCGCCGCATGGCGCAAGTTTCAGGCCATCTGCGCCGCCCAGGGCGGGATGCGCGAGCCGCCGCGCGCCGCCTTTACGCAGCCATTGTGCGCGCTGCACGCCGGCACGGTCATGGCCATCGACAACCGCCTGCTCGCCCGGACAGCCAAGCTGGCCGGCGCGCCCAAGACGCCGGCGGCAGGCATGGTGTTTCATGCGCCGCTGGGCACGCTGGTGGCGGTGGGGCAACCGCTGTTCACCTTGCATGCAGGCTCCCCCGGCGAACTCGCGTATGCGCTTGCCTATGCACAGGCGCAGGATAATCTCGTCACGGTCGGCGAGGCGGGGTAAGCGCCGGCCTGGCCGGAACTGGACAAGGCTTGCGCCCGCGCTCAGGCGGCGCGAAAGACCAGTACCGGCAGAGGGCTGTGCACGAGGACCTTGTGTGTTTCGCTGCCCAGCAGCACGCCTTTCAAGCCGAACTTGCTATGCGTCCCCATGGCGATCAGGTCGCAGCCGTTTGCCTCGGCCGTCTCAAGTATTTTTTCGTGGGGATGATCGGAGCGCGTCAGGAAGGTGCCGCATTCGACGCCGGCTTCGCGCGCCTGCCCGCAGACGAAATCGAGCACTTTCTTGCCGTTCTCCATGCTTTCTTCCAGATACGTTGCGCGGGTCGCCTCCAGCATCTCCGTATCACGGCTGAGGACGTGAAAATCCGGCACCACATGCAGCGCGGTAATGCGCGCGCCGCACGAGCGCGCCAGCGCGATGGCCGACAGCAGCGCAGGCCTCGAGGTGGGCGAACCATCCGTTGGAACCAGTATGTGCTTGAACATGGTGCTCTCCTCGAACTTGTTGTGGAACGTCCAGTGTGACGCTGATACTGCAGAGAAACCATGATCCAGATCATTCTGGCGCTAGCAAATGTATGCCTGGCATGGTCTGCAATGCCGGCTGATGCGCGGCATGGTCGCTTGCCGTGCTCGCGCCTCCTTTCGATGAAGGATGCTGCCCTGCGGCAATCTGATGCAGGCCAGGGCGGTCGAGCAGGCGAAGCTGACGATATCTGACGCCGATGATGCCGAGTCCCTGCAGGCGCGAGATCATGCGCGTGACGGTGGCATGCGTCAGGTCCAGGTAGTCGGCAATTTCCTTGCGCGACAAGGCCAGGTGCAATTCAGGCACCTGATCGTCCTGGTAGCTGCCTTTCCAGGCCTGGTGCGACAGGAACTGCGCGAATTTCTGTTCCGCATAATCACACCGCACCAGCAGGGCCAGCGCCTGCTGTTGCGCCAGTTGCATGCTCAGCCGGCATTCCAGCGCGCGCGCAAGGCCAGGAAAGTGCCGTGCGGCTTCGATGAATTGTGGATAGGAAAACTCGCACACCGTGCTATCGCAGAGCGCCGTCGTTGAGTCGGTGTAGCGATCAAGGTCGAGGCTGTCGAGTCCCAGCAGGTCGCCTGCACTGGCGAACCTGGTAATGCACGGTTTGCCATGCGGGTCTGCCTGAAAGGACTTGAACTGGCCGCTGCGAATGGCGTACCAGCGACCGTGCACCGGTTCATTGACACCTTGCAAGGCATCTCCCCGCACCAGGCGATGCTGCTGCAGCACCAGGCCGCTGACCCTGGCGCAATCCGCGTCGCTCATGTCTGCTGGCAAGCATACGCCGCGCGCGCCGCATTCGCAGCAGGGAAGAGGAGAGGCCGCATCGCTGGCCGAACTGGAGGTATCGTACATGGCTAGCGCTCCGAAGTGTGGCTGGTGGCAAGGGCATGCTGGCCAGCATGCGCTGATGCGGGGTGCGCGGCAGTGGCGATCGTTTCCAATGCGCTTGCGTCGAGGAGCGCGATGTCGCGGTTTTCCAGCAAGATGAGGCCGGCCTGCTTGAATTGATGCATGACCCGGCTGACGCTTTCCGGCGACAGGTGCAAGTGGTTGCCGATGTCGCAACGCGACATGGGCAGGCGATAGCGTGGCGGCGTGCCTTCCAGCCTGCTGTGCCGTTTGGCCCGGTCGAGCAGAAAGGCGGCCATCCGCTGCTCGGCCGTGGCGTGATGCAGTTGCACTGTGCTTGTGCGCATTTCCCGAATGCTCAGGGCGAGCAGGCGCTGCAATATGGTCAGCTGCTGGCGCAGAATGGCGCAGCTGATCGCATACACTTCACTGTCTTCCAGCGCCACGGCGGTACAGGCATGTCTGTCAAGGCCAATGCTGTCGAGCGCAAGGAAATCCCCGCGCGCGGGGAAACAGGTGATTTTTCTTGCTCCCGTCTCATCCGTGCGATAGTGCTTGAAACTGCCGGCGTGTATGAAAAACACACAGTCAAGGACGGGATCGCCAGATTGATACAGGCTGGCATTGCGCCTGATCCACTGGCGCTGCCCGACGGCGGCGTCATCGGGCAGCAGGCGCGCTTGGTGAGTCCCGCTGGCGGCAGTTATAGCGTCGTTATGCATCACGTCCTCGCATGCCATGGCGCGCAAACCAGCGGCCTGTGCACCAAGATAGCCAGGGGAAACCGCCGCATGCTCCCGCCGCTAGCGGTCCGGCTCAGGGCGAGCAGGGTGCCGCGCAGCAGGCTGCCAACAGGTTTCATATCGGCAATCATGGCCATGCTCCTGTTTTAGGGGGGGAACTGCCTTTCACACTACAGGCAAGCAGCCACCGCTTGCCATGATCTGTATCAATAGCGTGCCCGAATAGTGTTGCGCAGCCGCTGTGCCATCCGCGATGGCGGTTGTCCAGTCATGAGGCGCATGTCTGCCGATTGCCGGCGCTCTTGATATCGATCATTTTTCAAGCAGACAGGCGCAAGCTGGCCCTTTATAGTGAGTGTGGGTACACGGTTGCCGCTGCCCGGCTTTCACTTGCGGCATCGACTATTTCAGGAGGCAGAGAGATGGCACACCATATGACGCATTTTGATCCGCTCAGCGACATTGCAAGGTTCGATCCCTTGCGCAGCATGGATGATTTCTTCAAGGATATGGGTTTCAAGGATGCGCTCAAGGACTTTTCCAGACCGTCACCGATTCGGCTCGACGTCACGGAAAGCGAGCATGCTTACCTGATCAAGGCTGAATTGCCAGGCTTTCAGGTGGACGACATTTCGGTCGATATCGACGGCAACCGCGTTTCGATCTCGGCCGAATCGAGGCAGGAACACGAAGAAGGCAACGGTCAGAAGGTGGTGCGCCGCGAGCGCTATACGGGACAGTATTTCCGCAGTTTCTCGCTGGGACAGGACATCGATACCGACAAGTCCACCGCCAGATACCGTGACGGCGTGCTGGATCTGGAGCTGCCCAAGCTGGTCGGAGGCAGTGCGAAGCGCCTGCAGATCAGTTAAGGGAACGATGGCCAGCCGATTTTCAGGCAATGGAGGGGACGTGAAGAAAAATGCACTGACAAGCGAACCTTTGCCGTTGATGGGGCCGGGTACGTTCGAACTCGATGCCGATATCAGCGCCTTGGGCATGGCCTTCATCGAGGTGTTGAAATTGCGCCAGTCGCAGCGCGAATTCAGCGAGCGCGAGCTGTCCTGGTATCGGCTGTCGCGCCTGCTGTGGGCCGCCGATGGCTGCAACCGCCCCAACACGGGCCATCGGACGGCGCCATCCGTCTGCAATGCGCAGGAAATTGACATGTATGTCGCCATGTCCAGCGGCCTGTACCGGTATGATCCGCTTGCACCGTCATTGCGGCAACTGAGCGCCGTCGATATCCGGGCCGTGACGGGGAAGCAGGATTTCGTGGCGACGGCGCCCGTCAACCTGCTGTACGTCGCCAATTTGTCGCGGATGCCGCCCGAGGAGCAGGCCAGGCAATTGCTGTTTGCCGCCCTCGATGCCGGCCATATCAGCCAGAACGTCTACCTGTTTTGCGCCGCAGAGGGCCTGGCGGTGGTGTCGCGTGGCTGGTTTGACCCGGGAGAACTGGCCGCAGCCATGGGCTTGCCGGAGGGACACCACGTGATGCTGGCGCAATCGCTGGGCTATCCGCTGGCGGCCGCAGCGCCACCGCGCTACTCCTGAATAGCGGGACGGCAGGGATGTGCCTGCCGCACCTGTCTAGGGCGAACCGATTTTCTGCCACTGTTTATAGCCGTCATACAGGGATGAACTGCCGCCTTCCACCATGCTCCGTTGCATGTCCAGCAGGATGGCGAACAGATTGGCGCGGTAATCATCGCCCAGCGCACATTGCGCTTTCAAACTGGCCGGATCAAACTCGTACAGATGGGCGACGCCTTTCTGTTGTACGCGCTGCAGCAGCGTGTTCATGTTGGCCTGTGACAAGTCCTGCAGGTAATGCAGGGTCAGGCGCGCGGCGTCGGCGCCATTGTCGAGCGTGTGCTGGGCCATTGCATTGCAGTGATCGAGCAAGCTGCTGCCGGAACTGAGCAGGTTGGCACATTTGAGGTGAATGTCGGGCATGTTGGCTCTCCGGCGTTGGCGTGGCGCGGCACGCAGGTTCTGCTGCAGGAAACGCAGTCACGCCGTCAGTGTAGCGGCCGGTATCCGCAGCGGAAGGCAGGGAATTGATGCGTATCAAGTGCAGCAATAATCGGGAAGGCCTGGGGCCTACCAGGTTTCAGCTGACGGCAAGTAATTCGGTGTGGCCGAAGCCCAGTTCATAGTTCAGCAAGGAAATGACATGCGGCTTGATGCGCACGAAGACGAGGCCCGGCCACGGCGCGGCCGTGCTGGCCCCCATGGCGTCGCGCAGCTGCGGAAAGCGAAACAGCATCAGGTCGGCCACCTGGTCGTTTTCGCTGGCATTGTCGACCAGGGCAGCCGTGCCCGCCATCGACAGGCCGCGGATATGCTGCCAGTCCTGGTAGGCGGGCGTAATGGCCAGCGAGACCTTGTCGTGCTGGCGGATATTGTGCGCTTTCTGGCTGTTCAGGCCGATGCAGCAGTACAGCGTGAGGTCGTCGTGCACGTAACTGACCACCGTCGTCTGAGGATAGCCATCCGGACGCACGGTGGCCAGGGCCATGTCCGGCGTGGCAGCGAGGACATCGGCAATGAACTGGCGGTGGGACGAGTTCAGCGGCATCATGGTAACTCCTTCACGCAATGCGCCTGTGTCCGCGAAGCGGCGGGCGCGCCGAGCAATACTGGTGTCCGATCAAGCACGCCATGGGCGCGGACGTTTCAGCTGCCAACCTGAAGCTCGTTCGTGACGGCGGTGATGCCTGGCGCCATCCAGACCGCGCGCTCGACCTCGTCGCGTTCAGTCCAGGAACGCACCTTGCCGCTCAAAGTCACTGCATCGCCATCCGCCTCGACCTTGATGCCGCTGGCCTCGATCAGGGCGCTGCGCTTCAGGGCCGCCTGGATGCGCGCCTTGATATCGGCCGGGATGGCCTTGTGGCTGATCTCGATGGCGCTCTCGATGCTGCGTATGCCATGCACATGGCGCAGTGCCAGTTGGGCGTGCTCGCGCTGGTAATTCCAGTCTACCGTGCCTTCCAGCCTGACATGGCCGTGCTCGACGACGACCTTGATCGTTTTCGACGACACGGGCAGTTGCAGGGCGATGGCGGCAATGGCATCGTGGGCGATTTCCGCGTCCAGCCGCGAGTGGGGGCGCACCTCGATGTCGTTGGCCACGCCCAGTACGCCGGCGAGACATTGCGCGTCGCGCTCGGCGTGCAGCTTGTGGCTGTAGGCATGCACAAAGCCCGATAGCGTGACGACACGGTCGTTGACCGAGACGCCGATGTGGCTGGGATTAATGCGTGCATCCCACAGCAATTCCTGTTCGACTTGCGTCTTGATGTCGTTGTCGGTGATCATGAACGTGCTCCTGGTAGATAAGAAAGCGCTTGCCGCCTGCACCACGGCGTCAGCAGCGCCCAAGCGGCCGGCGATGCCGCTCAATGACCGAGCAATAGCGGCAGGCGTGACTGGCTCAGCAGGCTGTGCGTGGTCCCGCCGAGCACCCATTCCTGGAAGCGGCTGCGACCGAATGCTCCTGCCACGATCAGGTCCGCGCCGCTGTCCTGAGCCAGCTGGCACAGTGCCGTACCGCATTCTTCTGTCGTTTCGCTGCAACTGACTTCCGCGCGCACGCCATGGCGCGCCAGGTAGGTGGCCAGGTCGGCTCCGGGCTCCTGTCCGTGCCGCCCATAATACTGGCGCGCATTGAGCACGATGATCTGCACGCGCTGCGCCCGCACCAGCAGCGGCAGCGCGCCAGCGACCGCGCGGCTGGACTCGGCAGTGGCGTTCCAGCCAATGACGATGGAGCGGCCGGGGATGGTGAGCGGGCCATTGCCATCGGGTATGACCAGCAAGGGCCGCGCGCTGTGCAGGGCGAGATACGCGGGCAGGCGGGTCGACCAGATGAGCGACCGGTCGCTCAGGTCGCTCTGGCCGGTGATGACCAGATCGCAGTAAATCGACTGCAGTATCAGCGCATCGGCCGCGCTGCTATCTTGAAAACGGGTTTCGTACGAGGCGACGCCGAGCTGGCGGCAGCGCTCATCGAAGCGGATCAGCTGTTCCCGCGCCGCCTCGCGCAAGGGCTCGCAATCGATGGGCGGGGGCGGCGCCAGCGTGACCGCCCCGTAGACCAGGTAATCGAGTTGCGGCCCGCCGCTGGCCACCGTTCCTATCAGATGGGAGTCGGCTTCGCTGGCGAGCGCCGCTGCCACTTGCAGGCGCCGTTCGAAACCGGAAAACTGGTCGGCATACATGAGGATGGTCTTGTACATGGTGGGCTCCAGAAAAGACTCACGATACCTGTTTCAGCGTCGCTTGTAAGGAGCGCCGACTGATCTAGGTCAAGCCGGCCTTCAATTCGTGGCACAGGTAACTGGCGCCAGGAAAGCATTGATCCAGATCATATTTTCTGGCGGCGTGGCCATGCTAGGATCATTGCCGGACAGGCGGTGCACGGCAGGAAGAGGCCGTGTGCGCGCTGCGGCCGGACTGCGGAGGAAAGCATGTTGAATGACGCGGAAGTAAGGCGGAACGTGGAGCATGAGCTCAGTTGTGTTGCCCGGATGGGGCCACCTTCCATCGCGGTGTCCGTGCATCACGGCGTCGTTACCTTGTCGGGGCGCGTGCATGATTTCGTCGGCAAGATACGGGCCGGGCGTTGTGCCACGGGAGTGGCCGGGGTGGCTGGCGTGCTCAACAAGATCGAAGTGGCGCTCCTGGGGCAGCAGCGCTCGGATGCGGACCTTGCGCGCGCGGCGGCGGCTGCCGTCAAGGCGCAATTGCCCAGCTCCGCCGATGCCATCACGGTGGCGGCGCAGGACGGCGTGCTGCGGCTGGAAGGGACGCTGGGATGGAACTATCAGCGCAAGCGGGCCGAGGAAGCGGTGTCTGCCTTGTATGGGGTGCGCGGCATCGAGAACCGCATCGCCCTGGCGCCAGCAGCCCCTGCGGCTGAAGTGCGCTGGAAAAGACGGCTGCCTTCCCACGTGAATGGCGCCATCCATGCTGTCCGGCAGAACGCGGCCGCGCAGCCTGCCCCCGTGTGTGCCGGTGGCCGCGCGGCAGGGCGGAAGGGCGCGTTGCCGCTGCTTGCCCAGGGGCCGATGCCTGTGCCGCAATGCGAGCATCAGTGGCCTGATAGCACGCAAGGCATCGAGAAGCACGAGGTCTCGCGGCAGACCAGACTATTGCACCGCCTGGCGCATCGCCTCGACAGCGAGGATGCGCGGGTGCGGCTCATCGTCACCGATATTTCACGCATCATGCTGGTGGGCGACCTGGCCTACAAGTTCAAGAAGGCCCTGCAGCGCGACGTGCTCGATTACAGTACCTTGTCGGCACGGCGGTATGCGTGCGAGGAAGAGTTGCGCTTGAATCGGCGCCTGGCACCGGAGTTGTACCTGGGCCTAGCGAGCATCACCGGCACGCGGGCATGTCCCTCCATCGACGGCGAGGGGCCGGTACTCGAGTATGCCGTGCGCATGCGTCGCTTTGACCAGTCCGCCCTGTGGCAGGCGCGCCTGAATGCCGGCCAGCTTGGCGCGGATGAAGTCAGCGCCCTGGCGCTGTTGCTGGCGGATTTTCATGCCGGCGCCGCGCGGGCGACACCCCAGTCGCCCTGGGGCAATGGCGCATTGATCGTTGCCCGCACCCAAGAGGATGTGGCCGGCATTGCCGCCGTGCTCGACGACACGCGCCAGCGGGCCATGCTCGACGAGATTGCGGCCTGGCTGACACAGCAGGAGCAAGCCCTGGCGCCGGTATTTGCACGGCGCAAGGCTGAGGGCTGGGTGCGCGAATGCCATGGGGATTTGCATTGCGGCAACATCCTGACCGTGGCCGGCCAGGTGCGCGTGTTTGACGGCATAGAATTTAACACGGCATTGCGCTGGATCGACGTGGCGCAGGATCTGGCCTTTGCCTGGATGGACCTGCAATGCCAGGGGAGCCGGGGCCTGGCAGCCCGCTTGCTGAACGATTATCTCGAGCGTTGCGGCGACTACGGCAGCCTGGCGCTGCTACCGTATTACCGGGTGCAGCGGGCGCTGGTGCGCTGCAAGGTGTTCCTGTTGCGCTCCCTGGGTGGCAGGCGCGGACGCTCTGCGGCATTGCTGCAGGCGCAGCGCTATCTGGCCTTCGCCCATGCCTGCACCGCCCCCGCCGCGCCGGCGCTGCTGATTGCCTGTGGGCTGGCCGGCAGCGGCAAGTCATGGCTGAGCAATGCGCTGGTCGAGCCGCTGGAGGTACTGCGGGTGCGCTCGGATGTCGAGCGCAAGCGGCTGTTTTCCGGCCGTGCCGCCACCGGCGCTGCGCAGGACATGTATGACCAGGCCGCCAATGCCGCGACGTACCGGCGCCTGGCGCGGCTCGCGCAACAAGGGCTGGCAGCCGGGTTCGTGATGGTGGTCGACGCCACTTTCCTGGAACGCCGGCGGCGCCAGGCCTTTCGCGCGTTGGCGCGCCGCAGCCAGGTGCCGTTCCTGCTGCTGCACGTCGATGCGCCGTTGCCGGTGCTGGCATCGCGTCTGGCTGCGCGGGCGCGAGCCGGTACGGACCCTTCCGATGCGGACATGGCCGTTCTCGCCTGCCAGACGGAGCGCTGCGCCGGGCAAGGCTTGCGTCCGGACGAAGCGGCAGATGTCATCGAGATCGCCAATGGCGCCGACTTCGGCGCCGAAGCGCTGGCATTGCTGGTGGAGCGGGTACGGCAGGTCTTGCAGCGGCGCGCCGCCGCCAGCGAGCCGCAGATGAGTACGACAGATTTGCCTCCTTTGGCAGCGTGCCGCTTGCTGCATCGCTGATGGAGGCGTTCATCAATGCTGGCATCGTAAGAATGCACGCAGTCCATCTTGCTACCAAACGATAGTCATGTCGCCACCGCCTTCGCAGGGAACCAGGAAGCCGGCCTTGATGGCCTTGAGGACGGCTTGCTGGCGTGCCTGTACATTGAATTTCTTCTTCGCATTGGAGGCATGGAAATTGATGGCGCCTTCGGAACGCAGCAGGATGCGCGAAATTTCCCACGAGGACTTGCCCGCCATGATCCACTGCAGGCACTCCATTTCGCGCGTGGTCGGCGGATTGGCGCCAGGCAAGGGCGGCGAGTCGTGCTCGATGAAGCGGGCGGACGATTCGATCACGTAGTCGCGGATCAGGGCCAGTTGCGCAATCGTGGCGAAGCTGTCGCGTTCCGCTTCCATCGGCGGCGCGTTGTGGATAAAGCGCAACATGCCCGTTTCGCCGCTTGCGCCGTGCACCGGAAAGCAAGAACCGGAGCAAAAGCGGTAGGCAGATAGGCGCGTGCCATCGCCTCGTCTCTGTCGCTGTACGGACTTGGTATCGCGCGAATGACAGTGTCACTGCTCTGTATTGCGTCCTCGGCGTATTTTTGAGGCTATGTCACCGTCAGATGTGGGAACGCTCCCAGCGTTGCTTTCAATAACGTT
>NZ_JCAQAV010000047.1:0-38001 GCF_059617925.1 Janthinobacterium sp. JF4 | reverse complement strand
GAAAAATATTTGATCCGACCTTGCACGCCGCTTGACGGGGATAACAGTATCTACGTCCAGACGACCAACATTTACACGACCTTGCGCTCACGCAAGCCGTCAATCTCCCCACTCTCCAATCCCAGCCACTGCTGCAGCACTTCCTGCGTATGCTGCCCCAGCAATGGCGGCGGCAAGCGGTATTGCACCGGCGAAGCTGACAGGCGCACGGGATTGGCTACCAGCGCCACCTTGCCCGCCGTCGGATGCGGCATCTCCACTTTCAAGCCACGCGCCACCACTTGCGGGTCGGCAAAGACCTGGTCGATGCGGTTGACGGGGCCGCACGGCACGGCTTGCGCCTCGAAGGCGCTGATCCACTCGGCCGTCGTGCGCATGACCGTGGTCTGGCGCATCAAGGGGATCAGGATCGCTCGGTGCGCCACGCGCTGCGGATTGCTCATGAACCGCTCATCCTGCGCCCATTCCGGGTGGCCGGCGACGGCGCAGAAGCGCGAGAATTGCCCGTCGTTGCCGATCGCCAGAATCATGTCGCCATCGGCCGTGGGAAAGTCTTGATATGGCACGATGTTCGGATGCGCATTGCCCATGCGCTGGGGCACTTTTCCGCCGCACAGGTAGTTGGCGGCCTGGTTGCCCAGCGCCGCTACTTGCACGTCGAGCAAGGCCAGGTCGATATGCTGGCCCAGGCCCGAGCGCTCCCGTTCGGCCAGCGCCGCCTGTACGGCGATGGTGGCGTACAGGCCCGTCAGGATGTCCGTCTGCGCCACGCCCACTTTTTGCGGCCCGGCGCCCGGCTGGCCATCGGGTACGCCCGTGATGCTCATCAGGCCGCCCATGCCCTGGATCAAAAAGTCATAGCCGGCGCGCGCCGCGTACGGCCCATCCTGGCCAAAGCCCGTGATGGAGCAGTAGACAAGGCGCGGATTGAGTGCCAGCAAGCTGGCCGCGTCCAAACCATATTGCTGCAGGCCGTTCACTTTGAAATTTTCCAGCAGCACGTCCGATTCGGCAGCCAGCTTGCGCACCAGGGCCTGCCCTTCGGGGGCGGCCAGGTCGATGCACAAGGAACGCTTGTTGCGGTTGGCGCACTGGAAATAGGCGGCCTCTGCCGTATCGCGGCCGTCCTCGTCTTTCAGGTACGGCGGACCCCAGGAGCGCGTGTCGTCGCCGCGGCCCGGCTGTTCAACCTTGACCACGTCGGCGCCCAGGTCGGCCAGCATTTGTCCGGCCCACGGGCCGGCCAGCACGCGCGACAGATCGAGCACGCGCAAACCGGTCAGCGGCGCGGGCCGCAGGGCGGAGGCGAAGGTGGAAGCCAAGGCGTCCATCAGTTGCTGAAGGCGGCGATGCCGGTGATGGCGCGGCCAATGATCAGCGCGTGCACATCGTGCGTGCCTTCATAGGTGTTGACCACTTCCAGGTTGACCAGGTGGCGGATCACGCCGAATTCGTCGGAAATACCATTGCCACCCATCATGTCGCGCGCCATGCGGGCGATGTCGAGCGCCTTGCCGCAGCTGTTGCGTTTCATGATGGAGGTGATTTCCACGGCGGGCGAGCCTTCATCCTTCATGCGGCCCAGGCGCAAACAGCCTTGCAAGCCCATGGTGATTTCCGTCAACATGTCGGCCAGTTTCTTTTGCACCAGCTGGTTCGCTGCCAACGGGCGGCCAAATTGCTGGCGGTCCATCGTGTACTGGCGCGCCTTCAGGTAGCAGTCTTCGGCCGCGCCCAGCGCGCCCCAGGCGATGCCGTAGCGGGCGCTGTTCAGGCATGTAAATGGGCCCTTCAGGCCGCGCACGTCGGGGAAGGCATTTTCTTCCGGGCAAAATACTTCATCCATGACGATTTCGCCGGTGATGCTGGTGCGCAAGCCGACCTTGCCGTGGATCTCGGGCGCCGACAGGCCTTTCCAGCCTTTTTCCAGCACGAAGCCGCGGATCGCGCCTTCATCATCCTTGGCCCAGACGACGAACACGTCGGCGATGGGGCTGTTGGTGATCCACATCTTGGCGCCGGACAGGCTGTAGCCGCCCGGGACCTTGCGCGCGCGCGTCACCATGCTGCCAGGGTCGGAGCCGTGGTTCGGTTCCGTCAGGCCGAAGCAGCCGATGTACTCGCCCGTCGCCAGTTTCGGCAGGTATTTCTGTTTGGTTTCCTCGTTGCCGAAGGCGTTGATCGGCACCATCACCAAGGACGATTGCACGCTCATCATCGAACGGTAGCCGGAATCGACGCGCTCGACTTCGCGCGCGGCCAGGCCGTAGCAGACGTAGTTCAGGCCGGCGCCGCCGTACTCTTCGGGAATGGTCGTGCCCAGCAAGCCCAGCTCGCCCATTTCGCGGAAGATGGCCGCGTCCGTGCGGCCATGGCGGAACGATTCGAGGACCCTTGGCACCAGGCTGCCCTGGCAATAGTCGCGGGCCGCTTCCAGCACGGCGCGTTCGTCGCCTGTCAGTTGTTCTTCCAGCAGCAGGGGGGAATTCCAGTCGAATACGGTTTTGCTCATCACAGGCCTCGCAGGTGAGCGCCGGTGATCGGCGCAAGATTGAATATGGCTCATGTTAGATTCTTGCCTAGCCTTGCGCAAACGATTTTTTCGCACCCAGACATGCGTGCTACGCATATCTTGCGGCATACTAGGGGTCTTTCACCGGCCGGATACCCCATGTCACGCAAAATCCCGATGCTGCAGGCGCTCAATTGTTTCGAGGCGGCCGCGCGGCACCAGAGCTACACGCATGCGGCGCGCGAACTGTCGTTGACGCAAAGCGCCGTGTCGCGCCAGATATCCTCCCTGGAAAGCTTTCTTGGCGTGCAACTGTTCCAGCGCACCCGTCATGGCGTGCTGCTGACCAGCGCAGGCGCCGCGTATGCGCGGCAGATCGCCGCCCGCCTCGATGGCCTGGAGCGCGACACGCTCGACACCATGGCGCGCCAGGGCGGTGGCGGCGCCTTGCAGCTGGCCTCGGTGCCCACGTTTGCCACGCGCTGGCTGATGCCACGGCTGTCTTCGCTGGCGGACTTGCACCCCGATATCGTCGTGCATATCGATGCCTACACGAAACCGTTCATGTTTGCCGATACGGAATACGATGGCGCCCTGTACGCGGGCACGCCCGAGCAGCTGGCGCGCTGGCCCGGCACGCGCGCCACCTTGCTCATGCATGAAGAAATCGTGCCCGTCGCCAGCCCGCGCCTGCTGGCGGCGCGCAGCGTCTGGCAGCCGCAGGATGTATTGGAACTGACCTTGTTGCAACAAAGTACGCGCCCGGGCGCCTGGCGCCAATGGTTTGACGCCATGCAGGTCGAGGGAGAGGGGCGCGATGGGGCGCACTATGGCGCCCGCTATGAACTGTTTTCCATGCTGGCCATGGCGGCCGTGCAAGGACAAGGGGCGGTCTTGCTGCCGCGCATGCTGGTCGAAGCGGAACTGGCGCGCGGCGAACTGCGCATCGTCTGCGAGCGCCCACTGCGCGGCCAGCGTGCGTATTACCTGATCACGCCCGAAACGGCGCATGAAAAGACGGCCCTGCAGCAATTGCGCGCATGGCTGCAAGGCGAAGCCGCTTAAGGCAACTTACATCACCTTGGCCGTATCGAAATGGGGATTGTCGATGAGGCCGATCTGGTTGCCGAACGGGTCGAGCAATTCCACCGTGCGGATGCCGTCGCCCACGTCCGTGATCGGATGGTGCAGGCTGCCGCCCAGCGCAACGATGCGTTCGACTTCCTGTTCGATGCCGTCCACGCCCCAGTACGTCACGCTGCCCTGCGTGCCCGGTTCGCCACCGGGCATCAGCCCAAGTTCGAAGCCGCCGATGGCAAAGCCGACATAGAACGGCTGGTCGAAGTACGGCGTGGTATTGAATACCTGGCTGTACCAGGCCTTGGCCTTGTCGAGGTCGGGGACGGGATAGGTGACGGTGCGCAAGCCCTTGATCATGTTCTGCTCCTGTTGGTTGAAATGCGTGACGCCATCATGCCACCGGCGTGCGGCGCGCGATTGGAAAAATGGAAGGTCTCAATGGTGGCGGCGCATGAACCACGCCTCGGGCGAGCTGCGGGCGAAATCCTGGAAGTCGTGGATCAGGTGCGACTGGTCGAAATAGCCAAATTGCACGGCGACTTGCGCCCAGTCCGGCTGTCCAGCCAGACTTTTCAGTCCCTGGCTGGCGGCGCGAAAGCGGCAGATGCGGGCAAACAGCTTCGGGCTGATGCCCACTTGCTGGCGAAATTGCAGCGCCATGTGCTGGCGCGACACGCCCAGTTGCCGCGCCAGGCCATCCACGCGCACCTGGCCGGATGCTGCCTCGATGGCCGCGATGGCATGCTCGGCCGCGCCCGCTTGGCGCCGTGGCGGCGCGGTGCGCAGGCGCAGCAGCAGATAATCTTGCAAAATGGAAACTCTTTGCGCAGTGGACAAGGGCTCGCTCCACAGGGCGTCCCCCAGGCGCGCCGCCAGTTCGCGGCCCCACAGCTGCTGCAATCCCGTGCGGCCATCGCTGAGCTCGCACAAGGGCAGCTGAAAGAAGCGCGCCGCCGCGCCCGGCTTGAAGCGGGCCGCCACCGTCTGCACCAGGCCCTGGCTGACGACGCTGATCGGCGCCGTCATCATGCCCACGGCAAAGCTGGCATCCTGCTGGTCCTGGCACAGGATGTCGATGCAATTGTCTGGCAAGACCTGGTGCGTCAGGGGCGTGGCGCCTGTTTGCACGCGGCACGTCCAGACGCAGTCCAGCCAGGGCCGCAGGGCGGGGAGGGGCAGATATTCCTGGTAGACGATCATGGCCGGATTTGATGCAAAGAACAAGATTGTGTATATATTACACAGCATAATTGTGCGCCGGCCAAAATATGCGAGCCCGGGCCGCCAGCGCGCCGCGCTATCGGGCGGCGACAACCAGTATAATGCTCGGTTCATATCCACTATTGGCCGCACATCATGCAAGATAAATATAGTCCCGCCGACGTCGAACAAGCCGCCCAATCGCACTGGAAGGCGATCGACGCCTATAAAGCCGTCGAACACGACCCGCGTTTCCCAAAAGGCAAGTATTTTGCCTGCTCGATGCTGCCTTACCCTTCGGGCAAGCTGCACATGGGTCACGTGCGCAACTATACGATCAATGACGTGATGTACCGCTACCTGCGCATGAACGGCTACAACGTGCTCATGCCGATGGGCTGGGATGCATTCGGCATGCCGGCGGAAAACGCGGCCATGGCCAACAACGTGCCGCCCGCGCAATGGACGTATTCGAACATCGCCCACATGAAGCAGCAGATGGAGTCGATGGGCCTGGCCATCGACTGGTCGCGCGAAATGACTGCCTGCAAGCCCGAATACTACAAATGGAACCAGTGGATGTTCCTCAAGATGCTGGAAAAAGGCATCATCTACAAGAAAACCGGTACCGTGAACTGGGACCCGATCGACCAGACCGTGCTGGCCAACGAACAAGTCGTCGATGGCCGCGGCTGGCGTTCGGGCGCGCTGATCGAAAAGCGCGAAATCCCCATGTACTACGCGCGCATCACCGATTACGCGGAAGAATTGCTGGCCTATGTGGATGACAAACTGCCGGGCTGGCCCGAGCGCGTGCGCATCATGCAGACCAACTGGATCGGCAAGTCGACGGGCGTGCGCTTCGCCTTCCCGCATGCAATCAAGGATGCCGAAGGCGCCCTGATCGGCGACGGCAAGCTGTATGTGTTTACTACACGTCCGGACACCGTCATGGGCGTGACCTTCTGCGCCGTGGCCGCCGAGCACCCGCTGGCCATCCACGCCGCGCAAAGCAATCCTGCGCTGGCCGCTTTCAACGCCGAATGCAAACTCGGTTCCGTGATCGAAGCGGACATGGCAACGATGGAGAAGAAGGGCATGCCGACGGGCCTGTTCGTCACCCATCCGTTGACGGGCGCGCAAGTGGAAGTGTGGGTCGGCAACTACGTGCTGATCACCTACGGCGATGGCGCCGTGATGGGCGTGCCGGCGCACGACGAGCGCGATTTCGGCTTTGCCAAGAAATACGACCTGCCGATCAAGCAAGTCATCGAAGTCAAGGGCCAGGAATTCTCGACAGACGCCTGGCAGGAATCGTATGGCAGCAAGGATGGTGTTTGCATCGCTTCCGGCAAGTACGACGGCCTGCATTTCGCGTCCGCCGTCGATGCCGTGGCCGCCGACCTGGCAGAACTTGGCCTGGGCGAAAAGAAAACCACCTTCCGCCTGCGCGACTGGGGCATTTCGCGCCAGCGCTACTGGGGCACGCCGATCCCGATGATCCATTGTCTTGAGTGCGGCGTGGTGCCGGTACCGGAAAAAGACTTGCCGGTGGTGCTGCCGGAAGACTGCGTGCCGGACGGCACGGGCAATCCGCTGAACAAATATGAAGCCTTTTTGCAGTGCGACTGCCCGCAGTGCGGCAAGCCGGCGCGCCGCGAGACGGACACCATGGACACCTTCGTCGATTCGTCGTGGTACTACATGCGCTATACCTCGCCAGGCTCGAACGACGCCATGGTCGACGCGCGCAACGATTACTGGATGCCGATGGACCAGTACATCGGCGGCATCGAACACGCCGTCATGCACTTGCTGTATGCGCGCTTCTGGACCAAGATCATGCGCGACTTCGGCCTGGTCAAGTTCGACGAGCCATTCGTCAACCTGCTGACGCAAGGCATGGTGCTCAACGAAACCTACTATCGCAAGGACGCGGTGGGCAAGACCACCTGGTTCAACCCGGACGACGTGCGCCTGTCTCTGGATGACAAGGGCCGTCCGCAAAGCGCCGTCCTGGTGGCCGACGGCCAGCCGGTGGAAATCGGCGGCACGGAAAAAATGTCGAAGTCGAAGAACAACGGCATCGACCCGCAAGCGCAGATCGAGCAGTACGGCGCCGACACGGCCCGTCTGTTCACCATGTTCGCTTCGCCGCCGGAACAGACGCTGGAATGGTCGGGCAGCGGCGTCGAAGGCGCGAACCGCTTCCTGCGCCGCGTGTGGAACTTCGGCTACGCCCAGTCGGCGACGATCCAGGCCGCACTGGCTGGCGGCGCCGCACCGGCCACGGGCGACGCGCAGAAAAACCTGCGCCGCGAATTGCACAAGCTGCTGCAGCAAGCCGATTACGACTTGAAGCGCATCCAGTACAACACCGTGGTGTCGGCCTGCATGAAGATGCTCAACACGCTGGAATCGGCCAAGCTCGATGACAGCGCGCAGTCGAAAGCGCTGATCGCCGAAGGCTTTTCCATCTTCCTGCGCTTGCTCAATCCCGTCGCGCCGCACATCACCCACGTGCTGTGGCAGGAACTGGGCTACGCTGGCGTGCACGGCGACCTGCTCAACGCGCCGTGGCCGCAAGTCGACCCGCAAGCGCTGGAGCAGTCCGAGATCGAGATGATGATCCAGGTGAACGGCAAGCTGCGCGGCTCGATCACGGTAGCCAAGGATGCGGACAAGGCCAGCATCGAAGCGGCCGTGCTGGCGTGCGAAAGTGTGCGGAAGTACGTCGAGACCACGCCGAAGAAGATCATCGTCGTGCCAGGCAAGTTAATCAGCATCGTGGTGTAATCATGACGACTTCCTCTCAAGTATCGCTGCTGGGCCGCCGTGCCGTGCTGGCGTTGGGCCTGACTGTTTTGCTGTCGGCCTGCGGCTTTCATTTGCGCGGTTCGAACGGCAGTTTCATGCTGCCGTTCGCGACGATGTACATCGGCTTGCCCGACACGTCGCCGTTGGCCATCGGCCTGAAGCGCTATATCCGCGCCATTGGCAGCACGGAGGTGGTCAGCACCAAGGATGGCGCCGACGCTGTCCTTGAAGTGCTCAGCGACCCGGAGAGGAATCGTACCAAGACCATTTTGTCGCTGAATAAAAATGGCCGCGTGCAAGAGTACCAACTCGGCTATTCGATCAATTTCCGCGTGGTGGACAAGGCCGGCAACCAGTTGCTGGCACCGACGACCATCAGCCTGGTGCGCCCGATCACCTTCGACGAATCGCAGGTGTTGGCCAAGGAAACCGAGGAAGCGGCGTTGTATCGCGACATGCGCAACGACCTGGTGCAGCAGATCATGCGCCGCCTGGCCGCCATCAAGCCGGTGCTGCCGGCCATGTCGGTGGCGCCCGTGACGCCGGTCGCGCCGGCAGCCGCGCAGCAGTAACGGGGACGCCATGCAATTGCGGATAGACGCGCTCGATGGGCATGTGGCCAAGCCGCTGGCGCAGCTGTATGTGATCACCAGCGACGAACACTTGCTGGCGCTGGAAGCGGCCGACAAGATCCGCCGCGCGGCGCGCGCGCAGGGTTACTCCGAGCGCGACGTGCTGACCGTGGAGCGCAGCTTCAAGTGGGGTGAACTGCTGGCGGCGAACCAGGAGCTGTCGCTGTTCGGGGACAAGAAACTGATCGAGCTGCGCATCCCCACCGGCAAGCCGGGCAAGGATGGCGGCGCGGCGCTGCAAAGCTATGCGAAAAACCTCAGTCCCGACAACCTGACCCTGATCACCTTGCCCAAACTGGATTGGGCCACGCAGAAGGCGGCCTGGGTCGCCAGCCTGCAGCAGGCGGCTGTGTATATCGACATTCCGAATGTGGAGCGGGCGCAGTTGCCTGCCTGGATATCCCAGCGCCTGTCGGCGCAGGGGCAAAGCGCCGAACGGGCCAGCATCGACTTCATCGCCGAACGGGTGGAAGGCAACTTGCTGGCGGCGCACCAGGAAATCCAGAAACTGGGCTTGCTGCATGCCGCGGGCAAGCTGACGTATGAGCAAGTGCAGGACGCGGTGCTGAACGTGGCCCGCTACGATGTCTTCAAGCTGTCCGAAGCCATGCTGGCCGGCGATCCGGCGCGCCTGGTGCGCATGCTCGAAGGCTTGAAGGGCGAGGGCGAGGCGCTGCCGCTGGTCTTGTGGGCCGTCTCCGAAGAAATCCGCACGCTGTTAAAATTGAAGGCCGGCATGGCGCAAGGGCGGCCATTGGGCGCGCTGCTGAAGGAGTACCGTATCTGGGGGCCGCGCGAGCGGATGATGGAGCCGGCCCTGCGGCGCATTTCGCTGCCCGTGCTGGAAGCGGCGCTGCAGCAGGCGGCGCAGGTGGACAAGATGATCAAGGGCTTGCGCGCCAAGGGCTATGCGGGCGATGCCTGGGATGCCATGCTGCAACTGGGCCTGAAGATCGCCCGAGGTTAGGTTTTTACTATATGGATACGAGCATGGACATCAATCAATATATGCAGGACGTGGGCGTGCGCGCGCGCGCCGCCTCGCGCGCCATGGCGCGTGCCGACAGCGCCACGCGCAACCGTGCCTTGAGCCTGATCGCCGCCGCCATCGTGCGCGATGCCGATCTGCTGCGCGCGGCCAACCAGCGCGACCTCGACGCGGCCGCCGCCGCCGGCCTGGCGCCGGCCATGCTCGACCGCCTGACCCTGTCCGACGCCGCCATTGCCACCATGGTCGAAGGCTTGACGCAGATCGTCTCGCTGGCCGACCCGATCGGTGAAATCTCGAACATGAAATTCCGTCCGACGGGCATCCAGGTGGGCCAGATGCGCGTGCCGCTGGGCGTCATCGGCATCATCTATGAAGCGCGTCCGAACGTGACGGTGGACGCGGCCGGCCTGTGCATCAAGAGCGGCAACGCGACGATCTTGCGCGGCGGCTCGGAAGCGATTCACTGCAACCGCGCGCTGGCCAAGCTGGTGGCGGAGGGCTTGCTGGGAGCAGGCCTGCCGGCCGATGCCGTGCAAGTCATCGACACCACCGACCGCGCCGCCGTCGGCGCCCTGATCACCATGCCGCAGTACGTGGACGTCATCGTGCCGCGCGGCGGCAAGGGCCTGATCGCGCGCCTGATGGCAGAAGCGACCGTGCCGATGATCAAGCACCTCGACGGCATCTGCCACGTCTACATCGACGCCAAGGCCGATATCAAAAAGGCGATCGATATCGGCTTCAACGCGAAGTGCCACCGCTACGGCACCTGCAACACCATGGAAACCCTGCTGGTGTCGCGCGCCATCGCCGCCACCGTGCTGCCGCAGCTGGCCGAACTGTATTTGACCAAGCAGGTGGAACTGCGCGCCGATCCGGAAAGCCATGCGATCCTGGCCGCCGCCGCTTATCCGCACCTGGTGCCCGCCACCGAGGAAGACTGGTCCACCGAATACCTGGCCGCGATCCTGTCGGTGAAAGTGGTCGACGGCATCGACGAAGCGATGGACCACATCAACCAGTATTCATCGAAGCACACGGAGTCCATCATCACGGAAGACTACAGCGATGCGCTGCGCTTCCTGCGCGAAGTCGATTCCGCCTCGGTGATGGTGAACGCGTCGACGCGTTTTGCCGACGGCTTTGAATATGGCCTGGGCGCCGAGATCGGCATCTCGAACGACAAGCTGCACGCGCGCGGCCCGGTGGGACTGGAAGGCCTGACCTCGCTCAAGTACGTGGTCTTTGGCCACGGCGAAGTCCGTAAATAGTCTCTTCGCGGGCGGCCCACAAGGCGGCCCGCGCTCTCCTTTTTCGATACCTCTGACACTGGGAACCCCATGCTCTTTCTCTGGACCAAAGCCTTCCACATCATCTTCGTCATGTCCTGGTTTGCCGGCCTGTTTTATTTGCCGCGCATCTTCGTGAACCTGGCGATGGAGACGGAAACGGTGGCGACCGAGCGCCTGCTGCTGATGGCGCGCAAGCTGTACCGCTTCATGTCGCTGCTGGCGCTGCCAGCCATGGTGCTGGGGCTGGCGTTGATGTGGATGCTGTACGGCGGGGGCGAAGGCCGCATGAAGATGCCGGGCTGGATGCACGCCAAGCTGACGTTCGTGGTGCTGCTGCTCGGCTATCACCACGCTTGCGGTTCCATCCTGCGCAAGTTTGAAAAAGGCGTCAACAAGCGCAGCCATACCTGGTTCCGCTGGTTTAATGAAGTGCCGGTGGTGATGCTGCTGGCCGTCGTCGTGCTGGTCGTGGTCAAGCCTTTCTAAGGGAGTCGAGATGAGTGCAAGCCAGAGCAAAGTCGTGCAGTATTTCTTCGCGCCCCACTCGCCATGGACCTACCTGGGCCACGCGCGCCTGATGGCCATCGCCGCGAAGACGGGCGCGCAGATCGACGTGCGCCCCTTCGACCTGGGCAAGGTCTTCAGCGTTTCGGGCGGCCTGCCGCTGGCCAAGCGCGCACCGCAGCGCCAGGCGTATCGCCTGGCGGAACTGGCGCGCTGGTCGGCCTTTTTGCAAGTGCCATTGACCTTGCAGCCGAAGTTCTTCCCCGTGTCGCCGGAAGCGTCGGCCAAGCTGATCATCGCCACGCGCCTGGCGCACGGCGTGGAAGCCTCGCTGAACCTGGCGCACGCCATCATGCGCGGCCTGTGGGCCGAAGAGCGCAACATCGGCGACGAGGAAACCCTGGTGCAGATCGCGTTTGACGCCGGTTTCGATGGCCGCCAGTTGCTGAAAACGTCGGAAACGGCCAGCGTGCAGGCCGAATACGACGCCAACACGGAAGCGGCCACCGCCGCTTCCGTGTTCGGCTCGCCGTGGTACATCGTCGATGGCGAAGGGTACTGGGGCCAGGACCGCCTCGATTTTGTCGAGCGCGCGCTGGAGAAGTTGTAGGTCGGATTAGCGCTGCGCGCGTAATCCGACAAGTTTTGAAATTTTTAGTTAATTGTTTTTCAACGGATAAAAGGTATCCTAATCATGGCTTCATATTTTTGCCCATGCCCGCGCGGCATGGAAGCGGCGCTGGCCGAGGAACTGGGCGAGATCGCCCAGGATAGTGCGACCATGAAGGTCCACAACCAGGTGCCGGGCGGCGTACACTGCTCGGGCGACCTGCTGGACTCCTACCGCATCAACCTGCATTCGCGCATCGCTTCGCGCGTGTTGATGCGCATGGCCCATTCCGGCTACAAGACGGAAAACGATATCTATGACCTGACCCTGGCGCAATCCTGGGAAGACTGGTTCGGCGTGCACCACACGATCCGCGTCGACGTCACGGCCGTGAAATCGCCGCTGCGCAGCCTGGAATTCACGACCTTGAAAATCAAGGATGCGATCTGCGACCGCTTCCGCGACCAGTTCAACGAGCGTCCATCGGTCAACACCAAGACGCCGGACATGCGCATCGTCGGCTTCCTCGACGCGCACACCTTCACCGTCTACCTCGACACCTCGGGCGAAGCTTTGTTCAAGCGCGGCTGGCGCGAAGAGACGGGCGACGCGCCGCTGCGCGAAAACCTGGCCGCCGGCCTGCTGCGCGTGTCGGGCTGGAAGCCGGGCATGGTGCTGTTCGACCCGATGTGCGGTTCCGGCACCATCCTGGCCGAAGCGGCGCAGATGCTGCAGGGGATTCCTCCGGGCGCCTCGCGCCAGTTCGCATTTGAAAACTTCCACGACTTTGATCCAGCGCCGTGGAATGCCATGAAGAACGCCATCAAGGTCAATCCGCTGCCGGCCGAACCGACCATTTTCGGCAGCGACATCTCGGGCGACATGGTGGCCATGACGCGCCACAACCTGCGTTGCGCCGGCGTGCGCTTCGAGGTGCCCTTGAAACAGATCGAGGCGCAGGAAGTCAAGCCGCCAAGCGAGGTGCCGGGCATCATGCTGACCAACCCGCCGTACGGCGAGCGTATCGGCGTGCGCGGCGACAGCACCATCCCGGAAGATGAATTGTCGACCTCCTTCTATTCGGCCATGGGCACGACCCTGAAGCAGCGCTTCGCCGGCTGGACCGTGTTCCTCTTCACGGCCGACCTGGGCCTGCCCAAGCTGCTGCGTTTGAAAGAAGCGCGCAAGACGCCATTCTTCAACGGCGCGCTGGAATGCCGTCTGTTCCGCTTCGATATGGTCGCCGGGTACAACCGCAGAGAAGAAGCCAAACCGAAAAACATCTGATTAAACCTGCTGCGCGTTGCCACTTGCGGCTTGCGATGCTCACCGTACTTTTGTACGGTTGCGCTTCTCGGCCACAATTGGCGGCCGCTCGCTACGGTTTTCTCAGGTGTTTTACGCGCTGAAAAATGCAGTAACCCCGCGCGCGGACTGAAATTGGTCCGCGCGCCACTTTGGACCCGCCATGTTTCCCACCCCTCCGGCCGATGTGCCGCCCGACCCGGTTACCCCCGTTCCGCCTCCCACGCCGAGCCACATGGCGCCGCTGAGCCGCGGTGCGCTGGCGATGATGCTGGCCGGGCTGTCGATGCTGGGGCCCCTGTCGATCGACACGTATCTGCCCGCGTTTGGCGCGATCCAGGGGTCGCTGCAGGCGTCGCCGCTGGAAGTGCAGCAGTCGCTGACGTTCTACATGCTGGCCTTTGCCGGCATGGTGCTGTGGCATGGCGCGATCTCGGATGCCTTCGGCCGGCGCAACGTCATCCTCGTGTCACTGCTGATGTTTGCCATCGGCTCGCTCGGTTGCGCCTCGGCGCACACGGTGCACTATCTGTGGTTCTTCCGCATCATGCAGGGCGTTTCGGCCGGTGCCGGCGTGGTGATCAGCCGCGCCATCATCCGCGACCTGTATGCCGATGCGGCGGCGGCGCGCCTGCTGTCGCTGGTGACGATGATCTTTTCCATCGCCCCGGCCGTGGCGCCGATTCTCGGCGGCTGGATCGTCATCTGGTTCGACTGGCGCTCGATCTTCCTGTTCCTCGCCTTTTACACGGTGGTGCTGCTGGCGTTCTGTTACTGGCGCCTGCCGGAAACCCTGCCGATGGAAAAACGCCAGCCGTTCAATCCCCGCTTCCTGGCGTCGAGCTATGGCCAGATCCTGCGCTCGCCCCTGTTCCACATCAAGGCCGGCATCGTCGCCCTCAATTTTGCGGGCCTGTTCCTGTTCATCACGGCCGCGCCGGAAATGCTGCCCAAGCAGCTGGGCCTGGGGCCATCGCAATTCGGCTGGCTGTTCATTCCCTGCGTGAGCGGCATCTTCATGGGCGCCGCGGCGGCCAACCGCATCGCCGGCAAGGTCACCTTCGCGCGCCAGATCGGCATCGGCTTCGCCTTCCTGCTGTGCGCTGCCAGCGTCAATGTCGTGTATCACCTGTTCCTGCCGCCATCGTTGCCCTGGTCGGTGCTGCCCCTGTTCTTTTACACTTTCGGCATGTCGCTGGTGGGGCCGGGCGCGACCCTGCTGGCGCTCGATCTGTTCCCGCACATCCGCGGCACGGTGGCCTCGTGCCAGTCGTTTGCCAGCACCATGCTCGGCGCCGTGGTGGCCGGCGTGATCTCGCCGCTGCTGTCCGGTTCCGTGCTGTGGCTGGCCTCGGGACAGCTGGCGTTTGCGGGCCTGGCGCTGGCCCTGTGGCTGATATCGCGGCGCTTCCGCCACCGTTTGCTGGGTTCCTTCAAGGCATAAGTTTCCATGGCGGAACGCTGGATTTATTTCAACTTAATTTTCTATATTGCAAGTAATATCCGGCGCTTATGATAAGATGACTTTTTTCCCGGCATCCTCTCAGGCAATAATTTTTTAGGTTACAGGAGTGGAGGATTCCTCTGAACGTGGCCGCGCTTCGCTGCTGAGCGCTCTTCCTTTTCGAACCGGCAATGCCTGATACGATGCATCAATCTGATCAAGATATTCGCAATCGCCTGCTGATTGCCCGCCTGCCGGCCATGCCGCAGATCCTCATCAAGCTGATCGCCCACCTGCAGGCCGACGACGCCGGCATGCCGGAGCTGGCCGCCCTGATCGCCAAGGATGCCGGCATGACCAGCAAGATCCTCGGCGTGGCCAACAGCTCGGCCTACCATCGCCAGAGCAAGGTCGTCAGCCTGGAGCAATCGCTCGTCTCTCTGGGCACGGACATGATCAAGACCCTGGTCATCAGCGAGTCCGTGTTCCAGACCTTCAACAGCTTTCCCCATTCCGGCAGCACGGATTTGCGCGCCTTCTGGAAAAGTTCGCTGTCGGCCGCCGTCATGGCGCGCGCGCTGGCCAAGGCCATGGCCTATCCGCACGTCGAGGAAGCGTATCTGGCAGGCTTGCTGCACAACGTGGGCCGCCTGGCCTTGCTGGCCACGGCGCCGAAGGAGTACGCGTTCAATTTCACGGCGCGCGACGATGCCGCCCTGTGCGCGGTGGAGCAGCGCACCTTGCAGATCACGCATGCCGAAGCGGGCGCCTGGCTGATCGAGCGCTGGCAGCTCGATTCCTTCCTGGCCGACAGCGTGCTGTATCACCATGAACCGCTGGCGCGCCTGGAAGCGAGCCATCCCTTGATTCGCATCGTGCGCCTGGCACACCTGCTGTGCTTCCATGCGGACGATGCGGCGTCGGTCACGCAGGCGGCAAGCCTGTGCGCGCTGGACGTCGAGGTACTGGAAGATCTGTCCGGCAGCGTGGCGCGCCAGGTGGCACAGGCCGCGCAGCACCTGGGCATCGACCTGGCCGGCGCGGACGATGTCGCCACGCCGCCCGCGTATGCGCCGCCGCCCGTCGATCCGGTGCAGCAGCGTCTTTCCGACGAAGTGCGCAACATGGTGCTGGTGTCCGAAATGGGTCAGACCTTCGCCCGCCAGCAGGGAGAAAGCAGCCTGCTCGACGCCATCACCCGCTCGGCCCGCATCCTGTTCGATTTCGACACCGCCGTGATCCTGCTGCAAAACCCCACCGGCCATGCGCTCGTCGGCGTGGCGGCGGGCGAACATCAGCAGCGCCTGGCCGGGTTCTCGGTCCCACTGGCCAAGGGCGGGCCTCTGGCCGCCTCGGCGCTGGAGTGCCAGCCGGCGTTCCTGAAACGCGACATGCCGGCGCTGGGCATCGTCGAGGAACAGCTGTTCCGCATTCTCGGCACGGACAGCCTGGTCTGCCTGCCTTTGGCGGCGGGCCAGCGCAGCCTCGGTGTGCTCATTGGCGGCGTGGCGGCGTGGCAGATTCCCGCTTGCCAGAAGCGCGAGGGTTTCCTGCGCGCGTATGCCAACCAGGCCGCCACGGCGCTGGAAGCGGCCATCAGCGCGCGCGGCCTGGCGCGGCGCCAGCTCGATCACGTGGCCGAGGAATACCGCGCCGCCTCGCGCCGCGTCGTGCATGAAGTGAATAACCCGCTGTCCATCATCAAGAATTACCTGAGCGTGCTCGATCACAAGCTGGAGAAACAGGAGCCGGTCAGGGGCGAGATGGCTATCCTGAACGAGGAAATCGACCGCGTCGGCCACTTGATCAGCGGCCTGGCCGATCTGCAGCCAGCGGCGGCCAGCGGCGTGACCGATTGCGCGCGCGTGGTCGACGATGTGCTGCGCCTGTTCCGCGCCACCGACTTCCTGCCGCCGAAGATCGAGGTGGTCACGCGCATGCAGGACGCGCCATGCGAGGTGGAGGCCGATGCCGACATGCTCAAGCAAATCCTGCTCAACCTGCTGAAAAACGCCGTCGAAGCCTTGCCCGATGGCGGGCGCATCGAAGTGGCGAACCGTGGCCACGTCAACCGCGACCGCCGCCTGTATCTGGAGCTGTGCGTCAGCGACAATGGCGCCGGCCTGGCGTCCGAAGTGCTGGCCCATCTGTTTTCCCCTGTGCGCAGCAGCAAGGAAGGCGCGCATCACGGCCTGGGTTTGTCCATCGTGCATGACCTGGTCACCCGCCTGCATGGCGTGATCGGCTGCCGCAGCGGCAAGTCCGGCACGTCGTTTGAAATTCTGCTGCCCGTTCCCATGCCGGCGAGCGCTGCGGCCGCGCTGCCCGCGCCGGGCAATACCGCCTTGTCTTCGTAACGTCCATGAACTCCTCCGCCATTCCATTTGACCTGGAAAACAGCCCGCGCATCCTGCTGGTCGACGACGAGCCCCGCCTGCTCGCTTCCCTCCACGAATTGCTGAAGGACCGCGGCTACCAGCTGCACACGGCCACCTGCGGCAGCGAGGCGCTGGCGCAGTTGTCGAAACTGCGCTTCGACCTGATCCTGCTGGACTTGCGCCTGCCCGATATGAGCGGCCATGAAATCATGGACCATATCAACCGGCGCGGCATCGAGGGCGACGTGATCGTCATGAGCGGCGACGTCGGCATCGAGGCGGCCATCGGCGCCCTGAAACGGGGCGCCTACGATTATCTGCGCAAGCCCTACAGCCGCGAGGAGCTGCTCAAGACGGTGGAGAACGCGCTGCAGAAGCGCAAGCTGGCGCTGGAGAACGAGCGCATCGCGCTGCAGCTGGAAAACTCGGAAAAGATGTACCGCTACCTGGTCGACAGCTCGCCCGACATCATCTATACGCTGAACCACGAAGGCCGCATCACCTTCATCAACGACAGGGTGCACCAGTTGCTGGGCTTTAGCCGCGAAGAGCTGATCGGCAGCCATTATTCCATCCTCGTGCACGACGAGGACCAGGAGCGGGCGCGCTATGCCTTCAATGAGCGCCGCCTCGACGAGCGCGCTTCGCGCAATGTGGAACTGCGCCTGAAGTGCCATAGCGGCAGCGGCAGCGACCGCACCTTCAACAACACGCTGATGACGATCCCGCTCAATTCGATCGGCATGCACAGCCACGATCACGAAGCGAAGAAGCAGGAATGCTTCGGCACTTACGGCGTGGCGCGCGACATCACCGACCGCAAGCGCGCCGAGGAAGTCATCTCTTACCAGGCCTATCACGACATCCTGACGGACCTGCCGAACCGCATGCTGTTCAAGGACCGCCTGGGGCTGGCCGTGATCCAGGCGCGGCGCAAGCTGACGGAACTGGCCGTGATGTTCATCGACCTCGATCGTTTTAAATTGGTCAACGATACCCTGGGCCACGTCAAGGGCGACGAGTTGCTGCAGCAGGTGGCGCTGCGCCTGAAGGATTGTTTGCGCCGCGGCGATACCCTGGCGCGCCAGGGCGGCGATGAATTCACCATCGTGCTGCCGGAACTGCGCGACCGCCAGGATGCGCGCCTGATCGCCGACAAGTTCCTCGAATGCCTGCACCAGCCCTTCGACCTCGATGGCAACCAGGTGCATATTTCGGCCTCCATCGGCATCGCCATCTATCCGGGCGACGGCGAGACCATCGACGAGCTGCTGCGCCACGCCGACATCGCCATGTACCAGGTCAAGGCACTGGGCAAGAACGGCCACAGTTTTTATCACGAGTCCATGCTCGATGTGTCGCACCAGAAGATCGCGCTCGAGCAAAGCCTGCGCAAGGCGCTGGAGCTGAACCAGCTGGAGATGTATTACCAGCCGCAGGTGGACGTGATGACGGGCCGCATCGTCGGCGCCGAAGGCCTGATGCGCTGGAATCACCCGCAGCGCGGCTTGCTGACGGCCGGCGAATTTTTGCCGTTCGCCGAGGAAAACGGCTTGATGCTGCCGATCTCGGACTGGATGCTGGGCGCCCTGTGCCGCGACCTGGTGCAGTGGAACGCGGCTGGCGGCGAAGCCGTGCGCCTGTCGCTCAATTTGTCGCCGCAATACCTGGACCGGGGCGACTTTTTCGAGAAGATGCGCGGCGCGCTGACGCGCTATGGCATCGCGCCGGAAAAGATCGAAGTGGAGATCACGGAAAACATCTGCATCCGCAACCCGCAGTATGCGATCGAGCAGCTGAACAAGCTGTGCCAGCTGGGCGTGTCGGTCGCCATCGACGATTTCGGCACCGGCTATTCCTCGCTGTCGTACCTGCACCGCTTCCCCATCCACACCATCAAGATCGACCAGTCGTTCGTGAAGGAGATCCACGACGAGCACGGACACTATCCCGTCATCCTGGCCATCATCTCGATCGCGCGCGGCCTGGGTCTGCACCTGATCGCCGAAGGTGTGGAAACGGAAGGCCAGGCGCGCTATCTGCAGGACAAGGGCTGCACCACGATGCAGGGCTATCTGTACCACCGGCCCATTTCGCTGGGCAGCTTCATCGGCGTGCTGCAGGAGCAGAACCGCCTGATCGCCGATGCGGCTCCCGCGCTGTCGCCAACGCTGGCCATCGAGGCTTGACCGTGCCGCTTGCCGCTCCCCGCCACACGGCTGCTCATTCCGCGGCTGCTCATTACACGGCTGATTACCTGCGCCTGAAAGGGCTGGCCGAGAAGGGCAATGCGAACGCCCAGCACGGCCTGGGCTTCATGTATTTCAATGGACAGGGCATCGAACAAAGCTATGCGCTGGCGCTGCACTGGTATGGCCTGGCCGCCGCGCAGGGGTTCGAGCATGCGCAATACAACCTGGGCGTGATGTGCCAGAAGGGGCAGGGCGTGGCGCAGGATTTTGCGCAGGCGGCGCACTGGTACCAGCAGGCGGCCGAGCAGGGCTACGCGGCGGCGCAGTACAACCTGGGCTGGATGTATGCCAAGGGCCAGGGCCTCGCGCAAGATAGCGGGCTAGCCATGCTGTGGTTCAGCCGCGCGGCGGAACAGGGCGACGCGGGCGCGCAAAACAATCTGGGCATGATGTATGACAACGGCAAAGGCGTGCCGCAGGACTTCGTGCAAGCCATCAATTGGTACCGCAAGGCGGCCGAACAGGGGTATGCGCGGGCGCAGTTCAACCTGGGCCTGCGCTACGACAATGGCCAGGGCGTGCGGCAGGACCGCCAGCAGGCGATGGCCTGGATGCGCAAGGCGGCCGAGCAGGGCTATGCGCCGGCCCAGTTCAACCTGGCGCTGCGCTATGAAAATGGCGACGTGCTGCCGCAGGACAGCAGGCAGGCGATCGCCTGGTACCGGCGCGCCGCCGAGCAGGGCCACGCCAGTTCGCAGTTCAACCTGGGCCTGATCTACGACAATGGCCAGGGCGTGCCCTGCGATAAACAGGCGGCACTCGCGTGGTACGTGAAGGCGGCCGGCCAGGGACATGCGGCGGCCCAGCACAACCTGGGCCTGCACCATGAGCATGGCGCGCAGGACTATACCCGGGCGCAGGTCTTCTACCGCCAGGCGGCAGAGCAGGGCTTTCCCGCCGCGCAGTATCAGCTGGGACTGTTGCATGAGCATGGGCAGGGCATGCCTGCTGATGCGCAGGAAGCCATCTTCTGGTACCGCAAGGCGGCCGACCAGGGACACGTGCGGGCGCAGTTCGACCTGGGCTTGCGCTATGAGCATGGCCAGGGCGTGCCGCAGGATCTGTCGCTGGCGCTGGAGTGGTACCGCCGTGCCGCCGAGCAGGATTACGCGCCGGCGCAATACATGCAGGGCGTGTTGCACGACCGCGACGATGGTCCTGCGCCCGACAGCCAACTGGCCTGCGCCTGCTACTGCCGCGCCGCCGCGCAGGGCCACAGCCTGGCCCAGTTCGCGCTGGGCCTGCGGCATGACAATGGCCAGGATGTGCCGCAGGATTATGCCGCCGCCTGGGACTGGTATGCGCTGGCCGCACGCCAGGGCCACGCGCGGGCGCAAATGAATCTGGGCTTGATGGCGGCCAGCGGCCAGGGTGGCCCGCTCGATTTGCAGCAGGCCTATATCTGGCTGTCGATGGCGGCGGCGGCCGGCGTGGCCGGCGCGGAAAAATCCTTGCGCCAGACGGCGGCGCGCATGCGCGAGACGGATCTGGCGCGGGTGCGCGAACAACTGGCGGCGATAGCAGGCTGAACCACACCGCGGGCGTTAGCGTGCGCGGATACAACAGCAGCTACTGTATAGTCCTTTCCCTTCGCCATCTGTGGCGCCCCTTGTTTCCCCTGGACGCAAAAAATTGCTGCGGTATTTGCGGTTTTGATGTGCTAAGGTTCCAGAAGAAGGTGGTCTGTACATTCTTTAGAAAAGGAAAACCATGCGCCTGAACCTGTTCCCTGGCCGTCCTGCCGCCATCCTGTGTGTGCTGGCGTTGCTGTCGTCCGGCGCACGCGCCGCCGGTCCCCTGGATGCCCTCAGCAACCAGGATGCCAGCAATGGCTTGAAGGCGGCGCTGGAAGCCGGTTCGTCCGCCGCCGTTGCCAAGTTGGGCATCGAAAATGGTTTCCTGAACAACGATAAGGTCAAGATCAAGCTGCCCGGCATCCTGGAGCAAGCCAGGCCCTTGCTGAAAATGACGGGCCGCGGCCAGCAGCTGGACGACCTGGTGGTGGCGATGAACCGTGCCGCCGAGTCTGCCGTGCCCATGGCCAAGCCCTTGCTGCTCGATGCGGTCAAGTCGATGAGCGTGAGCGATGCGAAAAATATCCTGTCCGGTGGCGACACTTCGGTGACGGACTTTTTCCGCCAGAAGACCTCGGCACCGCTGGCCGTCAAATTTTTGCCCATCGTGAAATCCGTGACCGACCGTTCCGGCCTGGCCGGCAAATACAACAGCACCATGAGCCAGATCGGCAAGACGGGACTGGTGCCGCAGCAGCAATCGACGGTGGAAGGCTATGTCACGGAGCGTGCGCTTGACGGCCTGTACCTGATGATCGGCGAGGAAGAAAAAGCCATCCGCAGTAATCCGCTTGCGTATGGCAGCAAGATTATCGGCAAAGTATTTGGCAGTTTGAAGTAACGATTCCCGCCTGCCGCAGTGCCGCAGGCGGTGTCTGCGCCGCATGGGCAAGTGTGGCGCAAGGGAAACAAGTTAAGCATTTGCTACAAGAAAACAATGTTAGAATTCCGTGACATACATTCCTGAGGCATGGTTGAGCAACGATCTGCTGCCCGGGCGTGCCCAGTTTTAGTGGCGAACTGACGCGTGGCATTGCAAGATGCCCGTTGGTTGGCCTTTTTTCGTTTCATTCACGTTTCCCCAAGCTCATTGATTTTCTGAATACATTCTCAGGAATTCCAGGTGCAGGATATTTTAGGTAGCCGGATTTGTTAAGCGTACTCAGAAAATCAATCAAATATACCTGGTGTGGCTGTCTGGTGCTTGGCGCGCCTTCGGTGATGGCCGCGACGCCGAATCATGGTGGCCAGTCCGGCTATATCAATATGCCCAGCGCCGTGGTGGAAACGGACGGCACCTTCAGCGTCGGCTACAGCTACGACAGCCCGTATGGCCAGTTATGGGCCACGGCGAATATCCTGCCTTTCCTGCAAATGACGGGACGTTATGTGTCGATATCGGGCATTCCTGGTTTTACCAACGTGCCCGGTGAATATGGCAGCGGCTATGGCCGCTACAAGGATAAAGTCGTCGACGGTAAATTGCGCCTGTGGACGGAAACGCAGTGGATGCCGTCTGTCGCCGTCGGCATGACGGATCTGTTCGGTACCGAGCTGTTCAAGGGACAATATGTGGTTGCCACCAAGACTTTTGGCGCCAGCAAGAATATCGAAGCGAGCCTGGGCTATGCCCATAAACGCCCGGATGGCGTGTTTGCCGGCGCGCGCTGGACGCCTGCCGCGCTGCCGCGCTGGTCGGTGGTGGCCGAATACGATACGACGAATTACTTGCGCGACTTCCGCGCCAGCGAAACGAATGCCGGCAAGCGCCGCAAGGGCGCGTCCGTGGGCCTGGAATACCGCTGGGGCTGGCTTGCCCTGCAAGCGGCACGCAGCCGCGACCAGTTCAGCGTGAACGCCTTTGTCAGCATTCCGTTTGGCGAACGCGAATTCGTGCCGAAGGTGTATGAACCAGCATATTTCGTCGACGACAAGAATCCACCGCCGCTGCCGAGCAAGGAAGAGTGGCACCGCGACGCCGTGTACGGCGCCGATCTGGTGAAGGCGCTGGTCAAGCAGGACTACAAGAATATCCGTGTCGAGCAGGAAGGCAATGTTCTCAGCCTGAGCCTGACCAACAGCCGTATTTCGAACATGGGCCGCGCCGTTGGCCGTGCCGCGCGCACGGCCGTTGCCTTCACGCCGAAGGGCGTGACGACCCTGCGCATCACGTATACCAAGCTGGACCAGCCAATCGCCACCTACGAATTCTTTGATTTGCCCAAACTGAATGACTATTTGGCAGGCAAGATCGACCGCAAGGCTTTCCTCGACGTCGTGCTGCTGCGCTATCCGGAGAAAAGCGATGTCATCCGGGATGATCAGCAAGGCTGGCTGCAGGAATTTCTCGATCAGCCGGCGCCCGTCGTTGCCGCCGCGCCTGCTCCGGTACTTGCTGTGGCTCCCGCGACTGCAGTTGCGCCATCGGCGCCTGCCCCCGCCGTTTCCGTACCGGCTCCCGCCAAGGTTGCCAACGTCCTCAAGGACGATGGCAAGCTGGCCGTCGGCGTCGGCGTCGACGGCGACGTGGTGCAGATCAAATCGCTGGACCGGGAGGCGAACCGTTTCAAGATCGCTCCCAAGGTGGGCTTCTTCTTCAATGACCCGAGCGGCGCCTTCCGTTATTCGATTTCGGCCGTGGCCAATTACGACCGCCGCCTGGGCGACGGCCTGTACCTGAATACTGCCGCCAGCCTGCAGTTGCTGGAAACGGTATCGGGCGTCAAGCAGCCATCGAACAGCAACTTGCCGCATGTGCGCACGGATGTAGCGGAATACTTGCGCGGCGGGCGTTTCTCGCTGAGCCGCGTCTTGCTGAACAAATACAACAATCCTGCCGAGCGCGTGTATACCCGCATGTCGGCCGGCCTGTATGAAGACATGTTCCGCGGCGTGGGTGGCCAGGTGCTGTACCTGCCGAAGGATAGCCGCTGGGCGGCCGACGTGGCTGTCGATGCCTTGCAGCAGCGTGGATTCAAGGGCTTGCTCGACTCGCGCGACTACAAGACGGTGACGGCGATCAGTTCCCTGCATTACCGCTTGCCGCACGACATTACCGTGACGGCCCGCGCCGGCCGCTTCCTGGCCAAAGACACGGGCGTGCGCATGGAATTCAAGCGCCGTTTCCAGTCCGGCATCGAAGTCGGCGCCTGGTATACGCATACGAACGGCAACGACATCACCAGCCCTGGCACGCCGTCGAAGCCGTACCAGGACCGTGGCATCTTCCTGTCCGTGCCGCTCAACAGCATGTTGCCGATGGATACGCAATCGACGGCCGGCTTCGCCCTTGCGCCATGGACGCGCGACGTGGGGCAGATGGTGGCTTCGCCGGGCGACCTGTACGACATGTTCGAGCGCCCGCGCGCCGACATGCACAGCTACGATGGCCTCGGCAACTTTGCCGAGCGCCCGGACGAACAGCACCTGCCTGCCGTCAATCCGCCGGACCGGCCGTTTGTCAGCCCCTGGCCCGCCATGCGCGCGCGCCTGGCGCAATCCGCGTCCGCTACGCCGAGCGCCCCTGAATGGCTCAAGGCAACGGTGGTGGTCGGCGGCGTGGTAGTGGCTTCCGCGCTGGCCGACAAACCGGTCGACCGTTTCGTCAAGAAGCACGAGGATTCCAAGGTCTACCGCAACTGGGACAAGCTGGGCAAGGCCATGCCGTTTGCTTTGGTCGGCGCAGCCGGTGCAGCGTTTGCGTTTGGCGATGAGCGCTTGCAGAATATCGGGCTCATTTCCATGCAGTCGGTGGCGGCCGCCACCGGCCTGGCAGTGGTGGGGAAATATGCGATTGGCCGTGCCCGTCCTGATGAGGAACGGGGCGCGTGGACCAGTGTGGGCAGCGGGAAATCCCGGTCGGACTCATCCTTTCCATCGGGACATGCGGCCATAGCATTTGCCGCCGTCACGCCGTTCGCCAAGGAGTACGATGCGCCATGGCTGTACAGCGTGGCCGCCGTGGGTTCCGCCGGCCGCGTGTTTGGCCGCAAGCACTGGGTCTCCGACACGGTCGCCGGCGGCATCCTGGGTTATGCCGTGGGCAGCTGGCTGTGGCACGCCCAGCGCGACCAGAGCAAATCGGGCCTGTCGATCAATCCCGGACCGAAAGAAATCAGCGTGACCTGGCAGGGCAAGTATTAAGCGCGCATGGCGCTCCCTTTACTCATACAACATCATTTATCCAGACAAAGACCAGCATGAAAAAGCAACTTCGTACTTCCCCGCCTTTCGTGAAACACGTGATTTTCTCGGCTTTCCTGCTGGGCACAACTTCTGCCTATGCAGCAGGGCAGGACCTGGACATGGCTGACATGCCGCGCTCGAATCTGTCTCAAGCACAAGCGAGCGAGTCGGGCGCAGGTACCTTGCCGAGTATCCGTAGCGGTCGCAGCGATCCGCGCCAGGCGAAAACGCTGGCTGCCAATAATCTCAGCAAGCAGGCTGCGGCGGATGCCAAAGTCGGCGCTTTCGAAGAGTATGTCGATGGCGTGACGGGAAAAAAACTGAGCATCTTCGGCAAGGATTTGTTCAGTGACGTGCCGTCCACCTTTGCGCCGCTCGATGGTGTCCAGGTAAACCAGGAATACGTGATCGGTACGGGCGACGAGTTGCAGGTACGCGGCTGGGGCATGGTCGACATCGACGTCAGCGCCACGGTCGACCGCAGCGGCGCGATCTTCATTCCACGCGTCGGCTCCATCAAGGTCAGCGGCGTGCAGTACAAGGATTTGCAGGGCTATTTGAAAAAAGCCATCGGCAAGATCTACACCAATTTCGACCTGACGGCCAGCATCGCGCAAACGCGCGCCGTGCAGGTATACGTGGTCGGCCATGCGGTACGTCCCGGTACATACACCTTGAATTCCATGAGCACCCTGCTCAACGCCCTGTTTACGTCGGGCGGTCCGGATGCCACCGGCAGCATGCGCAATATCCAGCTCAAACGCGGCAAGGATACCGTCAGCACGTTCGATTTGTATGACATGCTGGTCAAGGGCGACAAGAGCCGCGACGTCACCTTGCGTGATGGCGACGTGATCTACATTCCTGAAGTGGGTCCGCTGGTGGCCTTGACAGGCAACGTGAAGCAACCGGCCATTTTCGAGTTGAAAGGCAGCGCGACACTGGCCGATGTACTGAGCTGGGCCGGCGGTTTTGATTCGGCTGCTGAAACCAAACAGGTTGTGGTCGAAAAAAACATCGACAATCAATATAAAACTGTACTGGACTTGGTGGCCGACAAAGGCGTCTCCGCCAGTCAGTTGGCCGGCATTGCCGTCAAACCGACCGATATCCTGCGCGTGTTCGCCCCAGGTGCCGTACCGATCCAGGCACAAATCCAGAATGAATACGTGCGCGTGGCTGGTGAAGCAAAGCAGAGCGGCATTTTCTTGTTGAAAAAAGGTGAAACCCTGCGCGAGCTGATTGCCCGTGTCGGCGGCGCCAATGAAAACGGCTACCTGTACGCGACACAGCTGAACCGTGAATCCGTACGCCGCGCCCAGCAAATCAAATTGAACCAGGTGGCCGACCGCTTCGAGCGCGACCTGGAATCGAACGCCAGCCAGCGCATGGCGGCCAGCGGCGACAAGGAGAGTGCGGCGAAAACCGCAGCAGAAGTCGAGCAGCAGCGCCGCATCGTGCAGAAACTGCGCACCATCAAGGCCGAGGGCCGCATCGTGCTCGATTTGCCTGGCGTCGATACGCAAATCAAGAACTTACCCGACTTGCCTTTGCAGGATGGCGATACCATTCTGATCCCGCGCCGTCCAGGCACGGTGGATGTGCTTGGCTCGGTCTTCCAGCAAAATGCCTTTGTCTACCGTCCGCAACGTACGGTTAACGATTATGTACAACAAGCCGGTGGCATCACATCCAACGCGGACAAATCCGAAATGTATGTGATTCGTGCCGATGGCACGGCGCAAAGCGGTCAAGGTACGGGCTGGTTTAGCGGCCTTGGCGGCACGGCATTGAATCCGGGTGATACGGTTGTGGTGCCTGAAAAAATTGAGCGTAGTACGTTCATACAGAGTCTGAAGGAATGGACTGCGATTTTCTATCAGTTTGGTTTGGGAGCGGCGGGGTTGAAGGTTTTAAAGGATTAAATACTTTTTAAAAAGAAAAATCAACCTATCATAAGTGAGAAAGTAATGCAGAGCAATTTGAAAAGGGATGTTGATAATTCACGTTTTTCGCTAGAAAAATCTGATGCGATAAGTTTTCTTGATTTGTTAATTATCGCAGCGCGTTATAAATGTTTAATTATTTTATGCCCGTTAGTTTTTGCTGCAATTTTCTTTACGGTAGGATTACTGTTGCCTGCAAGTTATACATCCAAGGCGATGGTTATGTTACCTCAACAGCAAAGCTCCGGTGCCGCGGCTCTTTTGGGACAAATTAGTGGTATGGGCTCTGTTGCAGGTAACCTTAGTGGCTTTAAAAATCCAAATGATTTGTATGTCGGCCTATTACAAAGCCAGACCATTGCAGATAAGTTAATCGGGCGATTCGACTTAAAAGCGCGTTATAACGTTAAGACTTTTGACGATGCTAGAAAAAAGTTGGAAAAAAGGAGCGATGTCAATAATGGCAAGGGGGGATTGATTACAATTCTGGCACAAGACATCGATCCAAAATTTTCTGCTCAGTTGGCGAATGCCTATGTAGATGAGTTAATTAATTTGACGAGCACATTGAATTTTTCTGAAGCATCTCAACGCCGGGCTTTCCTTGGGAAAGAGTTGGCTGATGCAAAGATCAAGCTGGCTGACGCTGAGCAAAAGCTAAAAGTTAGTCAGGAAAAAAGCGGAATGATACAGCTTGGGGCACAAGTTCAAGGTTTACTTACCAGTGTTGCCCAATTGAAAGGAATGATTGCCGCAAAAGAGGTACAGTTAAATACCATGCGTAGCTTCGCAACAGCACAAAATCCAGAAGCACGTCGGATGGAGGAAGAAATTCGTGGACTTAAGAACCAACTCAGCAAGTTGGAACAGGCGGCATCAGGTAATGATAACGGAGCCTCTGTAGTAACAGGAAATGTTCCTGAGGTAGGGTTGGAATACATTAGACATGTTCGGGATGTTAAATATTACGAATCCATATTCGAAATACTGGCAAAGCAATTTGAAATTGCAAAACTGGATGAGGCCAGAAATGCTGTCGCTGTGCAGATAGTTGATGTTGCTGTCGCAGCAGAAAAAAACAATGGGATGTCTCATGCATTATTGATTTTAGCAGGCTTATTTTTTGGTTTCCTCGTCGCCGTATTTTTCATATTTACCAAGGAAAGCATTACGGAATCGCGGGTCAAAAATTCTGACAAGTGGATGGAATTGAAAAGAAAATTATCTTGATTTTTATTCATCTGAATGTTGGGCCATTCAGATGAATAATATCATCCGCTATGCTAAAAATTGGAGCATAAACTACCTTGTTTTTCATATTCGCATTAATCGTCGGAATTTTAGATATGGCTATCCTCGGATATGCAGGCTCACGCATTGGTGAGTTAGCTCTCGTTGTCTACCTATTTCCAGTAGTTTTTCAAAGTTTATTGACGAAAAAAAATTTTGGCTTTTCTATTTTGATTCTGTTATTGCTTTTAATTTCTTCATGTATTGGAAAAGAAAATATATTCTGGACTTTCAAGATAAGTATATTTTTGGCATATGCTTCGGCAATGCGATTTGTTGTCACTAAAAATATCCTAGACAGTATGTTCGGTATATTGTGCGGATGGAACTTATATGCCCTTTTTATGGTATTGACGGGTTCATCATTTTTGGCAAAATACGTCTTGCCACACATGTGCATTTTTATAATAGCTGTATTTTTTTACAACGCGGTAAAGAATATTTTATATCGAAATATTGCATGTTTTTTTTCTATCATAGCATTATTTGTTGCTATTAGCTCCAATAGCCGGGGGCAAATCTTATTGGCAATAGCTGTCGGAATATTCTGCTCCTTATATTGCATGCGAATAAAAATTAAGTATTTGATATTTTTTGTTTTTATGTTCCCAGTAATTTATATAGTAGCGGGCCTATACAATTACCTGCATCTTGCATCATTGTTGCAGAGTGCCAATGGGCTGAGTCAGGTGAATGCCGGAGATATGGAACGGTCTACAACAATTTTTTATTCTATTTCAATGCTGCCACAAAACTTATTTGGGCAAAATATCGATAATATAAAAAATGGCATGGGGGCATATTTGAACTTGCTTGTAGAGGCCGAAATTCAAACAATTTCAGCGCATAACATTTTAAGTGACTCTTTATTATACGTAGGCATAGCCGGGGGGGGGGTGATGCTTTTCATCTATAAGAGATTTTTGCAATTAGCATATTATGCTTTGAATCAGATAAAACAAAAAAAACTCGCTGTAATCGGACTATCGGTCTTGGTTGTCGTCGGCTATATAATATCAACTTCACCTGTTGCAGGATTGGAGCGCGTAGAAATATTATATTGCGTGGCGCTATTATGGTATGTTTTTTTTGAAGCTCAAAATAATATTTCCGAAAAATAAAAATGAAGATTTTATATATAATAAATTCACTTAATATAGGTGGTGCTGAAGTTCTGCTTCTTAATATTACAGAGAACTTGAAAGTAAAAGGTCATGATGTAACGATTTTATGCCTTGAAGATGGCCATGATCATATAAAAGAAAAAGCAAAAGAAAAAAAGATAGCATGGATAACTTTAAAGAGGAAAAGATATCTTTCGATCTTTGAAATGCTTGCATATGTAAGAGCGAATGGGCCGTACGACATATGCCATACTCATCTGTATCCTGCATTTTTATACGGTGTAATTTTGAAGCTTTTCTCATCAGTAAAAGTGTTATTGCATTCTGAACATAATACTACAAATAATCGCCGTAAATGGTGGTTCAAGCCAATTGACCGATTTTTATATCGCCATGTCAATTCAGTAGTATCAATCAGTGAGGGTGTTTCAAAAGAACTTATTAAGTGGTTGCCTGAATTAAATTCTAAGACAACGGTTATATTTAATTGCATAAATTTTTCGGAAAGAAAAGAAGTTTATTCTCTAGATGGAGATATAAAATTATTATGTGTTGGTCGTCTAGTAGAAGATAAGAATATTTTCTTGCAGTTGAATGCTTTAAAGTATATTGAAAAGATATCTATTGATTATGTTGGGAATGGCCATTTATTACAGGATTTGAATAATTATGCATGCGGGCAGAACGTAAATCACAAAGTTCGGTTTTTGGGCCCTGTAAAGAATTTGGAAACTATTTATAAAGATTACGATGCGCTGGTACATTCCTCGAAAATTGAAGGCTTTGGGCTTGTTGTTGCAGAGGCCATTTCTGCCGGATTACCTGTTATCGTAGGAAATATACCTGGCGTACGAGAAGTTGCGGGAGACTTGGGACTTTATTTTGACGTAAACGATGAAAAATCATTGGTCGATAAAATTAGTATATTTAGAGAGATGTCTGCCGAACAAAGAGCCGCTCTTGGTGCGCTTTTGATCGAACGATCTCAGCTTTTTTCTATTGATAGTTATGTGAATCAGTTGACTACTCTATATCAGGAGTTGATCGAAGCAAAATGAAAGGATGAACTTGGTTTATACTAAGTCCGCATTTTTTGCCCTGGCAGGAAGAGTTATTTCAGCCGGGGCACAATTTCTTCTAACTGTCATCATTACCCGTTTTTCTGGTACAGAAGAAGCTGGCATATTTTTTTCCATCTATGTATGGATACTTCTGGCTTCTGCCATGGGACAGTGTGGTTTATCCATGGTAGCCTTGCGGTTGAGTGAGGTGGCAAGAGAAAATCAGGGACTAAAAATAAGAAGCATTCTGATAGTGACGATCGTTTCCGCTTTTATTCTGGGTGGAGGAAGTGTATTTGTCGCAAATTTCTTTATTGATATATTTTCTAAATCTAATGTTTCAATTGTTTTTTTGATGTTATGGGTTGCAGGATTCTCCATAAATCAAATTAATGCAGATATTTACAGAGGTCTAAATAATCAGATTGCTGCTGCTCTGCTGGGATCCATAGGCCTTATTGTCATGTTGTTGGCAGTAATAATAGTTATTTTAAGTGGCGGTGCTTTTAATAATATTTTTATTGCAATCCCCATTTGCTGGTCGGTCCTAGGAATGGGAGGTATTTTCTTTACACTCAGAACTATCAAGGATCATAATATATTTAATCCGGGGAGAAATACGGTTTCGGCGAGCAGGGTTTATGAGGTGATGAGAGAGGCAGCCAAGTCCATGCTTGCTTCTATTTTTGCATTCATAGCTACACAAGCTGATCAATTAGTTCTATCGAGTTTGTATAGCGCTCCTACTTATGCCATATATGCTGCCGGAGTCAAATGTGCACAAGTTTTTGGAATTGTTGCGAATATGCTTAATTCCTATATTGGGCCAATACTTCTTGCATCAATAAGATCAGGGAAAGATAATATTCAGGAGGTAATTCAAAAAAATAATAGGCATGTATCTCTATTAATTATTCCCCTGGTAATGTTGTTTGTTTTTTTCTCAAAAGTAATTGTTGAATTTTTATTCGGGAAAAATTACACGGATGCTTCCGTTATATTTTCGTTTTTCATCGTAGCCAGCGCATTCAATATTTGTACCGGACCTAAAGGCTTCTTACTATGGCTGCTAGGTCATGAGCGTACAGTTATAAGAATAATGACGTTTTTTGCCGCTCTTATTTCTATATCTTGTTGTATCGCGGTAGGTAGCGTATCTATGACAATGATTGCATTGATTATTTCTATTTTTCAGATTTTTCAATATATTGTTGAAGGTTATTTCCTTAAGGCAATAACAAAATTAAATATATTTAAATTTTAAAAGGCTTTTTATGCGTGTTTCAGTAATCATCGCTACATATAATGCGGAGTCAACCGTTAAAAAATGTATAGAGAGTATTTTTTCTCAAAGTTATAGTGATATTGAAGTGGTAGTAATGGATGGCGGTTCTTCGGACCGAACGGTGGAATATGTGAATTATTTTCAATCACCGAAAGTTATTGTTCGTTCTGAACGTGACAAGGGAATATATGATGCATGGAATAAAGGTATCGAGGTAGCGACAGGTGATTGGCTTGTATTTATCGGGGCGGACGATTATCTCGCTTCTTCTGAAGCCATTAAAAACGCACTTGAGTTAATTTCGGCTGAGAAATCTGACCAGCAACAAGCTATCTATTATGGCCGCTTGCTGGTTCTGGATGAGGCAGGCGTGGCGTTCGATGGCATTGGCTCAGAGTGGCTGGACCCATGGTCATTTGCTGGGCGTCATAAGTGGTGTCAATTTCCTATTCCAATCATGGCCGCGTTCTATCATAAATCCTGTTTCTTGAAGAATAGATTTGATGTAAATTATAAAATCATGGCGGATATTAATTTGGTGTTGTCCGTCGCACGAAAACGTGCTCCTAAGTATATTGGCGACATTAATATTACGGAAATGGGATTCGGCGGAATTAGTACCAATCCAAAACGTAGTTTGTTGTTGTTACGTGAGGCGATTGCCGTTCGAAAATATCATGGTTTAAGTATTTTTAATGTTCAGTTCGCAATATTGAGTGTAAAGCTATTTTTGAAGTATGCGATCACCACTGTTTTTGGACCGAAATCGGGTATAAGATTAGTTGGGCTGATGCATAAAATAAAAAGAATGAAGCTAAAAAGTATCAATGCGAATAAAAATCATCCGGTAACAAAGGAATTAAAATGAAGATTGGGTTGTTTCTTCAGCTTTTTCGTGCATTAAAAGTTATTACTTTAAATGAAGAAGATTTCAGAAAAGCCTGCCGTAGTCTCGCAAGACAAATAAAAATATCATTCAAACCTGATTTGATCGTAGCAATACCGCGAGGGGGATTGGATGTATATCTGAATATGAAAGATGATTTTTCTATCGTTCCTTACATTGAGTGCGCAATTTCACGTCCTTCAACAGACGTGAAAAAGAAAATCAATCTCAAGAAATTATTTAAGTATATTCCTTATTTTTTTCTGGATTTTATGCGTCGTATTGAAGCATTTATACGCGAAGGCCAAAGCTTGGGAAGAAAAGAAAAAAATAAAAAAAATATAGAATTAATGTGTCAAGGAAATGAAAATATAAAAAATATTTTGATTATTGATGATGCCGTAGACAGTGGCAGCACAATGAAATTGGTTCGGGATGCTGTAGCCGCTAAATTTCCAAATGCAGAAATTAAGACAGCGGCACTGGTTGTTACGTTTGTTAAACCTATTATTTATCCTGATTATTATGCACATAAAAGTTGTCTTTTGAGATTTCCTTGGTCGGAAGATTTTAAATGAAAAAAGTAGCGGTTTTTGATTTTGATGGAACTTTAATACCATTTAATTCATTTAAGTTTTTTTGTATATTTTTCATGTTTGCCTGTGTTTTTACACTCAGTTTTGGTTCTTTATGGCAAACATTAAAATTGTTTTATTCAAGAAAATTTAGAAATATTTCACATGTTGACTTCAAGGAAAAACTATGTGAATTGTATATGAAAATGGGTAATCCATTTTGTTCATTTTTTTCTAAATCATTAATACTATTTTTGCGAAAAGATATATTAGAGGAATTAAAAAAATGGCAATCTAACAACGAAGTAATTACTATTCTTAGCACGGCCGCCCCTAGCGCTTATGCTTTGAAAGTAGGCGAATTGCTGAAGTGTGATATGACAATAGGAGCTTTTGGATACTCTTCAAATAATTTCCTTATTCATGAAAATATTGGATTATTTAAAGCAGATAATTTGAGAAAACATTTTCAGGGAGTGGAGAATGTACGATTTATTGTCGCATATAGTGATAGTCGTGATGATCTTCCGTTATTTGAAATGTCAGAAATAAAAATATTGGTTTATCCTGGTCAAAAGGATATCGTGGCATTGGATGAAAAAAAAATTGAATATAAAATTTTTCTGTAGGGCGTCTGAATTAAAAAATTTAAATTCGTTGCAGCAAATCTCAGTTTCGTTGAATATTTTTTATTGAGTTGATTAGGGAAATTTATGAAAAAAGTTGCATTAATTACAGGGATTACTGGTCAAGATGGCGCATACCTCGCTGAATTCTTGTTGAAAAAAGACTATATTGTGCACGGTATTAAACGTCGTACTTCACTCTTTAATACCGACCGAATCGATCATCTTTTTGAAGACATTCATGTCGACAATCCACGCCTGGTGTTACACCATGGTGACCTTACCGACTCGACAAGCCTGATCCGTATCATCCAGTTGGTTCAACCAGATGAAATTTATAACCTTGCCGCACAGAGTCATGTGGCAGTTTCTTTCGAAGAGCCGGAATACACGGCTAACTCCGATGGCCTGGGTCCATTGCGTATTTTGGAAGCAATTCGTATCCTGGGTTTGGAGAAAAAAACCCGCTTCTATCAGGCCTCCACATCTGAACTTTATGGTTTGGTGCAAGAAACCCCGCAAAAAGAAACCACGCCGTTTTATCCGCGTAGTCCTTATGCTGTGGCAAAAATGTATGCATACTGGATTACGGTTAATTACCGCGAGGCTTATGGAATTTATGCCTGCAATGGTATCTTGTTTAATCATGAGTCGCCAATCCGTGGCGAAACATTCGTTACCCGGAAAATTACCCGTGCATTGGCACGCATTAAATTGAATATGCAAGAGTGTTTATATCTTGGTAATATCGATTCGCTGCGTGATTGGGGTCATGCACGAGACTATGTCGAAATGCAATGGTTGATGTTGCAGCAAGATAAAGCAGAAGACTTTGTTATCGCCACTGGAGAGCAACATAGCGTTCGCGAGTTTGTTACCTTGACGGCCAAGGAGTATGGCATCGTAATGCGCTGGGAAGGTAGTGGCGTGGATGAGGTCGGTGTCATTGATGGTTTCCTGCCAGATGCGGAGGCAATGCCTCATCTGTCGATTGGCCAAGTCCTCATGCGCGTTGACCCGCGTTACTTCCGGCCGACGGAAGTAGAGACACTGTTGGGCGACCCAACAAATGCAAAACAGAAACTGGGCTGGTCGCCAACGACTTCGTTCGCCTCACTGGTGACAGAAATGGCACAGGCCGATCTGGACCTGGCTCGTCGTGAACAGTTGATGCACGCTAGTGGATTCAAGGTCTATCCACGCGTTGGCACGTAGTTCAGGAGAGTGCCATGCGGATACTAATAACCGGCGGTAGTGGTATGGTCGGCAGCAATTTTCGTGAGCATGCGGCCGCAAAAAGCCATGAGTTACTGTGCCCATCCAGTCAAGATCTGAATCTTTTCTCGTATGAACAGACTGAAAAATTCATTCGTGAGGCGCAACCTGATCTGATCATTCATGCCGCCGGCCGGGTCGGCGGTATTCAGGCAAATATGCGGGAGCCAGTTAGGTTCTTGACGGAGAATCTGGATATGGGGCGGAATGTCATTCTTGCTGCCCGTGCGGCAGGAGTAAAGCGCCTGATTAATATCGGCAGCTCCTGCATGTATCCACGTAATGTGGATGTTCCACTCAGCGAAAACATGATACTGACTGGCGAACTGGAGCCGACGAATGAAGGCTATGCGATAGCGAAAATTACGGTTTCCCGTCTGTGTGACTACATCACGCGAGAAAATCCTGAATATCAGTACAAGACGGTCATCCCATGTAACTTGTATGGGCGGCATGATAAATTTGACCCGCGCTGGTCTCATCTGATCCCGGCCATCTTGCATAAAGTGCATGAGGCAAAGCTGCTGGGACAGACGATGGTCGAGATTTGGGGCGATGGCACCGCGCGGCGGGAGTTCATGTATGCGGGCGACCTGGCTGGCGCACTTTATAATGCGGCGGACAATTTTGACACCTTGCCCGGCACAGTAAACATCGGCCTTGGCACTGATTATTCGGTTAATGACTATTACGCAATTGCTGCTGAAGTGGTTGGTTACGAAGGTGAATTTGTTCACGATCTGACCAAGCCTGTAGGAATGAAGCGCAAACTTACATCGATAGCCCTTGCAAATACATGGGGTTGGAATGCCAAGACCTCGCTACGAGAAGGTTTGGCACTCACCTATGAATTCTATTTAAATACGGAGAAAAAATAATGTCCTATCCATTGGCAAGTACGACCTGGGATCAGGCGGAATACGCCGCCATACAAAAAGTTGTTGATTCTGGCATGTTTACGATGGGAAAACATGTTGCCGAATTTGAAAAAGACTTTGCCACTTACACCGGTAGCAAATATTGTGTCATGGTTAACTCCGGTTCATCGGCAAATCTGGCGATGGTCGCTGCGCTGATTTATCGCAAGGAAGGCGCCCTGAAACGAGGTGATGAGGTGATCGTGCCTGCGGTATCGTGGAGCACTACTTATTATCCTTTGTACCAGTATGGCCTGAAGATCAAGTTCGTCGACATTAATCTGGATACCTTGAACTACGACCTGGAGCAACTGGCTGCGGCAGTCACCGATAAGACACGCGCGATCATGACGGTTAATTTACTCGGTAATCCCAATGATTTTGATGCAATTCAGAAAATTGTTGCTGGTCGGGATATCATTGTTCTTGAAGATAACTGCGAGTCGATGGGCGCGGAATTCAACGGCCGTCAGGCTGGTACCCATGGTTTGATGGGCACTTATAGCACTTTTTTCAGCCATCATATCGCCACGATGGAAGGTGGCATGGTGGTGACTGATAATGAAGAGCTGTATCACATTCTGTTGTCGGTACGCGCGCATGGCTGGACCCGCAACTTGCCAAAAGAAAATTTGGTATGTGGCACTAAGAGCGACGATCCGTTCGTCGAATCGTTCCGCTTCGTTCTTCCTGGCTACAACTTGCGCCCTCTGGAAATGAGCGGCGCGATTGGCATTGAGCAAGTTAAAAAATTGCCAGCAATCATACAAGAGCGTCGTGCTAATGCGGCCAAATTCCTGGAATTGATGAAAGCTTATCCGGCCTTCCGGGTACAGGCAGAAATTGGAAAAAGCAGCTGGTTCGGTTTCAGCCTGGTCATCAATGCGGATGCGCCATTCATCCGAGCCGATGCGGTCGCCGCTTTTGAAAAATTCCAGATTGATTGCCGTCCTATCGTTGCCGGGAATTTTGCGAAAAATGAAGTGGTCAAATGGTTTGACAGCTCGGTGCACGGAGAGCTGGTGAACGCTAACTACATCGATACCCACGGTCTTTTCATCGGTAACCACCACTACGGTCTTGACGAACAATTCAGTCTATTGAAAGAAGCTTTGGATTCGCTTCCGGTATAAGAGTTTACATGCATCATTCAGCAGCGCTTAATGCTATGGTCGACTTCAATTGATTTCCGTCCTTATCGGCCGACTAATGCAGTTTATAATTGCATTAGTCGGTACTCGTCTCCTTACCACATTACTTTCTCCTGATGAAGTGGGAAGAATTGCGCTGATTATGGCAATCACTGCATTTTTTGCCATGTTCTTGGTTAATCCGGTCGGCATGTTTATCAATCGGCATCTGCATGAGTGGGCAGAAAAAGGCCAAATCAGGTTTTATTTTTTTCTTTATTGGAAGTATCTGCTGCTGGTTTGTGGCGCCGCTGCCATAATTTGTTATACGTTAAATTATTTCCACCTTATTTCACTGCATGCCAAAACATTTTGGCTCTTGATATTAATTTGTGGTTCTCTCTTCTTCAATACGGTCAACCAGATAGTCATTCCATCGTTGAATATGTTGGGGCATCGCCATGTATTCATTGTGCTGACCCTTGCTACTTTAATTACAGGATTAACGGCATCCTTTTGCCTAACAAAGGTGTTGCAGGCGAAAGCCGAATATTGGCTGCTTGGCCTCTTGTTAGGACAGGCAATTTTCGGATGGCTGGGTATGAAAATACTGTACAGCAGAGTCGCAGCATCAAAAACCGTTTCACTTCCTCTTCATGCATATCCTCTTAAGCAATTGTGGCATTATGCGTGGCCAGTCGCCTTGGCTGTTGGGCTCGGTTGGATGCAGATGCAAGGTTATCGGTTTATTCTGGAAAAACAAGTCGGCTTAGCTGTCCTTGGCCTCTATTTTGCCGGTTACGGTTTAAGCGCCTCTTTGCTGGCAGCTTTTGAATTGATCCTGACCACATATTTTCAACCGTTGCTTTACAAACGAGTGAGCATGCAGGGCCTCACCTTTGATGCTGCAGCGTGGAATAATTATGCCTCCGCTATTCTACCGGCGTTAATTTTTGTAACGGCAATTCTTTGTTTTTCTGCAAAAGAAATCACGGCGGTAATGCTCGGTTCATCTTATCAAGAGGCCGGTCGGTATGTGATGCTAGGTGTCCAGTTGTCCAGTCCCGTTTGATCATAAACGCGCTTAACGAATAGCTCCGGTTTCTTTTG
>NZ_JCAQAV010000046.1:0-38980 GCF_059617925.1 Janthinobacterium sp. JF4 | reverse complement strand
AAACACCCATCCAGGCGCTCAAAGAATGGCAGCAAAAGAAACCGGAGCTATTCGTCAAGCGCGTTTATGATCAAACGGGACTGGACACCTAGTCATGGATCAGTGGACGTGCAAGCACCCGGGTAGATGCGTACTTAACCCGCCTAAAGAAGTGAAGTACGCCGTCATTGATGCGCACCGCAGCGAGTTTTCAGTTAAGTCGCTATGTCGTGTGCTCGATATCAGCCGCAGCCTGTACTACGCCTTCAAGAAGGCCAGACCAAGCTTACGCAGCCAGCAGGACTTAGCTTTGCGTGCCAGAATCGTCGCCATCAACACAGCGCATCGCTGGGCGCCTGGGGCGGTGAAGATGTGGCATTTGCTCAAGGCCGAAGGCATCCAATGTGGGAAGCATCGCGTGATCAGACTGCGCAAACTGGAATACATTCAAACGACCCGCATGAAACGGCTTCCGCGTCATGCAAGCGAAGGAGCGTGTGCAGCCTCCAGCGCCCGATCTGCTCAAGCGCGCCTTTCAGGTTGATGTCCCTGACAAGATTTGAGGGGCCGGGATCAGGTCCGCCATTTGGACATGGGGTGATACATTGAGCACTGCAGAAACTGGCTCAGTTAGAACAACGAACGCACGTCCTCGGCGCGCGTTCGTGATTCTTATCAAGTCTTCGACTGAGCAATCTTCTACAGCATCCAACGCATCATGCATCAGTCCGTGTCCCAATAGCGGACCTGACCCTGGCCCCGACCCTGGCCCCCGTGTGACCCTGGCCCCCGTGTTCGCGCAGACTGCCGTGGCCACCTCGCTCGCTTGCCCGGAGAGCGTGCCAGCGGCATCGATCAGCCTGAATGCCGTGCCGGCCGGCTGGACACCGTATATCGACAGCCCGCTCTACCTGAGCGCCGCAGCGCCGATCGATGGCGCACCTGAGCGAAGGGGACAGCTCGTGCCCAGCGCGGAGCGCACGAAGAAAGGGCAGACGATACTCAGCTATCGCCTGGAGGGCCGCTATCCCGAGGGCAAGTGGTTGCAATGCAGTTACGGCGTGCATGGTGAGGTGACACCGTCGAAGAGAATGGACGACAGCGTCAGCCTTTGCGAATTCACCTACAGGAAGGGCCGCAAGGCGGGGCAGAACGAGATCGATATCGATTGCCGTTAAGTCATTCTGGTCTCGACGGTATCGCTTGGAGGGCCTGCGGGTGTTCAGTATAAAAAATGCCGTTCAGCTTGGACTGAACGGCATTCTGGTTTGGCAACTGTATGTGGCATAAGCAAAAGCTCACCATCGGCTCTTTATTTCCTGCACTCATTAGCCATCTTCGTCGCCAACCCCGTCAGCACTCCCCCATCATCCACTTTTGCACCGTCACCCAGACCGGCCGCTGGGCCAGAAACCCCGCCATCACCGGAATCACCGAATTTACCGCGATGCTGACGATGATCTGCACGCAGTCCGCGAAAGTTCCCTAACCAGCCAAAACCGCCGACACAATCGAGCGGCGAAGCACAGTCTTCCCGGCATCGATGCCACGCTGTGAAAACGCCTGCGGCAACGCGACATCATCCGCAACAGTGCCGCCTGGCGAAGCCGTTTCCTTTACCAGCATGTTGGCGCTATTCTCGACCTCGAAGTACTCGTCCCAATGCACTGGAACTTGATGGGAGCGGCCATCTCCACCTCTCACCGAGACGTAGTGGGTTCGCGCGACGCTGCGGAAGCCGCTGGCCGTTACATGCACTTTCTGCGATCCGTCGGCCTCCTGTTGCATGGATGTCTTCAGGATACTTCGCGTGACGCACTCGGGATGCTGAAACATCGCCTCGCCGTGGTAATTGGCAATCGCTTCATGCTCCCAGAAACAGGGTTTGTGCGAATACGTGTCTTGATAGATGTCCGAGTGCGGCCGATGCTGTTGGTACAACGGGATGGCAAGCAGCGGGGCGATCCCAAAGTAGAACGACTTGAAGAAATCGTTGTGATAGGCGTTGAAAAACGTGCGCGCCTGGGCCAGTTCGTAGGCGAAAAATTTCTCCGGGGCGCCGCTGATATCGGTAGCGCGCATATGTCCCGATTCCAGCACGTTGATCATGCGGGTTTTTTCGAATACGAACGTGTCGCCAAAACCTGTTTGACTATCCTTGAGCAGCTTGAGCATTTCCTGTTGCGCCAACGGCGTGAACAACAGCCGGAACTGTACTTCATGGTTGCGGTCCGTGGCATCGAACAAGGCGTCGAATTCGCGGTTGGCCATCACCGTAAAAGTATGCCCCTCGTCGACATCGCGGGACTTTGCTTCCAGCTTCTTGATGGCGCGATTCTTCCGCCATTTGTCGAGGAAGCCGTCCTCCAGGCGGGAGAGTTTTGACGGGTGGCGGCTGAACACGAGATCCGGCGCCGCTTCGTTGCCGTAGACGATAAACGTCTGGTTTTCGTACTCGGGCATCGGACGCTCGATCGAGGCCCGCAGAGTTTCATGGCGGGTTCTGGTTTCCGATTTGCCTTGCGAATTGCGGTAATGTTCCGTCCAGCTGATAGCCAGCGAGCCATGGTATGTCTTGCTGCCCATCGAGTGCGACAAGGTGCGTGCAAGAATGAACGGGTTGCCGTTCAGTACGCCGCTGTGCGAGAACTCGATCGAATGGTTCTCACCAAGATTGCCATACCAGCCAAAGCTGTTGCGCAGCTCTTCCATGCGGCCGTTGCTGAAATACGGGTCGAATGCGATGCGAGGCACTGTTTGTTGCATCAGCTTCGCCACGATATCCCAGTCGTACAGGCGGTTCAGCGGCACCATCTGGCCCCAGGCCACGGCACGCTTTTCGTCGCAGGCTTCCTGCAGCCGCTTTAACTGCGCGTCGGAATCGTTGATGATGCGATTGAGCGTAGGAATCGCAACGGCAAGCGCAATCGCCGGGACCATGAGCCATGGCCATGCGTGATAGGCGTAGAGATAGAGTGCCGCCAGCAGCGCGGCCACGATGCTGGCGCCGCGCAGGATACGCCACCATTTGTTGCTGGAACCGGCGCCCGCGGCCTGCTTTTCGAGCACGCGTAGTTCCTGCACCGTCGTGATGTTGGCGTTCTCGTCCACGCCGGACTGGCGCACGAGGTCTTCGAAAAAGTCCGACGTATTGCTGGCGTGAGCATTTTTGAAATGGAAAGAATACTGCTCCAATGGTTCATGGACGTCGTTGATCAAAAGAAGACGCTCCGGGCGGCAGCCTTGGTTTCGGCGGAGGCAGTGAAAGGAATGCGCGTGGTATAACCTTGTCGCGCCGCAACGATCTGCTTGGTCGGCCAGGCAAAGACGTCCTGGTTCCACATGCCGACGGTATCGTTATACAGCGTGCGCGCGGCGGTCACTTCCTTTTGCAGATAACTGTTCTGGCGCATGGCATCGGCGATGACGGCTTGTGCCTTCAGATCCGGGTAGGCTTCGCACGCCAGGCTGATGCGGGAAAAAATCCCGTCGATTTTCTGGGATGCCTGATTGCGTTCGGCATCGGCGTTCTGTCCGCTCCGGTAAGCCGCTACCGACTTCATCACGTCCTTGTCGAGGTCGATCGCTTTTGCGACCAGGCCAACCACGTTGTTCAGGACGACGACGCGCTGTTCCAGGTAATTGTCGATCTGTGAAGCATCGGCCTGGATTTTCTGCTGCAGCTTGCGCAGATACGCCAGGGCGGAGATCTTCATGAACAGGAAGACCAGGCCTGGCAGTGCCCCCAGCACCAGGAGTGCCAAGCTGTAGGTTTGCGGCAACGCACCGGTCAGCAGCGCCAAGCCTCCGATCAGTGGAAGGACCGCCCATAGGGCGATTTCAAATATGAGCGACCCGGTGCCGACTTGGACGGAAATCTGCTTGCTGATGACGTTGATGTCGCGCCCCTGCTCATTTATCGGGCCAGTTACTTCGTCCAAATCATTTGCCATGCTTGAAAATCCTTTGTATTGAGTGTTTCTGATTGAGCGTCTCTCGCTCGGTTGCAAAATATTTCGCTTTAGCTTTTGAAGTGCGGGAGCGAAATGGCGGTGTATCGTGTAAGTTTCCCAAAATTAATTTTTTTGTCATCATATCTTGAAGAATGAAATCCAATCAAGGGCGGTCAAGCCGATATTTCATGTGAGGTTTCGGGAAAAATCCTGGATATTTTCCGGCGCGGCCAATTTTCAGCCAGCCGCTTGCATAAACCCGGCGGCAGGGAGGCGGGGCACTGGATAACGGACACCCGCTTCCAGCCTGCCATAGCGTCCCAATACATTCATTCCGGACCGGTAGGCAATCCCCGCCCTCCACCGTATCTTCGGCTGCGCCAGACCAGACTTTGCGGAGAAATCAATGATCAAGAATTTATTACGGCTCTGCCATCGGCAAATAGAGGAAATGCGGGAAGGGGCTGCAATGCAGCGGTGAAGTAACACGGCGGGGCAGAAAGATATCGATTGCCGTTAGCATCCGGACTATCGCTTCGCGGTATGCCTATGAAGCATGAACATCCTTAAGCAAGCGGGATTGCCGTTCGGTTAACGAGAAAGCCCGCCGAAGCGGGCTTTCTTACTCTACAGTCAAACCAAACGCTCAGAACTGGTTCATCGTGTTGTCTTTACCAGCCGCTTTCAGCGCCGCTTCGCCGCTGAAGTAATCCTTGTGATCGTCGCCGATGTCCGAGCCGGACATGTTTTGATGTTTCACGCAGGCGATGCCCTGGCGGATTTCCTTGCGCTGCACGCCGGCCACGTAGCCCAGCATGCCCTGCTCGCCGAAGTATTCCTTGGCCAGGTTGTCGGTCGACAAGGCAGCCGTGTGGTAGGTCGGCAGGGTGATCAGGTGGTGGAAGATGCCGGCTTCGCGGGCCGAGTCGGCCTGGAAGGTGCGGATTTTCTCGTCGGCCGTGATCGCCAATTCCGTCTGGTCGTATTCCACGCTCATCAGCTGGGCGCGTTCGTAGGCGGACACGTCTTTGCCATCGGCCTTCATGATGTCGTACACCTGCTGGCGGAAGTTCAGGGTCCAGTTGAACGACGGGCTGTTGTTGTACACCAGCTTGGCGTTCGGGATGACTTTGCGGATTTCGCTGACCATGCCGCCGATTTGCGCGATATGCGGTTTTTCCGTTTCGATCCACAGCAGGTCGGCGCCGTTTTGCAGCGAGGTGATGCAGTCGAGCACGCAGCGTTCTTCGCCGGTGCCGGCGCGGAACTGGAACAGGTTGCTCGGCAGGCGTTTCGGACGCAGCAGCTTGCCTTCGCGCTTGATGATGACGTCGCCATTGCCCAGCGCATCGGCCGACACTTCTTCGCAGTCGAGGAAGGAGTTGTATTGGTCGCCCAGGTCGCCTGGCTCATTGGTGACGGCGATCTGCTTGGTCAGGCCGGCGCCCAGCGAATCGGTGCGGGCGACGATGATGCCGTCGTCCACGCCCAGTTCCAGGAAGGCGTAGCGGATGGCGCGGATCTTGGCCAGGAAGTCTTCGTGCGGCACCGTGACTTTACCGTCCTGGTGGCCGCATTGTTTCTCGTCGGATACCTGGTTTTCGATCTGGATGCAGCAGGCGCCCGCTTCGATGAACTGCTTCGCCAGCAGGTACGTGGCTTCGGCATTGCCGAAACCGGCGTCGATGTCGGCGATGATGGGCACGACGTGCGTGACGTGGCCGTCGATCTTGGCCTGGATCGCTTGCTTCTCAGCACCTTGGGCAGCGTCCAGCTGACGGAACAGGCCGCCCAGTTCGCGGGCATCGGCCTGGCGCAGGAAAGTGTAGAGTTCCTTGATCAGTGCCGAGACGGCGGTTTTTTCATGCATCGACTGGTCTGGCAGCGGGCCGAACTCGGAGCGCAGGGCGGCCACCATCCAGCCGGACAGGTAGAGGTAGCGGCGGTCAGTGCTGTTGAAGTGCTTCTTGATCGAGATCATCTTCTGTTGACCGATGAAACCGTGCCAGCAACCGAGCGACTGGGTGTATTTCGATGGGTCCGCATCGTAGGCGGCCATGTCGTTGCGCATGATCTTCGCCGTGTAGCGGGCGATGTCCAGGCCGGTCTTGAACTTGTTCTGGGCGCGCATGCGGGCGGCGGACTCGGGATTGATGGCGTTCCATGCGCTGCCTTGTTGCTCTTTCAAACCGGCAACAGCCTTGATGTCGTCTTGATATTGGGACATGTGTATCTCCTAAAGAAAAACTAAGTTTGAGAAAATCGTCGAGTGCGCCGCTTTGTCGAAGCAAACTGCATGACTAAATAGTAGGCCGATTGGCGTCGATGTTCAAGTCTTATATAAGACATATAACTTAAATTAAGTCTTTGTTTTTTAACGGCTTAATTATGATTTTTCAGGATGTGAAATGAATTTTCAAAAAGTGAGAGCATTAATGGCTGAGTCTGCTGTTTGAAATTTCGTAATGTGAAACGTCTTTTCAGAATTTGGTGCAGCGCGACAAATCGGGGCGAAAAAAAGCCACCCGAAGGTGGCGCAGAAGCAATTTTGTTTTAATATCATGATCCGATTGTGAAAGGTAAAGTCAGCGATGCAGATGAACGGTATGGATTTACCCGTCGAGTATGTTGCTTTTGCGGCAAGGTATCGGGATGCGGAAGGATTTTGCAATTTGAGACTGAAGCAAGAGCTCGATTCCTTCGGTGGCGTCTTGCAGACGGAATTGGCTCACATCTATACGGATGTCGTCGAATTGACTGTCCAGACAGCGAAGCTTGGGGTGTATTTCGTCGGCGATGGCTGCTATGGAGAGCCTGGAAGTGTCAGTGCTGGCCCGGGAGCCATTCCGGACATCGTTGATTTTGCAGAAATTATTTGTTTCGGCATGGCCGGCGACGGGAGTCCATTCTGTTTCGATTTCAGGGGCGCCCGGAGCGCGCCCTCTGTCATCTTATGGGACGATGATTACTGGCGAAAGATCTCCAACTCCTTTGAAGACTTCCTATTGCTATTTTCTTGATAGGTTGCCGGGGTAATTGTTGCAGCGCACGAGGCTAGCCCCGCGCGCTGCGTGTATTTATCGTCCCACGGTCTGCCTTTGATCCTTGATGAACAGCGCCGTCAGCATGCCCACCACGCACACGCCGATCACGTAATAGGCGGGGCCCAGCACGTTGTTTTTCAGCATCAGGGTCACGACCACGGGTGTCAGGCCACCAAAGATCGCGTACGACAAGTTGTAGGAAAACGACAGCCCGGAGAAGCGCACCTGGGCCGGGAATGCCTGCACCAGCACGTAGGGCACGGCGCCGACGACGCCGACGCACAGGCCCGTCATCGCGTACAGGGGGAGCAGCAAGTCGGGGCGGCTGCCGATGGTGGTGTAGAAAATATACGTGCTGATGGCCAGCAGCACGGAGCCGACGAAGATCACGCGCTTGCCGCCCAGGCGGTCGGCCAGCATGCCGGCGATGACGCAGCCGAAGGCCAGGCACAGGGTGGCGACGGTATTGGCGACCAGGGTGGTGCGCGGCGCGATGTGGTGGATTTTTTGCAGCAGGGCCGGGGTCATCAAAATGATGACGACGATGCCCGCCGACAGCATCCAGGTCAGCAACATCGACACGGCGACGGCGCCGCGGTGGCTGCGCAGCACGGATTTCAATGGCATTTCCGTCGCCAGCGCCTTGCGCTGCTGCATTTCCGCGAAGACGGGGGTTTCATGCAGCCAGCGGCGCAAATACATGGCGCCGAAACCGAAGATGCCGCCCAGCAGGAACGGATAGCGCCAGGCGCCATCGGTGATTTCTGCCGGCGTGTAGACGGTGTTCAAACCCGTCGCCACGAGCGAGCCCAACAAAATTCCCACCGTCAGGCCGGCCGTCAGCGTGCCGCAGGCAAAGCCCGTGAAACGGCTCGGTACATGTTCGGACACAAACACCCAGGCGCCCGGCACTTCGCCGCCCACGGCCGCGCCCTGGAAGACGCGCATCAGCAGCAGCAGGAGCGGGGCGGCCAGGCCGATGGTGGCGTAGGTGGGCAGCAGGCCGATCAGCAAGGTCGGCACGGCCATCATCAGGATGGAGAGGGTGAACATGCGCTTGCGGCCCAGCAAGTCGCCGAAGTGGGCCATGACGATGCCGCCCAGCGGGCGCACGACGTAGCCGGCGGCGAAGATGCCGAAGGTTTGCAGCAAACGCAGCCAGTCCGGCATTTCCGGTGGGAAGAACAATTGGCCGATGGCGTTGGCGAAGAAGACGAAGATGATGAAATCGTAGAATTCCAGCGCGCCGCCGAGGGCGGCCAGCGACAGGGTTTTATAGTCTTGTTGGGTGAGGGGACGGCTTGCGGCGTTGCTTGCGGCGATGGTGGAGGTAGGCATGTGTCTCGTTCTTGTGTGTTATCGGAGATTGCCGGACCTAGCATACGCATTTCCGCCGCGCGAGTAAATGCAGGGGGATGGGGGAGCCGCCTCAGCTGTGCTTAATACAACGCCGCTATCATCAGCGTTGACTTCATTGGAAAGGACACACAATGCACATCATGATCGTGGGCGCCAGCCGGGGCCTGGGGCGCGCGCTGGTGGACGGTTTGCTCGCTGACGGGCATTCCGTCATCGGCGTATCGCGCCATCAGCCTGCCGACTTGCCCGCAGCCCCAGGCACGCAGCTGCAATGGATCGCGGCGGACCTGGCGTCACCCGCCGAGGCGGTCGAACGCATCGCGCGTGTAGCGCCCGCCACGCTGGACGCGGTGATCTACAACCTGGGCGTGTGGGAAGAAAAGGCCTTCAGCGACGAGTATGCTTTCCTCGGCGATGCGGACGAGGCCATCGTCGACATGGTCAATACGAATATTACGGCGACGATCTTGCTGCTCAAGCGCCTGGTGCCGCGCTTGCTGGCCAGCAGCAAGCCGCAGCTGATACTCACGGGGTCGACTTCCGGCCTGCGCCAGAGCGGCCGCCCGGAAGTGACGTTCAGCGCCTCGAAATTCGCCCTGAACGGCATCGCCGATGCCTTGCGCGAAGGTTTCCGCGCGCAGGGGCTGGCCGTGACGGCGCTGCAGCTCGGTTATCTGAATACTTACGATGGCTTGTCCGTGCCGCTGGCGGACGCTAGCGCGCGCGGCGAGGGCGAGCTGATTCCCGTGCATGACGTCGTCGCCGTCGTGCGCATGCTGCTGAGCTTGTCGAATGCCTCGTTCGTGCGCGAGCTGGTGCTGCCGGCGCTGCGCGACGAGCGTTTCTAGCTTATTTCCAAGCTTTACGCGTCCTTGCCGTAGACTTCGGACCAGCCGAGCCGCTCTTCCAGCCACTCGTCCACCTCCGAGCTATCCATGTGCAGCAGCAGGGCGCCCAGCCGCAGCTTGCCCTTGGCCAGGGCCAGTACGGCGAACACGGATTCCATCATGGCGGGGTCCAGCTGGCCCTGCAGATCGCGCGCGGCGATGGCGGGCAGCTGCGCCCAGGCATCACGGTAGCTGTCGGCCAGCCAGTCCGGCAGGGGCGGATTGTGCTGGCGGTGGCGCTCCAGTTCGATCAGGGCGATGAGCGCATAGAAATCTTCCGCGCGCGATTGTGCGCCACCGAGCATGTGGACGAGCTGGGGTACGGCCGCATACGAAGCGACGCCCACGTCGCCCTGGTGGTGCAGCTCTTCCCACAGCTCATGCCAGACGTCTTCGCCCGCCTGCATGGCCTTGAGCGCCTCGGCCACGTCGCAGGGCATGCGGTAGCCGCCTTCCAGGGTGTGCCAGATGGGATCGTCGAGTGATAACAGCATGGTTTTCCTTCCTTCACATATACAAGTAATTATGCCGGGCGCGCATAGGCAAACATGTGCTGCACATATTCGGCCTTGCCAAGCGGCACGCCGTTGTGGCGCAGGATGTTGTACGCCGTCACCAGGTGAAAATAGAACTGCGGCGTGGCCCAGTTGAGCGCGTATTCCTGGCCCGTCATGTCGAAGCGCAAGCCGCCGGCCAGGGCGATCGATACTTGCTGCTGCGCGCCAGCGTCGACCGCGGCGCGGTCCGCCGCCGCGAGCATCGCCAGGGTGTCCTCGATCAGCGCCTTGGCTTGCCGCATGTCGGCGGGCGTGGCGAGCCGGGGCAGCGCTTGCTGCGTCAGCCGGCATAGGGCTTCCTGTGCCTGCGTGCACGTAAATTCCACCTGGCGCGCCAGGGTGTGCATGTCGGGTGCCAGGCGCGCGTCGAGCAGGTTTTGCGGATCGAAACCCAGCGCCTGGGCGCGTTCTTCGCCTTTAATTAACAGCGTCGTCAGGGAGCGCAGCATTTGCGCAAAGCAGGGGATGGTGATGGCGTAGACCGACATGGATAGTCCTCAAGTAGTGATGCTGAAAGGGAGTGGGAAGGCGCCCTGCCTTTACGGATGCCCCAGGACGCCCGGGCAATGCTCGAACCAGCCATCGTCTTCTTCCTGTGCAATAAAAGCCACGATCAGCGACTGCTGCGCGGGCGGCGCGGTGGCCAGCACGGTGTTGAAACAGGTGATGGCCGAGGCATGGGGCTTGCCGGCGCCATTGGCGATGGAAACGAGAAACTCGCCAGCCCAGTCGGGCAGGGTGGCGATCAAACGCGGCAGTTCCTGCAGCAAGGCAGCGCAATACGCCGTCTCGCCGAAGCGCCAGGCGGCCCGGTTGGCCGTCTGGTAGGCGCCGTAATCGTGCCCGGCCTGCACGGACTGAAAGATGGCCAGCGCGTAGTGCGCGCCTTCCGTGCCCGTCAGCGCATCGAGCATGGCGCAGTAGCGCTGGAAACGCCGCTGGGCTTCATCGGGCGGCGTGGCCGTGTCGCCATCCTGGACGATGTTGCCCACAATTAAAAGTTCGGTTTTCCAGCGTTCGAATGAGGGTGGCATGGAATGAATGAAATGATCGCGATGGGCTGCCATTATGACTTGTGTGTTCATATTTTACTCGCAGTAATAGATTTCTTTTCGGCGAAAATGAATCATCCTTGTTCTTCTATTTCTTGATTTTACTGGCGGCGGTAACTCATCGTTACAAATGAAAGTTGGTCGATGGTTTCAATGCGATTATTTTTTCTTTGTTTGAAATAGATAATAAGAATGCGGCGCTGGAATTAAGATATTTTATGCCGTTCAATTCAGCGCTTGCCTATCATATTTTTTATTTATCGTGAATAATTCGGGTCGAGTGAAATGTCATTAACCTGATCGGAATATCACGTGAATAGTAGAATTTTATGTTGTGCGCTGGCTTTTGCTGCCTTGTCGGCCTGTGGCGGCGGGAGCAATGACGCTGCGGAGAATAGCGGCGCAGTTGTGCCACCCGTAACTCCCCCCGTCACCGTGGTCAATACGCAGCCGGTCGCGCAAGCCGGGCCAGCCCAAAGCGTGGTTGTCGGCGGCGTCGTGACCCTGGATGCGAGTACCAGCTCCGATGCGAATGGCGATGCCTTGACCTACAAATGGGTGATGAGTTCCAAACCCGTCACCAGTGCCGCCGCCCTCGATGCCTTATCCGCCGTGAAACCGACCTTTACCGCCGATGTGGCTGGCACTTACGTGGCCACCTTGCTGGTCAGTGATGGCAAGATCAGCAGCGAACTGTCTTCGGTCACGATCACCGCGTCGGTAGCCAATGCCCCGCCGGTCGCCCACGCGGGCCGTCCAATGAGCGTCGTTGCGGGGATGGGCATCATGTTGTACGGTAGCGAAAGCAGCGATGCGAATGGCGATATCCTGATATATAAATGGAGCCTGGTATCGAAGCCGGCCGGCAGCACTGCGCAGTTGATGGATGTCAACTCGGTGCGCCCGTATCTCTCTATGGATTTGCCCGGTGCATATGAAGTGAGCCTGATTGTCAACGACGGCAAGGTGGATAGTGCGCCGGCTTTCGTGACGATGACGGCGGTTGTCGCCAATGCCGAGCCATTGGCCAATGCGGGCGCGGCGCAGAACGTACTCAAGGGGAGCACCGTCACTCTCGACGGCAGCGCAAGTTCCGATGCGAATGGCGATACCCTGACGTATTACTGGACCTTGACTTCCAGTCCGCCCATGAGTACTGCCACGCTGTCGTCTCCCACGCTGGTGAAACCCTCATTCATCGCCGACAGGGCTGGCACATATGTCGCCACCTTGCGTGTGTATGATGGAAAGATAACGAGCAATCCAATGAACGTGACGATTACGGCGACGTCCACGAATGCCGCCCCGGTGGCGAATGCCGGCGTGGATCAGCGTGTGCTGGCAGGTGCATATGGCGTGATCCTCGATGGCCAGGGAAGTTCGGATGCGGACGGCGACAATCTCAGTTATAAGTGGACGTTCATTTCCGTACCTGCAACTAGCATGCTGCAACCATTCTCCAGTACATGGGCGCGCTTTGATCCAGTCAGCAGATTTGTGGCGAACGTGCCGGGAACCTATGTCGTCAGCCTGGTTGTCAATGACGGTACGGTCGACAGCGCGCCATCGACCGCCACCATTATTGCCACTGCAAGCTCGACCAATGGGGTGCCGATGTCCAATGCGGGCATAGACCAGGTTGTCGCGCCGGGAACGACCGTGCGTTTGACGGGACTTGGCAGTACGGATGCGGACCACGATGCCTTGACGTATCGATGGCAATTGAAGAGCAAGCCTGCTGACAGCAAGGCCGTGCTGTCATCGCTGACTGCCGCGCAGCCGACATTTGTCGCAGATGTGGCTGGCGATTATGTTGCCGCATTGATCGTCAACGATGGCTCGGCGAATAGTGACGCAGATAATGTGACGGTGACGGCGACGCCGAATCTGCTCAATTTGTACCAGGTGCAGGACAATGGAGCCGGTCCGGTCGACATGCAGGCCGGCTTGCCTTACCTCGCCAATGCGACGGTACAGAAGTCGTGCTCAGGATCGTGTGCGGCCAACTTTACGGTCGATACCTTCAAGGTGGCTGCCGCCGGGACCAGCTTCATGATTACCAATGTGACGGCCGTCGACAGTACCGGCAAGGTCATTCCAGCCATCGTCGGTCTGGTGTCGGGCCAGGTCATTCCTGCCGGCAGCAGCGCCACCTTCTCGCTGGTGTCGCCCAAGACGAATGGCGCAACGGCTAAACTGACGTACAAGTTCTTTGTGGCGGAAACGGGCCAGTCTTTCGTTTATAACGCAGACTTCACGTCCAACTAAGTGATGTAATATGGCGAACGCCGGGCTTCGGTCCCGCGTTCGCCAGCCCTTCTTGTCTGTGTTCCCATGCCCACCTGGACTTCCCCGCCCCAACTCGTCGCCCTTGCCGCTTTCTATGCGCAAGCGCAAGCCCAGCCGGATGCCTTCAGCGACGCGGCCTTCCTCGATGCCGTCAAGGCTGCCCACTGGCCCACCAACTGCTGGAGTTATGCGGAAGCGTCGTTCGCCATCATCGCGCCCGCTTGCCTGTTGCGTCCGCATCTGACCGCCGGGCTGATCGCCATGCCCATCGACGCCATGATCGCCGGTGGCCTGGACGATGCGGGGCAAGTCATCGCCATCGGCCTGGCCTGCGCCACGCGCGACGCGCCGTATGTGGCGCCCAGCGAAGAGGGCAAGCGCTGGCTGACGCAGGTGTGGCCGGCTCTGGGCGAGATGGTCGAGACGGTATTTCAGGCCAGGCTGCGAGCGGCGCTGGCCGATGATGAGGACTAGGCAAGCCTGTGCTTGACCTGGAAAGCCGGTTTACGTTAGGGTATACGTAACTACTTACATATATCCCGATCTCATGTCTTCCAACTTGCAAACCTACGGCTCGCTGATGCTGGCCAGCCGCCTGCGCCGTCTTTCCGATCAACTGTATGCCGGTGTCGATACCAGCTATCTGGCCGCCGGCGTCGAGCTGACGTCGCGCTGTTTCCCCTTGTTATTGCTGCTGCGCGACAACGGTCCCACGGCGATCACGGCCCTGGCCGCGCAGATCGGGCAGACGCACCCTGTGGTGGTGCAGCTGGGACGCAAGCTGCTCGATGCCGGCGTGGTGACGGAGCTGCCGGACGCCAAGGATGAGCGGCGCCGCCTGCTGGCGCTGTCCGACACCGGGCAAGCCTTGCTGCGCGACATGGCGCCCCTGTGGGACGATGTGCGCGCGGCCGTCGATATGGTATTCGAGCACGGCACGCCGCAGCTGATGGCCAGCCTGGACCGGGCGGAAGCGCGCCTGCAATCGCAAGGCTTCGGCGAGACGATCGCCGCCTGCCGGCGCCAGCGCGAGCGGGCCGCGGTGGAAATCATCGATTACGCGGCCCAATACGCGGCCGATTTCAAGCGCCTGAATATCGCCTGGCTGGAGCGCTATTTCTATGTCGAGGCGCTCGACGACAAGGTGCTGTCCGATCCGCAAAGTTCCATCCTCGACGCTGGCGGGCAGATTTTCCTCGCGCGCCTGGACGGAAAGATCGTCGGCACTTGCGCCCTGATCCGCGACGGCGACGCCAGCATCGAGCTGTCGAAGATGGCCGTCACTCCAGAGTGCCAGGGCCTGGGCATCGCGCGCCGGCTGATCGAACGGGCCTTCGACGCCTTCGAGGCCAGCGGCGCCCAGCTGCTGTTCCTGGAGTCGAACAGCAAGCTGGCGCCCGCCATCCGCCTGTACGAAAGCAGCGGTTTTAGCCACGTGGCGCGGCCGGCCGGCGACGCCCATTACCAGCGCGCCGACGTCTACATGGAGTGGCAGGGACGCTAGCGCCATCAGGCTTGCATGCGGCGCTCCCCATCGGCCGTCTCCCGCGTTACAATACGCGCACCCATAACGGAACCCAGGTTCCACTATTCGAGACGCCGACGCCGCATGCCTTCCTTTCCGATGCCCTTCCCGCAGATGATCGTTCCCCCGGAACCCACCCAGGCGCGCAGCAAGCAAGCGTTCGAGCGTCTGCTGCAGGTGGGCGAACAGTTGCTGGCGGAAAACCGCTTCGATGAAATCGGCGTGGCCGACCTGGCCAGGCTGGCGGAAACCTCGGTGGGCACGTTTTACCGTTTATTGGGCGACAAGGACACCCTGAGCCGCTTGCTGTTGCAGCGCTTTTTTTCCGACATGGTGGAAAAGGTCGAGACCCTGACGGAGCTGCGTCAATGGGAAGGGCGCAGCCTGGAAGACTTCATCCGCGCCATGGTGGCCATGTTCGTGGCCGTGAATGGCGGGCGCAGCGGCGTGTTGCGGGCCCTGATCACGCGCGCGTCGCAGGATGCGCAATTTCGCGACCGGGTGCACCAGATCAATCATCTGATCTCGCAACGGACGGTGGCCGTGCTGGCCAGCAAGTCGTCCAGCATCCGCCACCCGAACCCCACGCAGGCCATGATGGTGGTGCCGCCCGTGCTGCTGGGCATCCTGAACCAGCACACCCTGACGGGTTCGCTGTCCTTCTTGTCGGGCGCGGCACTGGAAGATGAACTGGTGCGTGTTGCTTTAAATTACCTGACTTGAGATATTTAGCGATTTAACTTGAAATCGGAATTCGGATTCCGTATTATGTTTTCCAACAGCAGGAAAACATATTCCTGCACCTGAACACAAAGCATGTTCAACAGCAAGGAGACAGAATGCGGCGTCACACGACATCCGATGTTCCATTGCATTACCTCGACCTGGGCAAGGGGCAGGGCGAGCCCGTGTTTTTGTTGCACGGCCTCGGTTCCTGCGCCGCAGACTGGCGCCCGCAAATTGACGCCCTCGGCAGCAGCTATCGCCTGATCGTGCCCGACCTGCGCGGCCATGGCGCCAGTCCCGCGCCAATCGGCGACTGGCAGATCGGCGACTTCGCCAACGACCTCTTCAACCTGATGGACCAGCTCGACGTGCCGCGCGCGCACATCGTCGGCTTTTCCCTGGGCGGCATGGTGGGCCTGGAAATGGCCAACCGCGCCCCGGGCCGGGTAGCCAGTTTGTGCCTGATCAACTCGCAACCGTTCCAGGGTAGCAAACCGGCGTCGTTGCTGTTTGCCTACTGGCTGCGCCGTACCGTGATTGCCACCTTCGGCCTGAAAGCCATGGGCAAGATCATCGGCAAGAAACTGTTTCCCGATCCGTCCCAGCAAGCGCTGGTCGAGCGCTTCGCCACGCAGATGGCCGGCATGGACAAGCGCGCCTATCTGGCCGCGCTGGACGCCATTTTCCACTGGGATATCGATATTCACTTCCAGGCCCTGGCCATGCCCGTCTTCATCATGGCGGCCGACCAGGATTACACGCCCGTCGCCAGCAAGCGGGCCTTTGCCGCACAGTTTCAGCAGTGCGAGATCGAGATTATCGCGAACTCGCGCCACGCCACGCCCCTGGACCAGGCGCAGCGTGTGAATACCTTGTTGCAGTCCTTTCTCGCCACACATTCAAAATAAACAGGCCACTCGCCGCACGGGCCGAGGGCCGGGAAACAGTCATCGCAGGGCAGGTGCTCGCTACACGCGCGCGAGTACCGTGACGTCTTGCGCTTCTGGAATCCGGCCGTCTTCCCTGGTGGCAAGCAAGCCTGACATTGGAGACGCTATGAAACTTGCTTTGAAATTGATGCCCGCCGCCCTCGCCGTTGCCGGCGCCTTCAGCTTTTCCACCCAGGCCCTGGCGCAGGAAGCCGCCACGTCTGGCACCGCCAGCGCCCAAAGCGCCAGCGAGGCCAGCGACGCGAAAGAACGCATGGAAACTGTCACCGTTTCCGCCCGCCGCCGCGAAGAGCGGCTGCAGGACGTGCCGCTGGCCGTCACGGCGTTTTCCGCCAAGGCCCTGGAACGGGCGAATATCCAGAACCTGGCCGACTTGCAGGAGCGCGTGCCGAACCTGACCGTGTACGCCTCGCGCGGCACGAACACCACCCTGACGGCGTTTATTCGCGGCGTGGGCCAGGCCGACCCCGTCTGGGGCGTGGATCCGGGCGTGGGCATCTATTTTGACGACGTCTACATGGCCCGTCCGCAAGGCGCACTGCTCGACGTGTTCGACGTGCAGCGCATCGAAGTGCTGCGCGGCCCGCAAGGCACCCTGTACGGCAAGAACACCATCGGCGGCGCCATCAAGTACATTTCGCGCCCCTTGGCGAAGGAAAACGGCGCCTCGGCGGAAGTGGGCATCGGTAATTACAAGCAGCGCAACTTCAAGGCCGCCTTCAACCTGGCCAACGAGAGCGGCACCTGGCGCGCGCGCCTGGCGGCTGCCAAGCTGGACCGCGACGGTTTCGGCCGCAACACCTTCAATGGCGAACAGGTCAGCGACCAGGACAGCACGGCCGCGCGCCTGTCCATCGGCTACTTTCCGCAGGACATACCCTTGACTGTCGTGCTGAGCCTGGACGCCACGGACGACAAATCGGGCGTGCGCGGCTTCCAGCGCATGGGCGTGAGCGCCTTCGACCCGCTCAAGCGGCCCGCCAGCACCAGCGCCTATGATATCCAGAGCGGCATGCCGGGCAACAACTTCACGCATAACCGGGGCGGCTCGCTGGTGGCCAACTACACGGTCTCGAACGACTGGTCCGTGAAAGTGATCGGCGCCAAGCGGCGCAGCACGTCCGAGCAAACCATCGACTTCGACGGCTTGCCACAGCCGATTGCCGACGTGTTCGGCGACTCGCGCGACGAACAGAAAAGCCTGGAATTGCAGGCGTCATACAGCGGCGACTACGGTGCCGGCGTGATCGGCCTGTACCGCTTCGAAGGCACGGCCGGCGGCGGCATCTACAACAATTTCCTGGGGCGCCAGTTCACGGCCGCCGTCAGTACGGTGGAGACGGACAGCACGGCGCTGTACACGGACTGGACCTGGCCAGTGGGCAAGGCGTGGAGCATCAATGCGGGCTTGCGCCACACGCGCGAGGAAAAGCGCGCCATCGTGCTCAACCGTGCTTTTGCCGACGTGGGCTTTACGCGGCCCATCCAGACGGCGGCCGACTTCGACAAGTCGCTCTCCGTCAGCAACACCTCGCCGAAACTGTCCGTGCGCTATGAAGCGTCAAAGACGACGAATTTCTACAGCAACCTGTCGCGCGGCTTCAAGTCGGGTGGCTACAACGTGCGCGCCAACAACCTGGTGGTGCCGGACTCCGCGCGGCCCTACAAGGATGAAAAACTCGATGCGCTGGAAGTGGGCATGAAATACGCGGCGCCGGACGACACGTTTGACGCCAACGTGGCCCTGTTCTACAACCGCTACAAGGATATCCAGTTGTCTGTGTTTACCAGCTATGTGCAGCCGGGCGGCGTGCCGGGCTTCTATGGCGACTTCACGAACGCGGGCAAGGCGACGGTCAAAGGCGCCGAGTTCGAATTCTCGTGGCGTCCCAACCGCCAGTGGGAAGTCAACGGCTTCCTGGCCTTGCTCGATGCCAACTATGACGAGTTCATGAGCGGCGGCAAGAACATTGCGGATACGCAAAAGTTCAGCAACACGCCCGCGCGGCAAGTGGGCTTGAACGTGACGCGCACGGACCGCGACGTGTTCGGCGGCGCCTTGCGCAGCATGGTCGGCTATGGCTACCGCAGCAAGGTCTACCCGACCACGGACTTGAGCGCAACCCTGGCGCAGGGCGGCTACAGCATCTGGACGGCTGGCGTCGTGTGGGAAGCGCCGAAGAACTGGACCTTCAGCCTGCACGGCAGCAACCTGGGCAACAAGCGCTACCGCACGGATGGCTACAACATCCCGGCCGTGTTCATTCTCGACGGTTTCTATGGTCCGCCGCGCCAGATTATCGCCAAGGCCGGCTACAAGTTCTAAAAGCTTGTTGAAGTGCCAGCCTGGTGAGCGCCAGGCTGGTTTGTTGTCGCTGTTTTCGTCCTTAATAACAATCAGGAGACTGGCATGGCACATCTGCATCATCAACTGCGTCACTTCTTATCTGCAATCATCGCCGCCTGCGGCTTGCTGGCCACGCTGCCGGCCTCTGCCGGGCAGTGGGATTTCGGCCTGTACGCGAGCCTGTGGGGCACGCGCGAGTACCAGGTCTGGCTTCCGAGCAATTACAATCCGAACACGCCGCTGCCCGTGGTGCTGATGCTGCACGGCTGCGGTTCCGAGCCCAACAGCATGGCCGCCGTCAGCCGCTACAACCAGCTGGCTGACAGCGAAAACTTCATCGTCGTCTATCCGCGCCAGAACGTCACGGCCAACCCCATGCGCTGCTGGAATTTCATGCTGCCGTTGAACCAGGAGCGCGGAACGGGCGAACCTGCCGTGCTGATGGGCATCTTGAACAAGGTCAAGAACAAGTATGCGGTGCAGGACAGCCGCATCTATGTGACGGGCATCTCGGCGGGCGGTGCCTTGGCGTCCATCATGGCCGCCTGTTATTCCGATGTGTTCGCCGCCGTGATGGTGCATTCGGGCGGCATGTACAAGGGCGCCACTGGTCTGGTCACGGCTGCCGATTCGCTGTTCAACGGCAGTTCCTTCGATCCGAAGGTGCGCGGCAAGGATGCCTGGCGCTGCTCCGGTTCGCCGCGCCGCCTGATGCCGACCATGGTGTTCCATGGCACCTCGGACATCGTCGTCAACCCGCTCAACGGCGAGCAAACCATCGAACAATTCCTGCAGACCAGCGATTATGGCGACGATGGTCTCGACAATGACAGCGTGCGTTACCGTGCCGACAGCATCGTGCGCCAGACGGTGCCGTACGGCCGCAGCTATTCCATCGACACCTACCTGCACAACGGCGCCATCATCGCGCAAAAGTACACGGTCGAGGGCATGAACCATGCATGGAGCGGCGGACCTCCCGGGTGGCCATTCAGCGATGAGCTGGGCCCGGACGCCACCGTGATCAGCTGGAATTTCTTCAAGAATTACCAGCGCTGATGCGTTGAGGAACTTGCCGCTTGTACGGTGGGGCGCAGCGATTGCGCCCCGTCGTGCTGGCCAAGTGGAAAAGGTTGATGGAAGTTATGGGAACCTTGTCGGGTTCTTACTAAATATCATGTATTCCCCTGCCATCCCATGGCATTGTCGGTTCTCCAGCTTGATGTAGGAACGAGGAGAGCGCCATGGACGGTGTTGAATCGATGTTGGGTGGCGAACGTCCCTTGCGCCTGCGCCTGGGTGTCTCGCCCAAGGTGCCTGCCGGTGTGCTGATGCCGCAGCGTATCGCCGGCAGCGAGGCCATCTGCGGCGGGATCGAATACCGCGTGCTGTGCGTTTCGACGCATGCCGACTTGCCGCTCAGTAGTTTGATTGCCTTGCCGGCCGCACTCGACATCGTCACCGACCAGGGCCAGCTGCGCAGCATCTGCGGCATCGTCACGCAAGCGAGTACCGGCGACAGCGATGGCGGGCTGGCCAGCTACCAGCTGGTGCTGACGGATGCCTTGGCCGTCATGGAAAAACGCTGCAATACGCGCGTCTTCCGGCGCCTGACGGATATCGAGATCGTCAAGACCCTGCTCGACGAATGGATACGCAGCAATACCGTGCTGGCGCACGCCTTCCAGTATGCGTTTGCCGATTTCTTCGAGGCGCAAACGTATCCGCAGCGGGAGTTTGTCATGCAGCACAATGAATCCGATGCGGCCTTCGTGCGGCGCCTGCTCAAGCGCAGCGGCGTCGCCTGGTTTTTTCGCGCGGAGGGCAAGACGAATGCACATGCCGAGCCGGCGCATACCCTGGTGCTATTCAACCATGCCGATGGCTTGCGGAAAAACATGGCGGACACCGTGCGCTATCACGCGGACCGGGCAACGGAGGAACGCGACACCCTGACCTCGTGGAGCGAAGTGCGCAAGCTGCAGGCGGGCAAGGTGACGCGCCATAGCTGGAATGAAGAACACCCGCGCGCGCGGCCGTTCATGACCGCCGATGCCTTGGGGCGGGGGCAGCAGGGCATGCATGGCAATGCGCTTGCGGCCACGCTCGATGATTACCGCGTGCTGCCGCCGCGCGCGGGTGCGGATCATGAAGCCTTGTGCCAGCTGGGCATGCTGGCCATGCAGCAGCATGATTACGAGAGCCATTGTTTTCACGCCGACGGCAGCGTGCGCGACCTGTGCCCGGGCGAATACTTCAGCCTGGCCGAGCACCCCGACATCGACGCCTTGCCAGCGGACGAGCGCGATTTTGTCGTCACGTCGCTGCAGGTGGCGGCGCAAAATAATTTACCCAGGGAGCTTGCCGCCAGGGTAGCGCGCCTGTTTGCGCGCAACCGTTGGCTGGCCGATGACGCATCGTTGTCGCAGCGCGAGTTGGCGGTGGAGGTGGACGGCGGCCCCTTGCGCATGCATATTGAACTGATTGCCGTACGACGTGGCGTGCCCATCGTGCCGGCCTACGACACGCGCATCGACCTGCCGCCAGTCACGATGCAAAGCGCCATGGTGGTGGGGCCGGCGAATGAGGAAGTGCATTGCGACGCGATGGGCCGGGTCAAGGTCCGCTTTTCCGCCACGCGCACGCTGGACCATGAGCACGCGGGCGGCACGGGCGCCTCCGACACGGATGCCGATTCGGCCTGGGTGCGCGTCGCGTCCAGCTGGGCGGGAAGCGGACCTGGCAGCATGCAGCAATGCGGCTACCTGGGCTTGCCGCGCGTGGGTAGCGAAGTCCTGCTGGCCTTCCTGGGCGGCGATCCGGACCGGCCCATTGTCGTGGGCCAGCTGTACAACTACAGTGCGTTGCCAATCGCCTTGAGCAAGGCAGGCGACTTGCCCGCCAACCGCTATTTGTCCGGCATCAGGAGCCGTGAGATCCGTGGCACGCGTGGCAACCAGCTGCGCTTTGACGATGTCCATGGGCAGATCAATGCCCAGCTTGCCAGCGATCATGGTTCGACCCAGCTCAATCTGGGCTGGCTGACGCAGGACCGGCGCAATGGCCAGGGCGAAGCACGCGGCGAGGGCGCCGAGCTGCGCACCGATGAGCAACTGGCCATGCGGGCGGGCAAGGGCATGCTGCTCTCGGCCTGGAAGCGCCTGAACGGCGATGGCGGGCACATGGCGCGCAGCGAATATCTGGGCCTGATGGAAAACTGTCTGGAACTGTTTCGCTCGCTGGGCAGCTATGCGGCCACGCATCAGGCGCTGGAGAACGCGGACGAAGCGCAGCAGGAGCTGCAGCACAGCTTGAAAAGCTGGGAAGGCGGCAGCAATACGCAGCCCCGTGCCGACCTGGGCGGTGCGGCGGCGATTGCCGTCACGGCGCCGGCCGGCATCAGCTTTGCCAGTTCGAAGGCCATCGTCAGCTATGCCGCCAGCAGTATCGACACGGTGGCGCAGCAGCATTTGCAAGCGGTGGCTGGCCAGCGCTACAGCGTGAACGCGGGCAAGGGCATCTCGCTGTTTTCCCATGCGGATGGCATCCGCGCCATCGCCCACCATGGCAAGTTCCTGCTGCAAAGCCAGCATGACGACATGGAATTCAATGCGGCGAAAAATTTGAAGCTGACGGCCAGCGAGGGCAAGCTGACGGGCATGGCCGATGAAATCGTGTTGATTTCCAAGCATGGCGCGTTCATCCGCATCGCCGAGGGCATCACCTTCGGCAGCAAGTCGCCGCTGAACTTCAATGCACCCGACTTCGTCTTCAACGACCCGCAGAGCATGTCGGTGGAGTTGCCAAGCTTTGCCGAGGGCAAGGCCGATCAGCAATTCATTTTTCAATACGAGGGCGACGACAGCCCTGTCGATGGCGTGCCGCAGGAACCGCAGTTGGCGCCGGAGGCGCACTTTGCCGTGAAGCTGGAGGATGGCTCGTCGGCAGATGGCCGCAGTGACGGGGACGGCAAGACGGAAGTGCTGGCGCGCGCCGCGATGCAACTGGCCGCCATCGAAGTGTTCAATAACAAGGATTGATGACGCCAGGAGAGTGCGATGGGCAGCTATCCGAAAGTGCCGTACGTGGTGGGCGACGAAGTGGCGATCCTGCATTGCGAACGCAGCGTGTGCAAGAAGGTGAGAATACGCCGCAACCTGCCGGGCAATATCATCGTTATTCATGGCGTCAACGACGTGGGCGTCAGCTACAAGGCGGTGGAACATGGCTTGTGCGAGGGCTTGACGCAAAGGCTGGGGCGCGGCTTTACGCCCGCGTCATATCGGATGCCCGTGGCGGCGGACAAGGACAAGCTGGAAGACGATCCCGACGCCGTCTTCTTCAAGCGCACGATCGCCAAGGATACCAATAGCCCCGTGATTCCGTTTTACTGGGGCTACCGTGAAGTGGGAGAAAAATGCCGCACCGTCAACGGCCAGTTCGTCGATCGCTACGGTAACCGGCTGGACAAGGACCTGTCCAAGGAGGGCGGACCGTTCGGCAACGCCACCAGCAGCCTGCCCGACATGTGGCGTCCGGGCATGTATGCGCCGGCGGACCCCATGGGCGATGCCTTGCGCCCGCTGAAGACGGCGCCTGGACGCATGTATATGGTGCTGGCCGCCCAGCGCTTGGCCGCGCTCATTGCCATGATCCGCGATTATGACGCGCAAGACACCGTCAGCATCGTCGCGCACAGCCAGGGCTGCCTGTTGTCGCTGCTGGCGCAAGCCATGCTGATGGAAAAGGGGCTGGCGCCGGCCGATAATCTGATACTCACGCATCCGCCCTACAGTCTGGTGGACAGCCTGCCTCTGTTGATGCGAGGCGCCGCCTGGTTCGATGGCGGCGAGGATGCGGCGATGAAGCCCTATTACCATTTGCTCAGTGGTACGCAGACGCTGGGCGCGCGCCTGAAGACTTTGGCGAATATCGTGGCCGGCGTGGCAAAAGGCAGCGGGCAGGCCTGCCAGCCGTCGTTTGTCGACTTGAAGAAGGACGAACATTGCGGCATGGTCGGCAGCCGCTGGCAGAATGCCGAAGACCGCGACAACCGCCGCAAGGTCTATCTGTATTTTTGCCCTGAAGACATGACGGTGGCGCTCGATAACATCCAGGGCATAGGCTGGGATGGCGTGCCCGATCATGCGTCGGGAAGTGAATTGGTGGAAGAAGAGGAGACATCGAGTCTGGATGGGTACAGTATGTCGTCCGGACATACCAAGCTCGTGGAGCATAAGCAGGTACGCGGCGCGCTGGCGGAACTGGGCGGCAGATTTTATCAGCGTGTATTCAGCAACAAGACCCGGCTGGATCCGGCCACGGGAAAGACCACGGTGTCGTTCGTAGGCAAGCCGCCACCTTTTGATTTTCCGTTGCGCTTGCCGGCGGAAACGGAGCAGTCGCATGTGGAGGTTTCTCTGCGAAAACACCGTGCACAACATCAAGCGGTGGCCTGGCCTGTCAATACCCGGTTGAGCAAAGTGGAACAGCGCAATGGCATACGCACCATCACAGGGGAAGCCTTGAAGCTGCCGGTAGCCGCCGACCTGCGCGGCGTGTCGCAAATCGATCCGGCGAATATCCCGGCTACGTCCATGATGAGAAACCGTCCTGTTGCCGACCAGGGACCTGCGGAGGAGGTCGATCCCTGCGATGCGTCGGTCGCACTGACGAGCGGGACTGGCATGCAGCTACGCAGCGAATATCGTCCTGATCCTGGCGGTTATCAAAAGTTTCCCGAACGGGTGGAACACCTCACTCCACGAGAGCTGGCATTGATGACGGCAAGCTACAACAAGGAAAAAGGACTGGACGTGAAAGACAAGCTGGATCAACGCGAAATTGTCTCGGCGCAACGCTACCCAGACAGTAAGGTCGTGGCGAAAATTCAGGAAAGCCCGAACGAGGCGCGCTTGCGCTGGCAGCGGGAAGTCAGTGCCAAATCTTTCCACAGTTCCATTATCGGAAGCGCGAAAAATCATAGCCAGGTGACCGCGTATGACGTGGCGATTGGCAGCGGCAAGGCTAGTTCTGATCCGCAGTTCTATGCGTACTTATGTGCGGTGGCGGATTGGCGGGTGAAGATATCGTACGAACTCGGAAAACGACGGCCAGGAATCCTTTTATGGTCGGAGTTTCTTAAGACTTTTCATATGTATTTTGATGCGGAAAATAGTTGGAGAAAAAATGTAATCAAAGGAAGCATATCTTATTACAACTCAGGTGTTTTACCTGCTGATCTACCGTTGCTGACAGGACCTCTGTGGAAAATCGTCATATCAGAAACCAAAAGCGGGAAAAAGACTTCTGACGTTAAGAAGTCGAAAACTTGAATGATCTTAGCTTTCTATAGTTTTCTGCCCGCTCTGCGATGAACTGCAGAGCGATACCTTTCAATAGCTAGAACAGGAGGTCATCATGACCGTCGTTCGTTGGATTGGTATTCCATTGCTAGTACTGTTTCTTGTCCTACTTGTTAAGTGGGTCAGTGTGTCGGCACAAGAAAATGAACGAGAGTCGGCATCAAAAAAGAGATCTGCGCAGGTTCAGAAAGAGAGTGTAGATGGTACGACATCACGGGATGAATATGTCTTGGAAGTGATAGGCCTTGGAGTGACCTTTGATAGATATCGGCAAGCCAGACTATGGGATGCCTTACAAAAAGGAAGTGCTTTTACTTCTATCAGAGAACAGGACAAGAGCAAGTACGCGTGGAGCGCCTTGGATAAAAATGGGGTGAGCGGAGGGCGTGCATACGATGCGATGGAGAACGGAATCAACTTTACACCGTTGTATTGGGGAGTACCGTCATTTTATGCTGGTCCACCGATTCGTGATTCTAAGCAACAGCCTGAAGCTGGAGTACCGATGGCTGGATTGATTGCAGGCGCGGGGACTTCCGGCATGGCATGGCATCTGTTTTCGATCGCTCCCTGGAGTCTAGCTGAACATCCTGATAAATTGCTACTCAACATCTTTGAGTTTTTTGATACCCATCCTGACGTGCCATACGTGGTTCTGATGGCCGATGATAGTGCGGGGACGAGAGATGGTATTCGCGCGAAAGGGGATGTAAAGATGTTGCGGGATGGACATTACATTCCCGATATGCCTGATGCCACGGTGGCATTTGTGCTGGCACGGCGCGAACGAATTGACTTCTTGAGGCCATCGATATGGGACGATCCCGGAAATATGTTTGTACAAGAGCAATTCAGGGCGATGTATTATCAGTTGATGGAATCTCTGGCGAAACCAGATAAGGAATTAGGCGCGGATTTTCCTCCCATCCCTCGTCAACCCACCGTCGCCGAATGGCTCGCCGCCGCCGCCGCCTTCGCCCAGCGGCCCGATATCCGTGGCGTCGGCTTGCATACGTTCGATAAACTCAATCCTTGGGAAAATCGCCCGCCGCGTGAATGGAAGCCGACGCCGTGGTTTCCCATTCCGTGGAATCGGGAGCAGATGGAAACCTTTGACCGCCTGCCCTCGTTCGGTTTCGTGCACCGGCCCGTGTTCGTCAAGTTCGCGGATGAGGAAGGCAAGCCCGTCACGCGGCGCGACGCGCGCCAGAGGATATTCAATGCAGGCTGGCAGCAGGCACTGCAGACTTTACCTGAAACGGAGCGTGGCAAGGGACCAGCGCGCATCGTGACCGGTACGGGAAATCAGCCGGAACAGTTGTTGATGCTCGAAGGCATGCTGCACGATTACGCGGCGCAGGGCGGGCCGGAAATCGACAGTGGCAAGAGTGCGCAGTTCATCAATACCGATCATCGCCTGGGCAACACGGGTGCGGCCACCTGGTTCATGCAGATGGCCATCGGCGTGATGGGCAGCTATCGCGATGGCGGCGCCAGTGCGGCGATCAATCTGCGCGACAATAACGAAGCGAGCATCATCTTCATCACGCCGCCGTCGGATACCACGCGCAAGAAGCAGGATGCGGGCGGCGACATTTTCCGCAGCCGTATCACGCCAGCCGTCGACCCGGCCAACTACGCGGCGCCATCGGTGGAAGCGATCCTGGAAAGCGCGGTGGACAAGTAGAAAGGGAGGCAGCATGCGCAAAGTCATCCGTTTGGGCGACGCCACGTCGCACGGCGGCAAGGTGCTCAGTTGTGCCGCCACGCACTTCACGGTCAACGGGATTGCGGTCGCCTGCGTCGGGGATCTGTGCAGCTGCCCCATCAAGGGACATCAGGGCTGCAAGATCGCCAGCGGCTCGTCCCGACATACCATCAACGGCATCGCCATCGCCTTTGAGGGCGACACCACCACCTGCGGCGCCAAGTTGCTCGCTGGCAGCGCCACCTTCCGCACCTCCTGACGCGGCGCGCTCCTGGTATTTCCTGCTAACTATATAATCTGCGCTTGGACGATACCCGTCCCCGAACGTCGATTGAAGGAATGCCATGCCAGGATCCATGCCAAGATATATCGTGCGCCCCTTGGCGCTGTGTGTAGTGTCGGCCATGTGCCTCTCTGCCAGTGCCGCCGAGATGGTGGATGCGCAGCAGCGCGCGTCCTTGCTGGAATTTTATGCGCAGCAATATCCGGGCGAGCCGGCGGCACGCACCGTGTTCGAGAGCGTGCCCGTGGTGGGCGGCCATGGCAGCGAAGTGGTGGGCAGCGTGGAAACGTCGCCGTATCGCGGCCATGGCGCGCTGTGCCGCACGCAGCGCACCAAGTTCGTGCTGCACGGCGAGGGCAAGCAGGCGCGCTGGCAGGAGGCTGGCATGGAATATTTTGCCTGGCTCGACCGTGGCACCTGCCGCGCGGTGGCCGAACCCGTGCGCATGCTGCAGCGCGTCCCCGATGCGGAACTGGAAGGCGTGTTGCTGTACCAGAAACCGCTGCTGGAGCGGGCGCGATTATTGATGGCGGGTAACACGGCCTGCGCCCCGTTGCGCGCGCTGAAGTTTGCGCTGGCGGCTGTCGACGTGGGCGCCGCCGCGCCGCGTGCCGAGGAGCGCTATGCGCTGGTGTTCAAGAGCGACCGCGACAGCTACGCGCGCGTCTGGCTGCGCAAGAGCGGCGCCCAGTATGACGCGTGGAATGTGACTTGCCCGCCAGTGCTGTAAGCTGCGCCCCCTCGATTGTTTTTTTGACTGTTGCAACCATGAACGAAAATTCCACTTCCGCCCGCAGCTGGGGCACCATTGTCACGCATAGCGACGAGATGGCCATCATCTACCGCTATGTCGACGCCTTCCATGACGACTGGGACCTGTCGTCGCAGCCGGACCGCATCATCATCGCCTGGCGCTACGAAGACGAGACGGGCATGCCCGCGCCGAACGAGCGCGAGCACATGGAAGAACTGGAAGCGGCGCTGGCGCCCGTCGTGGAAGAGGGCGGCTTCGCCACCTTGGCGCTGGTGTCGACGGGTGAAAACCTGCGCGAGTGGATTTATTACACGCAGTCGGGCGAAGAGTTTTTCAATCGCCTCAACACGGCGCTGGCGTCGCGCCCGAAATTCCCGATTGAAATCCGCAGCGCGGCCGACCCCGCCTGGTCGACTTACGCGGGTTTCATGGCCGCACTGCCGAAATAATCAGACCAACGCAGCGACCACGATGCGCGTGGCGGCCGTGATGATGTCCTGATTCGTGTCCGCCTTTTTCTGTTCGCGCGTGTAGTACACGGCGATCACCAGCGGCGCGCCGCTGGCCGGGTAGGCCACGCCGATATCGTTGACGCTGCCATAGGCGCCCGAGCCCGTTTTATCCGCCACCTGCCAGCCGGCAGGTACGCCGGCGCGGATGCGCTGGTCGCCCGTCGTGTTGCCGCGCATCCAGGCGTCGAGCTGCTGGCGCTGCGGCGCCGGCAAGCTATTTTCCAATAACAATTGCTGCAGGCTGTGCGCCATCGACGCAGGGCTGGCCGTGTCGCGCACTTCGCCGGGGATGGCGCTATTGAGTTCCGTTTCCCAGCGTTCCAGCTGGAATACCGTGTTGCCGATGCTGCGCGCAAACGCCGTCACGGCTTGCGGCCCGCCTAATAGTGTCATCAGGAAATTGGCCGCGCTATTGTCGCTGTACTGCAAGGTGGCGGCGCACAGATCGGCTACGTTCATGCCGTCGGCCAGATGTTTTTCCGTGATGGGCGAGTAGGTGACCAGGTCTTTTTTCTCGTAGCGCACGTGCTGGTCCAGCAAGTCCGGCTGGCTGACGCTGCGGGCCAGCACGGCGCCCGCCAGCATGGCCTTGAAGGTGCTGGCCAGGGGAAAGCGTTCGTCGGCGCGATAGGCAACGCGCAGCTCGCTGCCCTGGCGCCAGGCGGCCACGCCGAGGCGCCCGCCTGCGGCTTGTTCCAGCGCGGCCAGCTGCGTCCGGGCGGCGGCGATGCTGGTGGCGGGCGCGGCAAACAGCAGCGGTGCCGGGCACAGCAGGGCAGCGCCGCTGGCCAGCAGGAGGTGGCGGCGGACGTGGTTCAGGGATTCAGTCATGGTCTGTAGATGTTTGTGGAGTGGAAAGGGTGGCCAGCAATTCGCCGATGGCGAGCAGGCTGGCCGGTTTGGTCAGATGGTGGTCGAAGCCGGCCGCGCTCGATTGGCTGCGGTCGTTTTCGGCGCCCCAGCCCGTCAATGCGACGAGTACGGCGGCGTCGCCGGCCGCTGTCTGGCGCAGCGTGCGCGCCACCTCGTAGCCGTTCATGCCGGGCAAGCCGATATCGAGGAAGATGACGTCTGGCAAGAATTGCGGCGCCATCGCCAGGGCTTGCGCGCCGTCGTGGGCCACTTGCGTGGCATGGCCCATCATGCCGAGCACGGCGGCGAGGGTATCGGCCGCATCGATATTGTCGTCGACTACCAGCACGCGGAAGTGCGGACCGCTGGTGGCGCTGGCGGTCTCGGCCGATACGGCCGGTGCGGCTGGCTCGGCTGCCAGCAGTGGCAGGCGCACGCTGAAGGTGCTGCCCAGGCCGGCGCCGGGACTGGCCGCCGTGGCGCTACCACCATGCAACTCGGCCAGGCGCCGCACCAGCGACAGGCCGATGCCCAGGCCGCCCTGAGCCCTGCCCATATTTTGTCCCACTTGGCTGAACATGTCGAAGACGGTGACCAGCGATTCGGCGGGAATGCCCACGCCGCTGTCCTGTACCTCGATCAGCGCCTCGTGGCCGTCGCGCCGCGCGCGCAAGCTGATATGGCCGCCGGCGGGCGTGTACTTGGCGGCATTGTTGAGCAAATTGCCCAGCACTTGCGCCAGGCGCGTGGGGTCGGCCTCGAGCGGCAGCGCCTGCTCATCGAGCGCTACCTGCAACTGATGATGACCCGCTTCGATCAGCGGCATGCTCGTTTCCACGGCGCCCGCGATGATGGTTTTCAAGTCTGCCCGTTCCAGCCTGAGTTCGATCTGGCCCCGCGTGATGCGAGCCACGTCCAGCAAATCATTGACTAAATGCACCATCTGATTGACTTGCCGTTCCATCACGTCGCGCACGCGCGCCACGGTGGCGGGCTTGTCGGCGGCCAGGTGCATGATTTGCAAGCCGTTGCGGATGGGCGCCAGCGGGTTGCGCAGTTCGTGTGCCAGGGTGGCCAGGAATTCCGTCTTGCGCCGGTCCATTTCGGACAGGTTGTCGGCCAGCTGGCGCAATTGCTGCTCCGAGCGCTTGCGCTCGCTGATGTCGCTGAACAGCACCGTCAGCAGGCGGCTGCCGGGGCCGCCCAGGCGCGCGGCGAAGACTTCGAACCAGCGCTCCATGGCCACGGCTTCGTTTTCGTAGCGCACGGGCTCGCCAGTCTTGACGACCTGGTCGTACAGGTCGAACCAGTGCTGGTCGTGCTCGGGCACGAAGCTGCGGATGGTCTTGCCGATGGCATTGTCCAGCCCCGACTGCTTGACGAAGGCGGCGTTGCCTTCCAGGTAGCGGAAGTCCACGGGGCGGCCTTGCTCGTCATACAGCATTTCGATGACGCAAAAGGCCTGATCCATCAGTTCGATCAAGGTGCGGTAGCGTTCCTCGCTGCGGCGCAGCGCATCTTCCACCTGTTTCTGGCGCGTGATGTCGAGCAGCACGCCTGGAAATTGCAAGGGCGTGCCATCGGGCGCATATTCCGCGCGGCCCCGCGCGATGACCGTGCGGTACTGGCCATCGCCGGCGCCGACGCGGTAGCTGGCCTCGAACGGCGTGTGCGCTTGCAGTGCCTGGGCTATCTGCGCGCTGACCTGCTCGCGGTCATCGGGATGGATGAGGTCCAGGTAGCGCGCCAGCGGCGCTGCCGTGGCCGCATCGGCATGGACAGGGAACAAGCGCGCCATATTGCTGTCGGCCGTGACCCGGTCGGCCACGATGTCCCAGTTCCAGGTGGCCACATCGCCAGCTGCCAGGGTCAGGCGCAGGGTTTCCTCGTTCTGCTTGCTGGCCGTCAGGTCGAGCGAGATGCCGGACAGGGCGATCACGTTGCCGGCGCCATCGCTGGCGCAGGTGCCGCGCATGTGCGCCCAGTGCAGTGAACCATCGGGCCAGCGCACGCGGATGTCGATTTCGAAATCGCTGGCGCTGGCGATGGCGGCGTGCACCACCGTCTGCCAGTGCTGCAGGTCGCCGTCGAGCATGGCGCCCGTCAGCTGCGCGTAGTCGATGTGGCTGTCAGGCGGCAAGCCCAGATTGGCCTTGAAGGCATCGGAGCCGGCCATGCTGCCGCTGCCCAGGTCGATTTCCCACGTGCCCATGCGGCCGCCCTGCATGGCCAGGCGCAGCCGCTGTTCTGTCTGCCGTTGCTGCGTCACGTCGCAATGCGAGCCCAGCCATTCAACGATGCTGCCATCGGGCGCCAGCACAGGCAGCATGCGCACGAGCATGTTGCGGTAGGCGCCGCTGACGTGGCGCAGGCGGTATTCCGCTTCGAACACGCTGCCCAGATGCGAGGGCATGACATACGGCAAGTTGCGATCATCCGGATGCAGGGCATTGACCCAGCCGCGGCCCAGCAGTTCGGCCTCGGCCTGGCCCGTGAAGGCGCGCCAGGAAGGCTGGTCGGCATCGAACTGGCCGAAGGTTTTCGTGCTCCAGACGATGTCGCAATGGGCGCTCAGCAGTAAATGTGCCGCCTGGGCGGCGACGCTGGAGGACGGGACGGCGCTACTGGGCTGGCTGGGTTCTGGCATGGAGGCTATCGACGATGGTGCAGGGGGGCCGCTGCCGCACTGGAATGGGGCGGCCTGGCAACTCAAGTCTGGCGATATTACAACTATTTTTACTCTCAGGGTTGTCTTGCAGGATGGCAGTTCCGCTTTCCCGGGCCTGATGAAAAAGTCGCGCCATGCGGCAAATCATCGGAAGAAAAGGCAAGGCAAGGGCGCTATTGTGGCTGAATAACCACTAGTCAGGCCTTTATGTTGATGAATGAATATTTTACATAACAATATTCTTGCAGCGCATCAGGCGCTTGAATTAAATTGGCGCCTTACTCAAAAGTTGGTGTTCATCAGACATCTCAGAGATGCGGCCGGAACCGCTGTCAGCTTGGACGGCAGCCAGGGCAGAGCCAGTGACGCCAGGAGCGGAGAGACATCCGCTCGCGCTGCTGCACCGTGATGGTGCATACGATCGTTCAGCGCCGTACATAAGCCGGAGACAGGTTGCAAGAAAGACAGATTTCGCAATTCTTTTTTTAAACTTCTGGGAAACTACATGATCAAGATGTCCAAGATGCACAAGCGTTTGTGCGCCAAAAGCGCCGCTATGCTGGCACTGTCCGCTGCCTTGCCTATCGGCTCGGCATACGCCGATGAAGTCGCTGCTGATACGACCCCTGCCGCCAGTCAGCTGGAAACCGTGACCGTGACGGCGCAGCGCCGCAAGGAAAATATCCGCGACGTGCCCGTTTCCGTGTCGCTGCTGCGTGATGAAAAGCTCGACGTGCTGGTGTCCAGCGGTCAGGATATCCGCGTGCTGGCTGGCAAATTGCCGAGCCTGAACGTGGAATCGTCGAATGGCCGCACCTTCCCCCGCTTCTATATCCGCGGCTACGGCAATACCGACTTCAACATCTTTGCATCGCAACCTGTTTCCCTGATTTACGACGATGTCGTGCAAGAAAATCCTATCCTCAAGGGCTATCCGATTTTCGACGTGGCGGGCGTGGAAGTGCTGCGTGGCCCGCAAGGCACCTTGTTCGGCCGCAATACGCCTGCCGGCGTGGTCAAGTTCGAATCCGTCAAGCCGAACCTGGACAAGGTTGAAGGCAATTACAACGTTTCCGCCGCCACGCACAACACCACCAACTTCGACGGCGCCGTCAACGTGCCGCTGAGCAAAGAATGGGCGCTGCGCTTCTCGACCCTGCGCCAGCACCGCGACGATTACGTCGACAACACGTTTACGGGCCAGAAGAATGCGCTGGACGGCTACAACGAACACGCCGAACGCGTGCAGTTGCTGTATGCGCCGAACGCCATGTTCAACGCCCTGTTCAACGTGCACCAGCGCAACACCACGGGCAGCGCGCGCATCTTCTACGCCAACATGATCAAGCAGGGCACGAACGATATCGTCGACGGTTTCGACCCGAACAAGTCGTTCACGAACGCACCAAACTTCCAGCGCCTGCGCACCAACGGCGCCAGCGCCCGCCTGAGCTGGGATCTGGACGGTATCAAACTGTACTCGATCACGGGCTTTGAACAGGTCGGCAACTACGTGTCGCATGGCGATATCGACGGCGGTACGCCAACGGGCCCAGGCTTCATTCCTTTCCAGGTTGAAACGGCTGGCGGCATCACCAGCGTGAAACAATACTCGCAAGAGTTCCGCGCCGAATCGAAGAATGCCGGTCCGCTCAATTGGCAGGCTGGCGTGTACTACTTCAACGAAGATGCCAACGGTTTCACCGACAACTTCGATACCAACACGCACGTGCTGACCACGCACCTGGCCAGCCGTCAGAAGAACTCGGCCTGGGCAACGTTTGGTTCCGTCAACTACGCCGTCAACGATGACTTCATGCTGCGCGCCGGCTTGCGCTACACCAAGGACAAGAAGGATTTCAACACGGTGGAAGCGACCAACATCGTACAGGTCAACCCGACCAGCGCCGATGTCAGCAAAGCCAAGGTCAACTGGGACTTGAGCGGTACCTACAAGTACAACAAGGACGTGAACTTCTACGGCCGTGTCGCCACCGGTTTCCGCGCGCCAAGTATCGCCCCGGCCAGCACCAGCGTGCCTGTCACCGTGGCCGATGCGGAAACGATTACCTCGTTCGAAGCCGGCATCAAGGCCGACCTGTTCGAGCGCCGCGCCCGCGTTGCCTTCAGCCTGTACAACTACCAGGTGAAGAACCAGCAATTGACGGTCGTTGGCGGCACGTCGAACGTGACGCGCCTGATCAATGCCGCCAAAACGAATGGCCGCGGCGCGGAACTGGAACTGGAAGGTTTTGTCACGCCTAGCCTGAAGATGTCCCTGGGCGGCAGCTACAACTTCACGGAAATCAAGGACCCGAGCCTGTCGATCGCCACCTGCGCGCAAACGCGTTGCACCGTGACCGATTCGCTGACCACCGGCAACCGTGCCATCATCGACGGCAATCCATTGCCGCAAGCGCCGAAGTGGACGATCACCGCCACGGGCCGCTATTCGATCCCGATGGAAAACGGCGAATTCTTCGTCTTCACGGATTGGGCTTACCGCAGCAAGATCAACTTCTTCCTGTATGAGGCAACCGAGTTCACCGGCAAGCCGATGGTCGAAGGCGGCTTGCGCGTGGGCTACACCTGGGATGCTGGCAAGTATGAAGTGGCCGCTTTTGGCCGCAACATCACCGACACCCAGCGTATCACGGGCGCCATCGACTTCAACAACCGCACGGGCTTCATCAATGAGCCACGTCAGTTTGGCGTGCAGTTCAAGGGCAACTTCTAATTGCCTGATACCAGGCGCCGGCCATGTGCTGGCGCCTGCATTGCTACCCGCCCGGTTCGCCGCGGCGGGTTTTTTTATGTGCGCTCGGGAAGTTGCGCCAGCCGCTGCGCCCAGGCGGGAATGGCTTGCCGCCAGAAATCTTCCACCTTGTCGGCACGCACGTCGAGTCCCAGGAAGCGGGCGGCCGGCAGCAAGGCCGACGCCAGCAGGTCGGCAGCACTGCTGGCCGTATCGAAGGCGAGGGCGCCCGTCTGCTTCGACAGCTTTTCGCCGCTGGCATTGTTGACGACGGGCACATGCAGAAAGCCCGGATGCGGCAAGCCCAGCACATCCTGCAGATACAGCTGGCGCGGCGTGGAATCGAGCAAGTCCGCGCCGCGCACCACCTGCGTGATGCCCTGCGCGCCATCGTCGACGACGACGGCCAGCTGGTACGCCCAATAGCCATCGCCGCGCAGCACGATGAAGTCGCCCACCTCGCCGGCCAGGTCCTGCCGCTGCGGACCATGCCAGCGGTCAATAAAACCATACACGGCTTGCGGCCCCTCTGGCACGCGCAACCGCAAGGCCCGCGCCGCCTTGCCCGGCGCCAGGCCGTGGCGGCAAGTGCCCGGATACACGGCGGCACCGTTTTTCGGCGCTCCCGCCTGCAAGTTCGAATCCTGGATCTCCTTGCGCGAACAGCCGCACGCATACACGAGGCCAGCGTCCTGCAAGCGCTTCAGCGCCGCCTCATACAGCGGCAGCCTGCGGCTCTGCCACGTCGCCTCGCCATCCCACGTCATGCCGCAGCGTTGCAGGGTGGCCAGGATCGCCATATCGGCGCCCTCGACATTGCGGTCATAGTCCAGATCCTCGATGCGCAGCAGCCACGTGCCGCGATGCACCTTCGCATCGAGATAGCTGGCCATGGCGGCAACGAGCGAGCCCATGTGCAGGGGACCGGAGGGAGAGGGGGCGAAGCGGCCGATGTAGGGAGGGATCGTTAAGGTCATGCGAAATTTTTTACGATAATCTGATGTGCGGGTGCCGCAGTGTTGGGTGGTATGTCCTAAGACTGCAAGAGAAAGTATCGTTTAGAGTGAAAAACAAGTCAAATTTTGAGCTTGATTTTATGAATATTTTGTTCTTGAAGTAGCCTTTTAAATTGTCTTTCATGCATACTAATATCGATAGTTACAAATAATTGATGTCGTAAGGTTGTGAGGATCATAAAATGCATCTATCTCACCCCATGATCCAGATTGTGGAAGAGTAATTTTAAAGTTTTCAAAAAACCAGTTCCTCATAATTTTCGTATATTTCCCTTCTGGTTTTGATTGAATTTCATTAATGTTATTTTCTGGTCCAAAGTTCCAGAATTTTATGGGCCCATCATTTTTTTCAAAAAAGACAATTAAGATTAAAGTCTCTTTTGGATTTTTTTCATTTTTCAATGTTGTTTTGTAGGATATTACCTCATCATCTCTTGTTATCCAGTCTTTCCATATTTGTTTTTTTGACTGTGAAAGTAGGTCATGTCGTTTCATACCTTTAAATACGGATATGTATTTCCCGGCATTAAGGGATCCATCAGAAGTATGCATTTTCATAATATATGTCATTTTAATTTTATTTTTGTACCAATTTTTATAACTTTGGTTTTGAAATCAGACAAGAAGAATTGTTGGCCGCCACCATTGCCAAAAATACTAGCATCTTGAGCCATTGCAACGCTTGTTGCTACACACGTATCTTTTTTAACTCTATAAGCCTGTACGTCTGGACGATAGCCAAATTTTCTATGCGGTAATACTTGCAATAATTCGCCTAGCTTTGACTTGCTTCCGGATGCTTTTTTTAATGTATCTTCGTCAAAATAAAATCCCGATTGCCCTGGAACTCCTCCGTAAATAACGGTATTTGCTTTTAAGATGGTATTTTTCCAATTGTCTCTGCCTTTGTATTCACCATGTCCTTGCCATTGGCTTGCCCAAGCTGCTGGATTTTTTCCAATACATGGATCGCAATTTGTATTTTTATTGCATTTTTTTGATAGTCCTAGTGGGTCGACCCAACCAGTTGGATTTGTGGCATATCGATAGCAATTCAATCCTCCCAGTAATCTGATGGGATCTTGCGTCAGGTAACGTCCTGGCTCTGGGTCATAGTACCTATGGCGATTGTAAAACAGCCCCGTTTCCCCATCCTCATACTGCCCCTGAAACCGCAGCGGCTGCTCGATTTCCCCTTCCACATAAAGCAAGCGCCCCCAGGCCTTGTAGCGCCCGCTCCAGACCACGTTTCCTTGCGCATCCGTCAGCTCGTGTCAACAGCGATTTAAAACTGATACAGTTTTGGCGCTCGCAGCGATTTAAAACTGATACACCTCCATCACCAGCACATGCTGGATATTTTCTTCTTTCCGGACTCGCTCAGGCAGCGTGGTCGGCCCGGATGGCCTGAACGACACCAGCTTGCCGCTGGTGCTTGAGCCGGTAACTTTCGCCGGCGATGGGCACGATATGGGCATGATGCAGCAATCGGTCCAGCAGCGCCGCCGTCAACGTCGCGTCCTGCGCAAACGTCGCGTCCCACTGGCCGAACGGCAGGTTGCTCGTCATGATCAGACTGCCTTTTTCATACAGCGCCGCGATCACCTGGAAGAACAGGTTGGCCTGCTCGCGGTTCATCGGCAGGTAGCCAATTTCGTCGATGATGAGCAGGCGATACGCCTTGATGGCCCGGTGCATCACCGTCTTCAAACTGTTCTGCGCGTGCGCCGTGCTCAAGGTCAACAGCAAATCGGACGCCGTCATGAAGCGCGTCTTGATGCCGGCCTGGGTGGCCTTGTAACCCAACGCCATGGCCAAATGGGTTTTGCCCACGCCGCTGGGGCCGACCAGCACCACGTTCTCGTTGCGCTCGATGAAGCCCAGTCCGGCCAGCTCCTCGATCTGGCTGCGCTTGACGCCTTTCGCAAAGTCATAGTTGAACTGATCGAGCGTCTTGATTGCAGGGAAGCTGGCCAGGCGCGTCATCGTGCTTTGCTTGCGCACTGTCCGTCCCGCCATTTCTTCGCGCAGCAGCGCCTCCAGGAAGTCGCTATAGGCCACCTCGTCCTTGGCCGCCTGCTGGGCCGCCGCGCCGTAGCCTTGCGCCACGAAGGGGAGCTTGAGCGCGTCGCACAGCGCGGTGATGCGTTCATGTTGCAGGTTCATGCCGCCACTCCATGCCGGACATGCATCAGTAACTGTTCATACACTGCCAGCGGGTGCTGCGCCGGCGCCACTTCGGCGATCCGTTCGACCACGATGGCTGGGCGCGCCGCAGGCGCCTCCGGCGCCGCCGCCTGCGGCCGGGCGGCGGCGATATCGCCGCGCCACGGCACTGCCAGCGGCTGCAAATAGGGCCTTTCCACCGCCATCCGCGCGGCCGGCTTCTCCTGTGTCGTGCCGTGCACCCGCTCGTTGGCCACCGTCTGCAACCAGCGCGCCACTTCCGCGTTGGCAGTGACGACGTCGAGCTGCAAGCCACTCTGACCAAGGCGGCTCGCCAGCGGCACGTAAAACGAGCGCCGCAGGTAGCCGTTGAAGCGCTCGACCTTGCCCTTGGTCTGGGCCCGGTACGGCTGGCACAGCTTGATGATGAAGCCGCTGTGCTTGGCAAAGTCGAGGAAGCCGGCGTGATAGCGGTGCTGGCCTTCGCCGTACACGTCGCGCTCGATGACGACCGTCTTCATGTTGTCGTACAGGACCTTGCGCGGCACGCCGCCAAACGCGGCGAAGGCCCGCTCATGGCAGCCGATCAGCGTGGCCACCTTCATGTCGCTGACGAACTCGACGTAGCTGGCGCGGCTGTAGCCCATCGTGGCGCAGAACGCATGCAGCGGCACGCCGCCTTTGCGGAACTCGACCCAGTCCACCTGCAACTGCTCGCCCATCGCCGTCTCGAAACGCACCTCGGGCTCGACCGGCAGCGTCGGCCGCAATGAACGCATGAATGCGCGCAGCTGACTCAGGCCGCCCTGATACCCGCGCTCGACGATCACACGATGCAGCACACTGGCTGGTATCCAGTTTGGCCGCGCCGCCGTCTGCCGTTCGCGCAGATACGTCTCGTGCGGCGCCAGCTTGCTGGGCCGTTTGACCTTGCGTTCGTATTTCGGCACCGACGTCAACGCCAAGTGCCGCCGCATCGTGTTCACCGCGCAGCCCACCTCGGCGGCGATCCGCCGCAGACTCAACCCATGCTTGCTCATTAACTGAATTTCCACATACACCTCGTTGGGTTTCAAGGCTGCTCCGAAAAGCAGCCATCATCTCAAAACGGTGTATCAGTTTTCAATCGCTGCTGTGTATCAGTTTACAACCGCTGCTGACATCCCAAGGCCGAGGGCGAAACGATCTCGGCCAAGAAGACCTTCAAGGACTACGAACCCGGCTTTGTTCACG
>NZ_JCAQAV010000045.1:0-39185 GCF_059617925.1 Janthinobacterium sp. JF4 | reverse complement strand
ACGGCTACCAGGCCGTGCACCAGTTCGACAAGGGCCGCGTGTTTCACCTGATGGAACCGGACGTGAATCAGGAGCTGTACGGCGTGCCGCAGTACTTGAGCGCGCTGCAATCGGCCTGGCTCAACGAGGCGGCGACTTTGTTCCGCCGCAAGTATTACAAGAACGGCTCTCACGCCGGTTTCGTGTTCTACATGACGGACGCCGCCGCCAACACGCAAGACGTGGACAACCTGCGCCAGGCCATGCGCGACAGCAAGGGGCCGGGCAATTTCCGCAACCTGTTCATGTACGCGCCGAACGGCAAGAAGGACGGCATCCAGATTTTGCCGGTGTCGGACGTGGCCGCCAAGGACGAGTTTTTCAACATCAAGAGCGTCACGCGCGACGACCAGCTGGCCGCGCACCGCGTGCCGCCCCAGCTGATGGGCATCCTGCCGAACAATGCCGGCGGCTTCGGCGCCGTCGAGCCTGCCGCGCGCGTCTTCGCCCGCAACGAGCTGGTGCCGCTGCAAGCGCAGTTCATGGCGATCAACGAATGGGCCGGCGTGGAAGTGGTGCGCTTCGCCCCGTATGACCTGGCCACGGGCGGGGAGGGCGCGCAATGAGCGACCACGTAGACAATACCGACAAGATCATCTTTGCCGAAGTGGCGCGCGGCCTGGCCGCCGTAAGGCGCCGGCCGGGCCTGGTGGCGCATGGCTGCTGCCACTACTGCGACGAGACGCTGGCGCCTGCGCTGCTGTTCTGCAACGTGGACTGCCGCGACGATTACGAGAAGGAGCAAGCGGCCAAGGCGCGCGCCGGCCGCGCAGGATGAGCGCCACGCCGCGATAGCGGGCAGGGCGGGGGCGCGCAGCCCAGCCGCGCTAAAGCGCCCCAGCCACCGCACAAGCCGCCCATGAGGCGGTTTTTTCACGTCCAGACGAATGATGTTGCTCTTGGAGCAAGAAAAAGGCCCGTTTCGGCCCGGCGCGCGCAGTTGTCCCCCCTCCACACCTGCCCGCTATATAGGGCTCTTTTGACTCAAATTTGCGCCATGGCCGAAGGCGCATGAGGACTGGCGCGGCGGGGCGAAAAGGGGGCGTGCGATTTGACGCATTTTGACGCACTTTGAGCGGCTTTTGGTGCGGGTGGTGTTTCAACGTGGGAACGGCCGGTTTTGTGTGCTGACGGTGCTGAATCTCAGCTGTATGGCCCATATTGGATGGATGAACATCCAGAAAATAGTGTCCGGTTCTTTACTGCATCAAGAACGTTGACCGCTCGCTAATCGTGGTCAGTTCTTCGCAGATTTTTCAGTGGGACCCAGCCCCGGCGAGTTTCTGAGGGGCGGTGGCACCACAGCCAGCCATTCAGAATCCTTGACCCGATCAATACGTCACCGGTATCGACATTCAATTCCAAGGCTGAGAAATCTTCTAACGCTTTGCCGCTACCGAGGGCGAGTTGTTCGATGATTTCCTCTGGCACCCAGCCTGTCAGAGAATCCGGCGCACTACAGAAATACCAGTAGTCCCCGCCTCTGTCACTTTTGAACTTTTTGCTGATAGTGATGACACTTCCCTGAGCAAAGCGGATTGGCTGGGTGGATGTGCCGCGATGCTGCACAACGACGAGAAATCTCAAAGTGTCTCCTGACGTTGTGCCCGATTGGGAGAAAATTTAATGATGTCTTGATTCGTCGCAGGCACGACTTCGAGCCGGTGGAAAGAGGATAGCCGGTTTTTAACCTTGATGTGTTGTATTTGTGCAAAGTATTTTCCGAGGGTGATGTGATGCAAATCAGGATAGTCAATTCGGTGCGCAAACTAACACTCATAAATCGCAATCAATGGTAAAAGTAAGAAATGCTTAGATTATATTGGCATGCATAGAGGAAATTTATGAAACCATATCCTGGACCGGCAGGCTACAAACTATTAAAGACAGGTCTGACGCTGAGTGTACTTCTATCTCCGAAGATGCAACTAGGAGTCAAGTATAAGATTAATGTTGTAAGGTTGGCATTTCCTTACGATGTCGTGACGGTCGATGCCTGGACTTTGCAGGACGGCGATGAACTTCGATTTTATTTTGCAGATGGTAACCATGGGCCCACCAGCTCCCTTGGCTTGGAAGAGGCGAAACGGCAGGTGATGACTAAATTTTGACTTGGGTCATAGTATGAGATGCAGGTAAAGAAAAAGGCTGTCATTTTGTTGTCATTTCCAGGCTAAAATAGCCCAAAAACAACACAAATAATGACAGCCTTATTTTTTCTAACTGATTGATTCTAAACAATTTAGTGGTGGATTCGGCGGGAATAGAACCCACCTCACCTTGCCAGGTACTCCCACCAAAAAAGTACAGCGTCCGTACGTGTTCCTGCTTAGAGGTATCGCGCGTGGGACGCAGGTGCGCAAAGATTTTTTTGTACCGATGTACCATCGTAGGTAGCGTAGTAGGTACGGTTCTTATTTTTCTTGTGGAAAGCCGCATAAAGATTAGTCATTTGCATTACACCGCTTCCGCCAGAAAATAAAGAAACCGCCTTCGTGGCGGTTTTTTATTGCCTGGCGGAAGCGAGCAGGGCGCCTGCGCGCCCTGCGTGTGAGATTCGAAGGGCTGGGCCTACCTGCCCAGCCCGCCCGGTATCCTCCACTTGCTGCCGCTGCGCGGCAACCCCGCGCGCCGTGGGCGCGCGTTTGTGCTTCTAATTAGGTTTTCGACTGAGCCAGCTTTTGCAGCGCCCAACGCATCAGTCCGTTTTTGAACGCCGGACCTGCCCCTCGCGTCGCGTTGATGTTGACGTATGTCGCAGAAAAGGTACTTGGTGTGGTGCCAGGCGAGCGCTAACGATGGATGCTGCGGGCGTTCTGTAGGCGGCCTTAACTTTAAAGGGACGCCGCCACTGCGGTATAATAAAGGCTCGGCGTGTGCTGCGTGCGCCCGGGGCTTTTACCCGAATACGGAGAACGACATTTTCGTTTTCCGTGAGGTTTTATCATGCGCGCAGCGTTCCAATTTTATTGGCATCAACTGTCTCAGATACCGTTTTCTGCGGCTTCTGTATTTTCCCATTTCTCGTCCACCTCGGCCCAGTCAGCTTGTGCCCGCGCTCGCCCATCTTGCGTGCTTGATCTCGTTGAACCTGCGTTCGCTCGCGATGGCTGGTGCGACGTGAACTTCCCTTCGTTCAAGGAGCTAAACGCATGAGCACTACCGCATCACCACCAGCGCAACACCATTCCGTTCTACAGCGCTGTCTCGCCAGTGACGCGGCAGGCGGCATCCTGCTGATGGCGGCAGCCGTGGCCGCCTTGCTCATCGCCAACAGCCCGTGGGTCGGCTTTTACCAAGATTTCTTGCATGGTCAAACCGGTCCTGTCCTGAGCGACAAACTCGGTCCGATGACAACCCACCTCTGGGTCAACGATGGGCTGATGGCGATCTTTTTTCTGCTGGTAGGACTCGAAATCAAGCGGGAACTGGTCGACGGGCGGCTCTCCACGTGGGAGCAACGGCGCTTGCCGGCATTGCCGGCCCTACTGGGCATGGCGTTCCCGGCAGTCATTTACGTGTGCCTGACCGCGCAACAGCCATCGCTGTCGAACGGCTGGGCGATACCCGCCGCCACCGACATTGCGTTTGCCATGGGAGCTCTGGCACTGCTGGGACGCCATGCGCCGCTGTCCTTGAAGTTACTGCTGGTCTCGGTTGCCATTATCGATGACATGGGCGCTGTCGCCATCATCGCCGTTTTCTATACCTCCACCATTAATGCCAGTGCGCTTGTCGCCGCAGCTGCCATCCTTGTCGCCCTGTTTGCCTTAAACAAGCTGCGCGTCATGAAACTGTGGCCGTATCTGATCGGCCTGGCACTGCTGTGGTATGTGACGCTGCTCTCGGGTGTGCACGCGACGATTGCCGGTGTCGTGGGGGCCTTTCTAATTCCCTATATCCCATCTCCAGGCACGCCGGATGCTCCCGCTTCGCCGCTGCATCGGCTCGAACATGCATTGCATCCGTGGGTCGGCTTCCTGATCGTGCCGGTATTTGGCTTTGTCAACGCCGGCGTCTCGTTTGCGGGACTGTCACCGTCCGCCCTGCTGGCGCCGTTGCCGCTGGGCATCGCGGCTGGTCTTTTCCTGGGCAAGCAACTGGGCGTATTTGGTGGGGTACTGCTGGCGGTCAAGACCGGACTTGCCAGCAAGCCACGGGGAACCAGCTGGCTGCAAATTTACGCAATCTCGATGCTGTGCGGCATTGGCTTTACGATGAGCCTGTTCGTCAGCGGCCTGGCATTCCCCGGCCATCCGGAATATATTGAGGAAGCCAAAATCGGCATCCTGCTGGGCTCCTTGTTGTCCGCCATCGTTGCCTGCCTGATTCTGCGTTTTGCTCCCGAGGCAAAAGATCAGCTTGAGCAGGAAAGTTTGCAGGAAGAGGAAATTCGTCGTGATGGAGATGTTGGGAAAATGTAAAGAGGCACTCTATCGAGGCCGAGTTCAAACCACAGCAGCGCTGAACGACTCGGGCCGCCGCGCAAGCAGATGCGACAGCCGTTGAAGACCGGCCTGCAAGCGTCCACGGTCCTTGATGCTACCCAAAGAGATCCGAATTGCATTCACGGATCCGTTGCCAGTTGCGAATGCCTCCGCCGGCGTGACTGCGATGCCTTCGCTGCCGGCTGCACGCGCAAGCTGTGAGGAGCTCCAATATGCCGGCAACTCGAGCCATACATGCAGGCCGTCACCACTGCCGCTGTAGCGCCCTGCCAGAATATCCCGCGCCATCCGGTGGCGCAGGCGCGCCTCGTTGCGCACGCCTTGCATCAATCTGTCAGCCGAACCGTCGAGTATCCACTGAGTGGCCAGTGCGGCCGTCAGGGGAGCGGCCATCAGCGCAAATGATCTTAGAGCGACCAGGAAACGTTCGCGCTCAATCGGGTCGCGTATCAGCACGAAGGCGACACGCAAGCCGGGCGTCAGGCATTTCGACAGGGTCGAGATGTAGTACACCTGTTCCGGGGCGAACGTGGCAACAGGCGGCGGCGGGGAATCGGCAAGGAGCCAGTAGGGATCGTCCTCGACGATGCGTACATTGCAGCGCTGCGCGATGCTGGCGAGCTCCTTGCGCCGGCGTTCCGGAATGGTGATGGCGCTCGGGTTCTGTAAGGTTGGATTGAGGTAGACCAGCCCAGGCTTGTGCTGGTGGCACGCTTCTTCAAGCATCTCAGGCACCATCCCGTGCTTGTCCGCTTCCACCGCAATGATGTGCCGGCCGAATTGCGTCGCCGCGGCACGCAGGCCGGGATAATTCGTTGGCTCTGCCAGGATCACATCGCCAGGCTCCGTCAGCGCAAGGATCAATGCGGCGATCGCCGCTTGCGCACCCGGACAGACAACAACCTGTCGAGAGTCCAGCTGTCCAAACATCGGCGCCAGCCATTTGGCCCCAGCCTTGCGGTCGGAGTCGCTTCCCCCGCCCAAGTGGTAGGTCATCAGCAATTCATTATCTGCCCGCATCAATACTTGAGACAAACCTTGTTTCAACATGTCGTCGAAGTCCACGCCATCCGGCGGCGGCGGGGTATTCATGCTCAGGTCGAGGATAGCGGTCAATTCGACTTTCGGCGCTGCGACGTAAGTGCCTCGGGCGCCGCGGCCCTCCAGCAAGTTGCGGCGTCTGGCTTCGTCGTATGCGCGCGTGATCGTCGTCAGGTCGAGGTCCAGCTGTGCTGCCAACTGGCGCTGCGTCGGCAGACGTTCACCCGGTGTCAACGATCCGTCTGCCACCGCCGCCTGCAACGCATCCGCAATCTGCAAAAAACGTGGTCCTTTGTTCGCGGCCAAGCGCGGCAACCAGATAGTCAAATGTTCATCTTGCATGGTTTTTAACGGGGAAATTTTGTCTCAATGTATGGAAATTGTTTTCAAGTAGTATGCATCAGAACGTGCAGCAACACCATCCTTGCATGGCAGTCGCTGACGTTTTCTCCTTGCTCGTCTGCATTCGGCAAATCACTGCGCCCGATGCCACGGTGATTTCACAGGTAGCTATAATGAAAGAGTCAGCCAGGATGCCTGGGGGATGGTTTGAACAGAAGCTGCTGAAGCAGCGTTCTGAGGTAGTGCTCCTCACGATAGATAGTGTCAAGTAATAGACTGGAAATACGCAAAATGATGGATTGGACTCCTATAGTTCTCGTTACGTTCAAGGCGCTCGTGCTCAGCATTGGCATGTTCTTCGCCATCAAGTGGCATTACGATCAAGGGAAGAAGGAGAGGGGAGCGCGCGCGGTGCTGCGCGCCGGTGGCAAAGTGGCCGCAGTCTTTGTGCTATTGCTCCTGGGCGTGGGGCTCGTCACCTTCGTCTTTGTCAGGATGGTCGGTCTGGACATGACCCTCCCATGATGGTCAGAAACCTTGTTTCGGGCGTTGGTACCGTTTGGATGCCGCATCCGCATCAGTCCGTCTCTGAATGGCGCAACGGACCCTAGCACCCGTACGGTGTTGTCTGTTTTGGGTTCTGAAACACTCCTCCATGTGTGCCTTGTCTATCCAGGAGTACTGTGTAAAAATACAGTATCAACGTTCAACAAGGACACCTCATGATCAAAGGCAGTTGCTGCTGTGGCTCAGTAAAGTTTGAATTGGCATCCCCCCCAGGCATGATGGGCATGTGTCACTGTTCTCGTTGTCGGAAGGCCGGAGCGAGTGCCTTGGCCTTCGTTGATAAAAATTCATTTACCTTGCTGGAGGGGCGGGAATTTATTCAGCGATATGAGCCAGAGCCTCCCTTTAAATATGCAAGAACTTTTTGCAAAAACTGCGGGACTTCTTTGGGGGAAATCGGTTCAGAGAATGATTCATTTCCAATATCAGTTAACTGCCTGGATGATGACCCTGAGCTAAGAATACAATTTCATGTGCATGTTGCCTCCAAGCCTGCATGGTATGAGATTTGTGATAATGCAAAACAGTTTCAAGAAAGTCCAACATAATAAAAAAGCCAGTCATTTGACTGGCTTTTTTATCGCACGCTTGATATTTTGAAGAATTTTGATGTCCCTTTTTTAAGGATGGACTCTCCCGCCACACCCTCGCGAATGTCGCAACCATGTCGTCAAATACGTCGAAACCCAGTTCCTTCACGGCTCTAAATAAGCGGTGTCACTCCGGAATTGACTGGAATAGCTGCGGCGCGTTGTGATTCCTTGGCGATCGGCACAAACACTTCCCATTTTTGCTGTATCGTAGGCTTTGCAGTCTTGGCGCAACTCACCGCAACATTCGGTCCGGACAGGCCATGCTTCTTCGGAACCCATTTCACACGCAAAGCTACCACGCATCTCGCAACCAGAATTTTCCGGTTCGGCTCCAATACCTGCCACCTTGTTCCGTTTTTGGAGTTCTCTGCTGCCATGAACTTTACTGCAGCATCCCTGATCTCAAACAAGCCATGTATGTCACCGCGCGTCCGGTCTTCGTCAAGACTGGCAGCGAGCGCCGATGAGACGCCAGCAACAAGAAAAAGGGCGGCGACAGAGGAGGTGTACATGCGTTTATTCAATCGTAACGGTGCCAACATATTTACAATCCTTGCCAAGTCTGTTCGATATCAGATAGAGATATGGAAGGTCCCACATTTCCAGTGTGTGCATTGTCACACAAGTTACCGACAGCTTGTTCACCGCGCCTTGCCTCTTGCTGTCGGCTTGGGTGGACAATGAGCTGGTGGGATTGGCCCGGTCGCTGACGGACTATGCGTATTGCTGCTATCTGTCGGATCTGGCCGTCAACAAGCAGTATCAGGGCCTGGGTATTGGCAAGGAACTTGTCAAGCGCACGCAGGCCATCATCGGCGAAGAAGTGTCCTTGATACTGCTCTCCGCCCCGGACGCCATGCCCTATTCTCCGACGCTCGATTTTGAGCCTGCCGGCAATGCCTACGTCATCTGGCGCAAACATTGAAGAGCAAGCTTCCATGTGATGGCTGCCCCACGGGACTTGAATCTCGCCTCGTGCTTACTATGAGCCAGCTTTCATAGCGGCAATGCCTCCGTCTGCCCATATCCCGCCTTCATCCGGCACGCTCCCGTGCTGTCTTATGCACACTCCTTGGCCCAATCGGTTTTTTGATGCTTCTTGCGGCACTCGACGCGTTCCTCTTCTTTTGAGAAAGAAAATTCAACGGACTGGACCTGTTTTTGATCATCTGATAAGTTGAGATAGATGCCGCGTTTTTTCCACACGACATAGGGCTTCATGTCAGCGTCGCTGAAACCCGACTCGTCGGGTTTGCCATACTTGGTAATATAGCGCTGCAGCGGGATGGATGCGTCCGGTACCCAGCGCATGTTGCTGATTTTTAAGCTGTTATCGGTGGTTTCATTGGCCAGTTTTGTCCAATACTCGAAAGTGAATATATCCTTTCTCGTGATCGTGCCTGTGGGGGCAGCTTCGATTTTCTCACTTATCTTTTCAAGCATTTTTCGTTGAAAAGGTCGCATGTCTGAAAACACCAGGTATAGCTTGCCGGGAAATCCCGGGCCTGAAAGTCGATAGAAACCGTCTGACTCCGTTACCCATGCGGCCTCCACGGATTCAATGCTTGCAGCGGGAAATTGTGCCTTGATGCTGCCCAAGGTTTGTCCGGCGGTGATGCCTTGAAAGCCTTCGGCCGACACTGCGGTACAGGCGAGTGTGAAGGAAAACAGCATTAATGCGCGCAAGGTTTTCGAACGAGAGAGCAGGCCAGCCAATATTTTTGAAGACATGGTTATTTGATTAATGAAGGGAGTTGGTAGATATGGTGCTTGTTATGATTGGTAATATTATAAGGTGCTGGCATACACGGAGCACCATTCATTCAGCAGATATTTTCAACCTTATATAAGCTACGTCAATTCGCGTCCTCGGAAAAATGCAGCTCAATGAAACCCGTCTACATCCTTGCTGAAGCCCTGGCAAAAGACCCTGCTCGCATCGCCAAAACCCAATCCCTCACCCTCGACAGTTCCAGACCCCACATGGGCCTGAAAGGCAGCCACGGCCTGTTCGCTTCCGAAGCATGGTGGAAAAGCATCGAGGCCAAGCGCGTCCAGACGCAAACCGTGACGGGCATCATCGAACGAACGTATTTCGCGGGGCAGGACAGCCGCCGTGGCGATCAAGTCAACAGCTTTACCTTGCGCCTGGCGGATGGCTCGACAGTCGACGAAAGCATCTGCACGAATCACAAGCAGGATACCGGGCTGTTCGTGCCTGGCGCCATGGTAACGATGGTCTGCGCGCTGGACGAACTCAAGGCGCAACCTGCGGCGGACGGTGGTGTCAACTATGCGCGGACCGTGCTGGAAGTGGCCATATCCGTCAGGAGCGATCTAGAGTAGGGCGCGGCGCCGTGCCGATGTTCTATTATCTGCACAAGCTTGATCCTGGACAAATTCCCCAGCGAAATTCGTTTGACCGTCCCCCACGCCAGGTCTAGAGTCATCAACAAGACCCCAACCGACCCCGGCGCCCACCCCATGGCCAAGCCTTTTCCCTTGAACCCCAAGAACCCCGAACGCATCTGCTGGGGCTGCGACAAGTATTGTCCGCCGGATGCCATGCGCTGCGGCAATGGTTCCGAACGCACGCAGCATCCGATCGAGCTGTTTGGCGAAGGCTGGAATGACTGGGGGTTGGCGGCGGCCGATAAGGAAGAGACGGAGAAAAAACCTTAACAGTGACCGCAGCGAGCGGCACAGCGACCCGCTACAATTCCTCATCGCGCCCAAGCTGAGGAACCACCATGCAAGAAAACCTGTCCCGCTGGCTGGAAAGCAGCGCTGGCGATGTCCAGTTCGTCGAGCACCCGGCCGTGCACACCATCGATGAAGCACTGATGCACGTGCCGGCCATGTCCGGCCTGATGGTGAAAAACCTGTTCGTGCGCGACGAGAAGGGGAGGCGGCATTTTCTCGTCATCGTGCCCTTCGACAAGCGCATCGACCTGGCGGCGCTGGCGCGGCTGTTGCCAGTCAGTAAGCTGAGCATGGCCTCGCCCGAACGCCTGCTGCGGCATCTGGGCATCACGCCGGGCTCCGTCAGCCTGTTTGCGCTGATCCACGACAGCGCGCAGGCGGTGGAACTGGTGCTGGACCAGGCCGTGTGGGACGCTGATTCTGTGCAAGCCCATCCCTTGCGCAACACGGCCACGGTGGCGCTGCCACATGCCACAATGGTCGATTTCCTCGCGCATACGGGACACGCGCCCCGCATTCTGAATGTGCCGGCGGCGAGCTAACAGCGTCGTTTCAATGCCCGGCCACGGGCGCGCCGCCGCTGCGCCGTCCCGGCCGGAAACCATGCGCGCTGGCCGACCAGGCGAGCGCGAACGCCAGCACGAGCAAAGCCACCATGGCCCACGGGAAGGCACCCGCGCCCCAGGTTTCCAGCAGGGTGCCGCCCACCACGCCCGCTGCCGCAATCGCCCCATTCCACGCCACCACATTCATCGACAAGGCCACGTCGGCGCCGCTGCCGGCCGTGTCGGCCAGCGCCGTTTGCAACAGCGTTGCCGCGCCGCCGAAGGACAAGCCCCAAACGGCCATGCCCAGGTAGATCACGGTGGGAATGTGCGATGCGAGGCCCAGCACGAGTGCCGTCGCGGCAAACACGGCCAGGCTGGCCAGCACGGTGGCGCGCAAGTGGCGCTCGACCAGCTTGCCCGTGATCCAGATGCCGGCCATGGCAGCGGCGCCGAAGACGAGCAGCACCAGGTCGATGCGTCCCGTCAATCCGGCAGGGGCCACGAACGGGGCGATGTAGGTGTAGAGAATATTGTGCGCCAGCATCCAGGCGATGACGACGGCCAGCACGGGCCGCACGCCCGGTGTCGTGAAGACGCGGCGCAAGGGCAAGCGCTCATGGACGGACTGGCCCGGGTAGTCCGGCACCCTTGCCAGCACCCAGGCGATGAGGATCAATGTCAGACCGGAAATGATCCAGAACGCGGCGCGCCAGCCGACGAGCGAACCGAGCAGGGTGCCCAGCGGCACGCCCAGGGACAGGGCGACGGGCGCACCCACCATGGCCAGCGCCAGGGCGCGGCCTTGCTGGTGGGGCGCGACCATGCGCCGGGCATATCCTGCCAGCAAGCTCCACGCCAGCCCGGCCGCCATGCCGGCAAAGAAGCGGGCCGCCAGGGTCAGCCAGTAGTGCGACGACAGGGCCGTCACGGTATTGAACACGAGAAAGCCGAGAATAGTCAGCAGCAGCACGTTGCGGCGGCGCCAGCTGCGCGTGGCGATGGTGAGCGGAATGGCCGCCAGCAGGGAGCCGAGCGCATAGGCCGTGACCATTTTCCCAGCCAGCGCGGCGCTGACGCCCAGCCCTGCGCTGATCTGCGGCAGCAAGCCGGCGGGCAAGGTTTCCGTGACGATGCAGATAAAGCCCGTCATGGCCAGAGCCAGCAGGCCGGCGACGGGGAGGCGGTCGGCCAGCGCGGGGCTGGCTCCGGTGGTGAGCGTAGCGTGATTCAAAGCAAAATCCTTGGAAGTGTGACGAGTCGGCCGGGCGCAGGAGTGCCCCTGACCGTCGTGGCGGTACATATGTATCGATCGATATAAATATAGGCGATGGCGCGCCGCGTTGTCAATGACTTCTGTATCGAGTAGTATGTAAGTGGCAGTGAGTTGATGAGAAGGAGCGATGGATGGCGCAAATGGGACGGCCGCGCACGTTCGACCGGCAGGCAGCGGTCGAGCAGGCCATGTTTTTATTCTGGCAGCAGGGGTATGAATCGACTTCCTTGAGCCAGCTCAAGGCGAGCCTGGGCGGCGGCATTTCCGCGCCCAGCTTTTATGCGGCGTTCGGCTCGAAGGAAGCGCTGTTCCGCGAAGCGGCGCAATGCTATCTGGACACATTTGCACGCGTGACGGAGTGCCTGTGGGACGATGGCCTGGCGCCGCGCGCGGCCATCGAGCTGGCATTGCGACAGTCGGCCAGCATGCAGTCCGAGCCGGGGCATCCTCCCGGCTGCATGGTGGCGCTCGGCTGTATGAGCGCGCCGACGGCCGAGCATGCGGCCGTGGCCGCGCCCCTCACCGCTTCGCGCGCCCGCACGCGCGCCGGCTTCGTGCGCTGCGTCGAGCGGGGCATGGCCAGCGGCGAATTGCCCGCTGGTACGGATGCAGCGGCGCTGGCGTCCGTCTTCGACAGCTTTTTGTCGGGCGTGGCGATCCAGGCCCGCGATGGCGTTGGCTATGCCGTGTTTGACGCTGCCATCACGCAGTTGATGCGCGTATGGGATGCCAACCGCGTGCCGGGCTAGGCGCTAGGCCGTAAAGCGAAACTCCAGCACATCGTCGCCATACTTGTCCGTCTCGCCCGTCGCCGTCCAGCCCAAGTAGCGGTAAAAGCCGTAGGAGCGCGAGGCGGGGTCGCTGGAGCAGCCGAGGAACAGCCGCTGGTGGCCTTGCGCGCGCAGCTCCGTCATCACCAATTCCAGCAAGGTCTTGCCGATACCTAAGCCTTCGACTTCCGGCAGCAGGGCCAGGACGATGATTTCGCCCGTGTCGCGCTCGCCAAAGCAGTAGCCGACCAGCTGGCCATCGTGATGGCAGACCTGGCCAGGCAGGCTGCCCGAGCGCATCATTTCCGCCCAGGACTCGGCCGTGATGCCCACTTCCGCCAGGCGCTCTGCGGACACGGCGTTCTGCCGCGTCTTGCCGCGCAAGTCGATGAAGGCGGGGGTGTCGTCCGCCCTGGCGGCGTGGAAGGTAATCGATGCTGGATGTGTCGTCATGTTGGCGTTCATTGTTCGATGGTGGTGAAGGATTTACTCCCAGGCTTTGCGCATGGTTTGCGCGTGGCGCTGCCAGTCATAGGCGTTCGTATTTTCGATGGCTTGCTGGCCGGGGTTGCTGCTATCGATGATTTCATCCTTGACGATAATGAAATCGTTTTTGTCATTCAAGCGATATTCACGATAGCGCTCGCAATCCTGTTCGCGCCGCGCAATGGCAATTAATTTACCGGCCCGCCAGGCATAGCTGTCTGCATAAAAGCATTGCGCCGCGCAGCCGCAATTGGCGATGCCGCCTGCGATGCCTTGATCGGCTATGCTGATATCCAGATTCGGAATCGCCGAGAATGGTTTGTTGAAACGGTATTGTTTCGCTGACGCATCCCACAGCCACACGTCGGAACAGCGGATGCGCCCCTGGCTTTCCGTGTAGCCGGTGACCCACAGGTCGGCATGGCCGTCGAAGTTCATGTCCAGCAGCAGCGCGTGCAAATTGCCCGTGCCGCTGCTGCTGCAACTGCCAGCGATCCATTGCTTGCCGATTTTCAGCCGGTACGTCTGTTTTTCATCGTGATTGATATAGCGGATATCGGCGGCTTGCCGCACTTTGCCTGTCGCGGCTTTGTCCAGCTGCAAGGTGCCGCCATTCGCCGAGGTGGCAATCAGCGATAGAAGCAGGGCAATCAGTTTCATGGCGATATTCTTGGGCAGACATTGGGGCACAATGCCCGGTTTGCATCAGGAGGAGTATGATCATACTGCATGCATCCGCAGTACGGCGTCAATCCCCACTGGATTTCTTTGCCGGCTGCTTGCTGAGCACGCCCGCCGCGTCGAGTTCATAGCTGTCGAAATCGCGCGCCAGGAACAGTGCACCTGAGTAATGCAGCCGCGCTTCCGCTTCCAGCTCGGCCATGCCCTCTGCATGGTGATAGCGGGCACTGAAGTGGGTGAGGATCAGGTTCGGCAGGCGGACCGCTTCGGCGAACTGCGCCACGCGCTGCACGGAACTGTGCGTGGGGCCAGGCCCCACTTTCTGCAGCATCGCTTCCGTGTAGGTGGCTTCATGCACGAGCAATTGCGCACCGGCACAGGCGTCCGCCAGCAACGCCGGCGTGTCGTTGTCGCCGCCGATCACCACCGTGGCGTGCTGCGTCTCCACCTGGCGGAAAGTGGCGGCGGCTAATACCGTGCCATCGCCCAGGATCGCATCCTGGCCAGCTTGCAGTAATCCCCAGGCGGGGCCGGGCGGCACGCCGGCTGCCTGCAGGGCCGCCTTGTCCAGCTTCCATCTGCTCGTTTCCAGCGCGAAACGATAACCGACGCTCGGTGCGCGGTGCGACAGCGCATGGCGCGAGATGGTCAAGCCCGCTGCTTCATGCACGACGGGCGCGCTGTTCACGTCGATGTGGATCAGCGGATACGTCAAAAACAGTTCCGTGTGCAGCAGGGTGGCGTCGATCCAGGCCTTGATGGCGGCCGGGGCGATCAGCAGCAAGGGCTTCTTGCGCCCCGTCATCGAGGCGCTGGCCAGCAGGCCCGGCAGCCCATAGCTGTGGTCGCCATGCACGTGGGTGATGCAGATGCCCACCAGGTCGTGCACGGACAAGGGCAGGCGCTGCAGCCGGTGCTGTGTGGCTTCGCCGCAATCGATCATCCACCAGTCGCGGTTGTGCGTGGTTTGCAGGGCCAGCGACGTAACGTTGCGGTGGCGCGTGGGCACGCCGGATGACGTGCCGAGAAAAGTCAGTTTGAACATGGGCGCATTATGCGGCAAGCCATCGCCGTTGCCAACGCGCCAGCCTTCAGCCTGCCAATGGCGGGCTCAATTTGTCCTTGTAGATGCGGCCGTTCTTCATGATCAGCAGCAGGTTTTCTTCCGGCCGGGCCAGGAAATCGAGACTCTTCGTCGGGTCGCCCTCGGCCACCAGCAAGTCGGCCAGCGCGCCCACGGCCAGCTTGCCCAAGGTGCCCGGGTACGGCGAGCGCTGGCCGGACAGGGCCAGCAGTTCGCCATTCTGTCCCGTCGCCTGCGCCAGCAGGGTCAGGGGATCGTAAAAGCGCGTGAGCTTGGCCAATTGCCGGCCCTGCGTGGGCGTATTTTTCGGACTGAACAGGATGTCCGTGCCCCAGCCCGTCCTGATGCCGTACTTTTGCGCCAGCGCATACGCGCGTACCGTTCCTTCGGCTACGATCTTCTGGCTGGCCTGGCGTGCCGCATCGGGATACACATTGCTGTCTTCATCCTGCAGGAAGGGCTGCAGGCTCCACCACGTGCCCGCGTCGCGCATCATGCGCACGGACTCGTCGTCGGCCAGCTGGCCATGCTCGATGCTGCGCACGCCTGCGCGGATGGCCCGCTGGATGCCTTTCGGCGTGTAGACGTGGGCCATCACATAGGTGCCCCAGTCGGCGGCCGCTTCCACGCCGGCGCGCAGTTCGCGCTCCGAATACTGCGTGCTGTCGAGCGGGTCGTACATCGACGCGACGCCGCCGCCGGCCATCATCTTGATTTGCGTCGCACCCAGCATCAGCTGCTCGCGCACGCGGCGCAGCACTTCCGCTTCGCCATCGGCGATCATGGCCATGCCCGCCGTTTCGGCCATGCTCAGCGGCGCATTGGACGCGCGGGGAATCTCCGAGCGCAGGCGGAAGTCGCCGTGGCCCGAAGTCTGCGAAATCATGGCGCCCGACGGGAAGATGCGCGGACCGTCGACGATGCCTTCGTCGATGGCGCGTTGTAATGCAAAGGCGGGGCCGCCCGGCTCGCGCACGGAGGTAAATCCCCGCAGCAGAGTGCGCTGCGCTTCCTGCGCCGCCACCAGGTACAGATAGCCGACGTCGGACGTCATGGCCGTCACCTGGTTGATGGCGGCCAGCATGGTGTGCCAGTGGGCGTCGATCAGGCCCGGCATCACCAGTTTGCCCTGGCAATCGATCACTTGCGCGCCGTCCACCTTCTCGCCGGCCGGCAGCAGGGCGGTAATTGTCGGGCCCGTCACCAGCACGTGGATGCCGGCACGGGGCGCCTTGCCCGTGCCATCAAACAGGCGCAGATTGGTCAGCAGCAGGGGGCGTTCCGAGGTCCTGGGCTGCTGGGCGATGGCGTTGCTGGTGGACAGGCCGATGAAGGGCGCCAGCATGGCGGCCGCGCCGCCGAGAAATTGCCGGCGCCGCATGTCCGCCATCACACGCTGGTGCAGGATGGTGAAAACGGTGCCGCCGCAATCGCAGGCGCGCGGTTTCAAGCCGCCCGTTTGCCACGCGTCCATCAGAGGCTGCTCTTGTGCCAGTGCCATCGCCGCCATCCTTTCATCGCTGCCGCGCCAGGAGAGTGGCTGCAGGCAAGGTTAACAATAGGAAACTATTGCCATTGAAAACCCGTAGCGGCAGCAAGTCAAGCGTGCACTTGCTTTACAGAAAAAAATGTACGGCGTAGGCTATGATGGCGTCAGCAAAACGGACAGGCTGCTGGATTTTTCCACGGCGTTGTCGTCGGCGATCTATTTTGTGCCCAGCATCGATGCCTCGCTGGCTGTGGGTATTTCGCCGGCGGATCCCGGCTAAGGGCCGCCCCGGCGGTCCCCGGTCCCTATTCTTTACTTTACTAGGAGTTTTCCATGCGTATTCGTCCCGCCACACTGCTGTCCGCCCTGATCTTCGGCAGCGTCGTCTTCAGCGCTTCCGCTTCCGCCGTCGGCCTGGGTTTCCTGGCCGATACGCCGATGGCTTACCTGAACAAGAACGACAAGCCCGTCTTCGTGAAAGCCGTCAGCGACGTGCTCAATGACAAGAAGGATGGCGAAACCGTGCAATGGAGCAATGAAGGCTTGCGCAATTCCGTGCGCATCGCCGCCGACATCACGGCCAGCGACACGCAAAAGACGGACGCGCAAACGTGCCGCAAGGTGCAGGTGGGCCTGAACGCCAAGGGTCAGGAACAGACCCTCAAGCTGAAGGTCTGCAAAGCCGGCACGGCCGCGTGGAAAGTGGCGAAGAGCTGATTGCCCGTGCATTTCCCTTGCCGGTCCTGCACCGGCAAGGTGCGACTTTCCTCTAGGTAAGTCTGGCAGCGGTTAGAATCACGCTTTACCTTTTCTTTTCTCACCTGCATGCAGCAAAGTCGCCTCCTGTTCTTCCGCCTGGCCGGCCAGTTTCGCCGCTATGGCGCCATCGTCGCCGCCACCTTGCTGGCCGTGGGCGTGGCGTCCGCCACCGATGTGTTGTTGATCCGCCAGTTGCAAAACGTCGTCGACGCCATGCGCGCGACGGCCAGCACGCAGGTCGCGCCCGCATCCGGCGTGATGGGCATGTTGCAGGGCTGGGTCGACCGTTTCCTGCCGGCACAGGCGGGGCAGGTGGACTTGTGGGTCATTCCCGCCACTATCCTGGGCCTGGCCGTGCTGCGCATGGTGTCGAGCTTTGCCGGCGATTACGGTTCCGTATGGCTATCGAGTCGGGTGCAGGCCGACTTGCGCGAAAAGATGTTCGCCACCATCATGCGCCTGCCCAGCCGCTTTTTCGATACCACCACCACCAGCCTGACGCAGTCGCGCGTGGCTTTCGACGCCAGCCAGGTGTCGCAGGCGGGCTTGAACGTGCTCAACGTGATGGTGCGCGATTCCGTCGCCACCGTCGGCTACCTGATCCTGCTATTCAGCATCGACGTGAAATTGGCCCTGTTCTGCATGGCGTCGATGCCCATCGTGGCCATCGTCGTGACCCTTGCGGGACGCCGCATGCGCCACCTGAGCAAGAGTTCGCAGCAAGCCGTGGGCGAGCTGACGTCCGTGCTGGACGAGAGCATAGCCGGCCAGCGCGTGGTGAAAATTTTCGGTGGGCAAGATTATGAACAGGCGCGCTTCGTCGACGTCGTCAAGCGCAACCGCCAGTTGGCCGTCAAGCATGCGGCTACGTCGGCCATGAATTCCGGCTTCATCATGATGCTCGTCGGCATCACCTTGTCTTCCGTGATTTACTTTGCCATGTTGCGCGCGCAAAGCGGCGCCATCACGCCGGGCGCCTTCGTTGCCTTCATGGGCGCGCTGATGGCGATGCAGTCGCCGATCAAGAATTTGACGAAGATCAATGAGCCGCTGCAGCGCGGCCTGGCGGCGGCCGAGTCCGTTTTTGGTTTGATCGATACGCCGCTGGAACCGGACCCGGGCACAGTGGCCCCGGCGGCCGTGCAGGGCAATCTGTCCTTGCAGAACGTGCACTTCCGCTACAACAGCGACGATCCCGATGCGCCCACGGCCTTGAGCGATATCTCGCTCGACATCCGCGCCGGCGAGACGGTGGCCCTGGTGGGCGGTTCCGGCGGCGGCAAGACGACCTTGCTGGGCTTGCTGCCGCGCTTCTATGACGTCAGCAGCGGCCAGATCCTGCTCGACGGCGTCGACCTGCGCGACTACGCCCTGCTGGCCCTGCGGCGCCAGTTCGCCCTCGTCAGCCAGGATGTGATTTTGTTCAACGACACCATGGCGGCGAATATCGCGTATGGCGACCCGGCCCCGGACATGGCCCGCATCGAAGCATCGGCGCGCGCCGCCTATGCGCACGACTTCATCATGCAGCTGCCGCAAGGCTACGCGACGCAGGCAGGGCAGAACGGTTCGCGCCTGTCGGGCGGGCAACGCCAGCGCCTGGCCATCGCGCGCGCCCTGTACAAGGACGCGCCTATCCTGCTGCTGGACGAAGCCACCAGCGCGCTGGACACGGAGTCGGAGCGACAGGTGCAGGCGGCGCTGGAAGTGCTGATGCGCAACCGCACCACCATCGTCATCGCCCACAGGCTGTCCACCATCGAAAGCGCGGACCGCATCGTCGTCATGCAGGGAGGGCGCCTGGTGGAGTCGGGCAGCCATGCGGCCTTGCTGCAACAAGGCGGCGCGTATGCGCGTCTGCATGCGAGCCAGCTATCTCCCGTCAAGGATGGCATGGGCTGATGCTTGGCGCGCCAGCGCACCCGCCAGGCCGGAGCCGGACCAGCAGGTCCGTCCCGGCCTTTTTCATGGGGGCGGCAATCGTGCCCATGGCGAACGACGCTTGCCTTTATGATGGTGGCCGCAAAGCAACATGATCAATGGAGCAACATGAAGAATCAACAAACGATGGGCTGGCTGCTGGCCGCCGCGCTGGGTGCGGCCTTGCCGCTGGCAGCGCAGGAACAGTCGGCGGCGCCAACGCCAACCTTGCAACAGGAAGACCACACCATGTATCTGGATGAAAATTTCATGCCCAGCAACCAACGCCGCGCCGCGTATGCGCTGCGCACGCCGCCCGAGCGCGACGAGGCGCTGGGTGCATGGCACGTGAAACTCGAGTTTCCCGACACGCCGGGCGTGCTGGCCTTTGAAACCTATGCCACCGACCTCGACCTGAGTCAGATCAAGTTCGTGCGTTTTCGCAAGTACTACTACGAGAATGGCCAGCTGCTGCGCGAAACCTACTTCAATGCCCAGGGCGAGGAGTTGCTTGGCGGCAGCGTGTACTTCGAGAATGGCCAGGTCCAGCAGCGGGTGACCGCCTTGCCGAACGGGCGCGACAGCATTTCGGAAACGTATCACGAGAATGGCCAGCTGATGAGCCGCACGCTGTATCACGGCGACGAGATGGCCGATGGCGAGTATGTGTCGCATGGCGCGAACGGGGCCGTCAGCAACCGCTCGTATCGACGCAATGGCCAGATGGATGGCGTGGAGGAATCGTTTTATGCCGATGGCAAGCTGTTCCGGAAGGGGCAGTACGTCGATGGCCAGCGCGAGGGCGAGTTCGTCATGTATGCGCAGGATGGCAAGGTGCTGGCCCGGACAGTCTGGGTGCACGGGCAGCCCGACGGCTGGTCGTTTGAAAGCCATGGCAATGGCGTCGTGTCGAACAAGACGCTGTACCGGAAAGGTGCCGTACTCAGCTTGCAAACGTGGGGCCCGAATGGCTTTCCCAATTTTGCGTGGCAGAAAGACGCACAGGGGCGCGACCATGGCGACACGACGGACTGGCATGCCAACGGCGTGCGCGCCAGCGTGACGCCGTTTGCCGAAGGCCAGCGCCACGGCTTGCTGCAAACCTGGTACAGCGACGGCAGCCTGCGGCAGATCGTGCCATATGACCATGGCAAGAAGCACGGCATCGAGCGCCACTGGGACAAGGCAGGCAAGCTGGTGCTGGAACAGGCGTGGCAAGCCGGCGAGCCAGTCCCCATGCGCTAGGAGTCCACTTGCAGGTATCATGCTGGGATTCCGGCCCGCCAGCAGGCGCGAAGCCGGCAGCATAACTGGAGGCAATGGTGGCGGAAGCGGAAGGTTCGGCGATGGCCAGGGCGCAAGGCATGGCCTTGCAAAACATGCGCGTCGTCATGCGCGCGGCGCAGCGCCACTCGGCGCAGATCGAGAAGCAATGCGGCGTGTCGGGCGCGCAATTGTGGGTGATGCAGGAATTGCTGGAGCGGCCAGGCCTGCGCATGGGCGAGCTGGCTGGCAAGATGTCCATCCACCAGACGACGGCCAGCAACCTGGTCGAGGCGCTGGTCAAAAAAGCCTATGTGCGCAAGGCGCGCGACCAGCCCGACCAGCGCGTGGTCACCCTGACCCTGACGGCGGAAGGGCAGGCCGTGATCGCTGGCGCGCCGCAGCCGGCGCGCGGCTTGCTGCCCAGTGCACTGAACCAGCTCGATGCCGACAGCCTGGCGCACCTGAACCAGGGCTTGAGCGCCTTGCTGGCCGTGGTCGCGCCCGATGACAGGCAGGCCGGCATGCAGCCGTTTCCGTTCACCATGTAATCACGCGCAAGCGTGTGGCTGGACTGCCCCGCTTGCCCTTATTATCGGCGCCATCGCACCGTTGATGAAAGCATGTCTTGAAGATACTCACTTCCATTTTTCTGGCCACCGTTCTGGCCGGTTCCTCTTCTATCTCCCTGGCCACCCCGGCCTTGCCTGCCGAAGCGCTGCCCGCTGCCCTGTATTTTGACGCGGAGTACCGGCCCGTTGCGCCAGCTGCAGCCGTGTACGAGCAGCGCGCGCCGCTGCGCCACGATGCGGTACGCCAGGCCTGGCATTGGCAACTGCATTTCGCGCAGCCGCCAGGCAAGCTGCACCTGGATGCCTGGCTGCTGAGTGCGGACGTGGCGTCGCCCCGCTATGTCTACCAGCGCAGCGTGTATTTCGCCGATGGCCAGCTGGCCCTGCTGGAAGAGCGCAACGGGGAGGGCGATTTCGACGGCGTCAACGTTGCCTACTATGCGAACGGAACAGTAAAAAGCCGCAAGGCTTACCGCGACGGCGAGTACGAAGGTGTGCATAGCCACTATCATCCGAATGGCCAGCTCAGTCGTGCATTGCGGTACCAGGCAGGCCAGCCCGCCGATGGCGAATACCTGAGCTTTGACGAGCATGGCCAGGTCAGCAATCGCGCGCATTTTGCCGATGGCGTGCTGACGGGCGAGGTGGTGGCGTTCCATCCGGATGGCAGATTGGCCGAGCGGGGACCGTATCTGGACGGCCAGCGCAACGGTCTGCACCAGGCCTGGTGGCCGGACGGCCGTGAAATGTCGCGCCTCAATTTCCTGCATGGCAAGCCGCAGGGCTGGTCGCTGCTGTATTTCGCGAATGGCCAACTGGACCAGAAAAACCTGTTCGAGGATGGCGTCATGCTGAGCACGCAAAGCTGGCGCGACGATGGCACGCCGCTGCGCCAGCGCCAGCAGGATGAGCAGGGCCGCGCGCAGGGCGAGGACAGGCAATGGCATGCGAACGGCAAGCTGGCCCGGCTCGCCTCCTATCGCGATGACTTGCCGCATGGCGCCTGGAGGGAGTGGCATGCGGACGGCTCGCCCCGCCATGCCGTGGACTATGTGCACGGGCGCAAGCAGGGCCTGGAGCGGGCCTGGGCCGGCGACGGCACGCGCACCATCTGCGAGTGGCAGGACGGCCGCTTGCTGCGCGCCTGCCGCAATTTCTAGCTTGTTGCCGCTGGCAGCCGCTGCAACTGCAGCTGCGCCAGCGCGCCGTACAGCGGTTCACTGAGCACGCGCGACACCGTGCTGGCCACCACGGCGCAGGCCATCAGGCTGAGCACCATGCCGTGGCCGTCGACCATTTCCATGACAATAATGAAGGCTGTCAGCGGCGCCTGCGTGGCGGCGGCCAGGAAACCCACCATGCCCAGTGCGATCAGGGCGGGCGCGTGCGGATAGTGCAGCAGTTGCGCAATGTCATGCCCGATGCCGGCGCCGATGGCCAGCGAGGGCGCGAAGATCCCGGCCGGCACGCCCGACCAGACGGTCAGCCAGGTGGCCACATATTTGAAGGCAACAAAGGCAGGGGCTGCCTCGCTGGAGCCTTCCAGCATGGCGCGCGTGGCCACGGTGCCGCTGCCAAACGTGGCGCCGTGGCTGGCGATACCGATGGCCGCCACCAGCAAACCGCAGACGGCGGCGAACAGCACGGGTCGCCCCTTTCTCCATGCAGACAGCTTGCCCAGCGGATTGCCCCGGGCGGAGGCCAGCAGCAGCCGCGCGAACAGGCCGCCGGCCACGCCCGCGACCAGGGTCACGAGTAAACCCGGCAAGGCCAGCGCCAGGCCGATGGGGCCGGGATGGATGATGCCGAAGTGGGTGGCGTTGCCGTGGATCGACACGGCCATCATGCCGGCCAGCACGATGCCGGCCACGATCAGGCCGCTGTTGCGCTGCTCGGGCGAGCGCGACAGTTCCTCGATGGCAAACATGACGCCCGCCAGCGGCGTGTTGAAGGCGGCTGCGATGCCGGCCGCGCCACCGGCCACCAGCAGGGAATGGGCGCTGACCTGCGAGTGGCGCGGTAGCGCCCGGCGCGCTGCCAGCATCACGCCGGCGGCGATCTGCACGGACGGGCCTTCGCGCCCCAGCGAGAGTCCCCCCAGCAAGCCGCCCGCCGTCAGGACGATTTTCGCGGCACTGAGTTTCAGGGACACGAACAGCGAGCGCTGCTCCGGCGCCACGGCCGGATCCAGGGTGGCCATCACTTGCGGGATGCCGGAACCGGCCGCTCCCATGGCGTAGCGGCGTGTCAGCCAGACCAGCAGGGCGGCGCAGGCCGGTGTCCACAGCAGGGCGAACCACCAGGCCTTGCCATTAAAGAACAGAAACAGGTCCAGCGCTTCTTCCGCCAGCCACGTAAAGCCGACCACGACGAGACCCGCGATGGCGGCCATGCCGACGACGACGGCGCGCGACCACCACAGGCGCGGGTTGGCAAATTCATGCTTGAAGGCAGAGGGAATATCGTGCAAGTGCTTCATTGCGGCAAGTCCAGGAAGGGGCGCGCAGGGCGTCGGGGAGGCTTGTCATTATATAGATATATTTGTTCAAATGTATTTCATGTGTCTGATCCGTGAGCAGCTGGCAACAGCATGTCTGTGTCGGCCAGGAAATCGATGAGCGCCCGCACTTTTGGCGCCAGGTGCGGCCCGGACGGCCACAGCAGCCAGCAACTATGGGCCGGATGGTCGGCGATCGCGTATTCCCTCAGCACCTCGGCCAGGCTGCCGTCGGCAAGCGCGCCGCGCACATGAAAGTCGGGCAGCCAGGCGATGCCCAGGCCCTGCCGGGCGAAGTGCAGGCGTGCTTCCACGTTGTTGCAGACCATGGACAACGGCAAGTCCGGTACCGGCGCCCCGGCTTCGTGGCGCAGCTGCCACTGTTCGATCTTGCCGCTGTGGCGGAAGCGGTAGTGCAGGCAGGCATGTTGTTGCAGATCAAGGGGATGCTGCGGCGTGCCGTGGTGCGCCAGGTAGGCGGGCGATGCCACGAGGCAGGAGCGGAACTGGCCCAGTTTGCGGGCGGCCAGGCGCGAATCGCGCGGCGCGCCGATGCGGATGACGGCGTCGAAGCCATCGCCGACGACATCGGCCAGCGCGTCGGAAAAGTCCAGGTCCAGCGCGATGGCGGGGTGCTGCCGGGAAAATGCGGCCAGCGCGGGCAGGAACTGGCCGCCCAATTCAGGCAAGCCCAGGCGCAGACGGCCGCGCGGCGCCAGATGGCCCGCCAGCTCCTCCTGCGCCGCCTGCATTTCCGCCAGGATGGTCTCGCTGCGCGCGAGGAAGAGCTTGCCCTCGGCCGTCAGGCTCAGCTGTCGGGTGCTGCGCTGGAACAGGCGCACGCCCAGCCGTTGCTCGAGCCGGGCCAGGCTCTTGCTGACGGCCGACGGCGAAATGCCGGCCTGGCGCGCGGCGGCGACAAAGCTTCCCGCCTGCGCCAGTTGCACGAACAGGGCCACACCGGAAAGATTATCTGTGTTTTGCATGATTCATGACAGTTTGGTCAGGTGTGAAACGCATTGAAGCATATTTTTCTTTATCGCGTGCTTGCTTACCATGGACTTTTATCTGCAGGGGCAGGCAATGAAGATGATCGGTTTCAACAAGGGCAGCAGTGTAGACGAGCAAGATGGCCTGTTCGACACGGCGGGAGAGATGCCCGTGCCCGGCCCGCGCGACGTGCTGGTGCAGGTGCGCGCCGTGGGCGTCAACCCGCTCGACACCAAGGTGCGCGCGGGGCGGGTCGAAGTGCCGCAGCGTGTCGTGACCCTGGGCTGGGATGCGGCCGGCATCGTGCATGCGGTGGGCAGCGACGTGACCTCGTTGGCGGCGGGGCAAGCCGTGTATTACGCGGGCTCGTTCGACCGCGCGGGCGCCAATGCCGAGTACCATCTGGTCGACGAACGCATCGCCGCGCGCATGCCGGCGACCCTCGATTTTGCCCAGGCGGCCAGCGTGCCGCTGGCGGCGCTGACGGCGTGGCAGCTGCTGTTCGAGCGCTTTGCCATCACGCCCGGCGACCGGCAGCCACGGGGCAGCCTGCTGGTGCTCGGTGGCGCGGGCGGCGTCGGCTCGCTGCTGATCCAGCTGGCGCGCCAGTTGACGGGCTTGACGGTGATCGCCACGGCCTCGCGCGGCGACAGTGCGGATTGGTGCCGCGCCATGGGCGCACATCACGTGATCGACCACACGCTGCCGTTGCCGGCGCAGGTGGCGGCATTGAAAGTGGCGCCCGTGCGCCACATCGCCGCCCTGTCGCATACGGCACGCCACGTCGCGGCATTGACGCAGATCATCGCGCCGCACGGCAAGCTGGCCGTCATCGACGATCACGATGCTTTTGACGCGGCGCCGCTGAAGGGCAAGAGCGTCTCGCTGCACTGGGAAATGGTGTTTACCCGGCCTTTGTACCTGACCGACGATATGCAGGAACAGCAGCGCATTTTGCAGCGCGTGGCGGGCCTGCTGGATGAGGGCGTGCTGCGCCATACGCTGCGGCAGCGTTTGTCGCCGATGGATGCGGCCACCCTGCGGCGCGCCCATGCACTGCTGGAGCGGGGCGGGCAGCCGGGAAAAATCGTCGTCAGCGATTGAATCTGGCTTACACGAACAGCTCGTGCCGCGCGCTCTGGCTGATGGCGATGGTGGCCGGGTGGCTCAAGCGCCGTTCCGTGGTGATCGCATAGACTTGCTCGACCAGGCTGTCGACCCGGCCCAGCGCCACCACGGCGTACTGTTCACAGACCTGGGGCGCGATGACGGTGGGGGCGAAGAACAGGCCGGCGCCGGACTGGCCGAAGGCCTTCATCATGGCGCTGTCGTCGAATTCGCCGACGATGCGCGGGTGCAGATGATTGTCGCCGAGCCATTGCAGCAAGCGCCCGTAAATGGCGAAGTCTTCGCCGGGCAGCAGCAGTGGCGCGCCATCGAGGCATTGCGGAAAGGCGCCCGTCAGGGTGGCGGCCAGCTCTGGCGTGCCGAACAGGGTCATGCCGCTTTCGCCCAGTAAATGGTTAAAACCGCGCACGCTCAAATGGGCCGGCATGGGGCGGTCCGCCATGATGAGGTCGAGCCGGTGCACGGCCAGGTCCGCCAGCAGGCTGGCCAGGCGTCCCTCGCGGCAAATGATGCGCAGCGGCTCGGCCAGGCCCAGCGCGGGCGCGACCAGGCGGCAGGCGATCAGTTTTGAGACGGAATCGGCGCAGCCCACGCGAAAGGTCGTCGTCGTGGTGCGCGACTGGTCGCGCACGATTTCCAGCAATGCATCGCCCGTGCTGAAAATGCTTTCGGCATGGCTGAGGATGCGCCTGCCCGTTTCCGTCAATTCCAGCTGGCGCCCGCTGCGGCGGAACAATTCCACGCCCAGGGTGTCGGCAAACTCGCTGAGCTGACCGGAAATCGATTGCGGCGTCAGGTGCAACTGCTCGGCCGCGCGCGCGATGCTGCCCGTCTTGGCCACCATCCAGAAATAGCGCAAGTGCTTGAAGTTGAGTGTGGACATGGCGCTTCCTGAAAAATTAATACATCGAATTTTTCGATGTATTCGTAAATTATATTCGATTTGTTCGATGTTTGTATTCAGTCTATGATGGCTGCTCAATTCATGCAAGGAGAGTGTCATGGGCATCAGGATACAGACAGACAGTTGCGGAGGCCGCCGATGAACGGCCTGGAGAGCATTGCGACGGCACCCATGTGGGCCGGCTTCATCGCCTTTGTCCTGGTGATGCTGGCGCTGGACCTGTTCGTCTTCGGCGGCAACAAGGCGCACAAGGTCAGTGTCAAGGAAGCGGCCACGTGGTCGCTGGTGTGGGTCAGCCTGGCCCTCTTGTTCAACGGCGGCCTGTGGTGGTATCTGAACGGCACGGCCGGTCCCGAGATCGCCAACCAGAAGGCGCTGGAATTCTTTTCCGGCTACCTGATCGAGAAAGCCCTGTCGGTTGATAACGTGTTCGTGTTCCTGCTGATCTTCAGCGCCTTCCAGGTGCCGATCCAGTACCAGCGCCGCGTGCTGATTTACGGCGTGCTGGGCGCGATCGTCATGCGCGCCGTGATGATACTGGCTGGTGCCTGGGTGGTAAGCGAGTTCAGCTGGGTGCTGTACCTGTTTGGCGCCTTCCTCTTGATTACCGGCATGCGCATGCTGGTGGCGGCCGATGCGGAACCTGACGTGGCGAACAACCCGGTGCTGCGCTTTGCACGCCGCCACTTGCGGGTGGCCGACGGCGATCACGGCGAGCGTTTCTTCGTGGCCAAGGGTGGCTTGCGCTATGTCACGCCGCTGTTCCTCGTGCTGATCCTGATCGAGGTGACGGACCTGATCTTCGCGGTCGATTCGATCCCGGCGATCTTCGCCATCACGACGGACCCGTTCATCGTCTTCACGTCGAACCTGTTCGCCATCATGGGCTTGCGCGCTCTGTACTTCCTGCTGGTGGACGTGGCTGACCGCTTCCACATGCTCAAGTATGGCCTGGCGATGGTACTGGTATTTATCGGCGCCAAGATGCTGATCATGCCGTGGTACCACGTGCCGGTGGAAGCATCGTTGCTGGTGGTGGCGGTCCTGATCGTTTCGAGCTGCGTGGCCAGCGTGTTCATCACCCGCAGCGACAAAAAGTAAAACAGCAGTACGGCGCGCCCCGCACGGCGGTGGCGCGCTTTGTAAACTAACAATGGAAGAGAAACTATGCGTACCTATGAAGTGAATAGTCCCCAGGCAGCGGGACGTATTCTGGCCCTGATGATGGTGGTCGACGGCAACCTGGCCAGCACCGAGCTGCAAGCGATGCACCGAAGCAAGATCCTCGAGCATATCGACCTGGCGCCAGCCGCTTTTCAACAGCTGCTGCAAGACTTGTGCGACGACATGCTGACCTCGACCGTGCATGGCGCCGTGCAGCTGGCCAATGGCGTGATCGACAGCCTGCTCGATGAAATCGCTGACCCGGACTTGCGCCGCAAGCTGCTGCAAGCCATGTGGAAGATCGCCGATGCCGACGACTGGCTGGCCGATGGCGAAGCCGTCTTGCTGGCCCGCGCCAGCGCGGCGTGGTCGGCGGAAACGAACTTCCGCCAGCATGCGGCGTAATTATGCCGCCTTGTGTCCCATGGCAATGACGGCGGCGCCTGCCAGGGCCAGGCCCACGCCGGCGATGTCCGTCCAGGCCGGCGTGACGCCGTCCACCAGCCATAGCCAGCCCAGCGCCGTGGCGATATAGATGGCGCCATACGTGGCATACACTCTGCCGCTGGCGGCTGGATGCAAGGTCAGCAGCCACACGAAGACCAGCAGACTGATGGCAGCCGGCAACAGCAGCCAGGCGCTGCCCTTGTTGCTCAGCCACAGCATGGGCAGGTAGCAGCCCAGCAGTTCTGCCACGGCCGTGACGGTAAACAGTCCGAAAGTGCGGGCCAGTCCAGTCCATTCAATGGCGTCGTTCATTGCATTCCTGTTTTTACCGTCGAGCCGCCATTGTAGCTGTCAGGCTGCCGGCCCTGCTATGATCGGGACCGGACCCCGGAGGAAACAAAATGACGACGACCCCAGCGCCGCGCGCCTTGCTGCAAGCCATGTTCCATGCCGCCATCGCAGCGGCCCAGCCATCGCACTGCATACCGCCCCATCTGCCGCCCGCGCCCAAGGGCCGCCTGATCGTCATCGGCGCCGGCAAGGCCTCGGCCGCCATGGCGCAGGCCGTGGAGCAGCATTGGCCGGGGCCGCTGTCCGGGCTGGTCGTCACGCGCTATGGCTATGCCGTGCCTTGCGAGCGCATCGAGATCGTCGAAGCGTCGCATCCCGTGCCCGATGCGGCCGGCATGGACGCGGCGCGGCGCATGCTGGACCTGGTCGCCAACTTGCAGCCCGACGATACGGTGCTATGTCTGATTTCGGGCGGCGGCTCGTCTCTGCTGGCCTTGCCGCTGGACGGCATCAGTCTGGAAGACAAGCAAGCCTTGAACCGCGCCTTGCTGGCGTCGGGCGCCACCATCAGCGAAATGAATTGCGTGCGCCGCCATTTGTCCGCCATCAAGGGAGGGCGGCTGGCGGCCGCCTGCCATCCGGCGCAAGTCGTCACCTTGGCCATTTCCGACGTGCCCGGCGACAAGCTGGGCGATATCGCGTCCGGCCCCACGGTGGGCGACGCCACCACCTGCGAGGATGCGCTGGCCATCGTGCGCCGCTATGGCATCGATTTGTCGGACAGCCTGCGCGCCGCGCTGGAAAGCGGGCGCGGCGAATCCGTGAAACCCGATGACCCATGCCTGGCGCGCACGCAGACGACCTTGATCGCCACGCCGCAGATGGCGCTGGAAGCGGCAGCGTCCGTGGCGCGCGCTGCCGGCGTCACGCCGTATATCTTGGGCGACAGCCTGGAAGGCGAGGCGCGTGACGTGGGCAAGGTGATGGCCGGCATCGCGCTGCAAACGGCCGTGCGGGGCCAGCCGTTTCCCGCCCCGTGCGTGCTGCTGTCGGGCGGCGAAACGACCGTCACCGTGCGCGGCAAGGGCCGCGGCGGGCGCAACGTGGAATTCCTGCTGGCGCTGGGCATTGCGCTCGATGGCCACGCGGGTATCCACGCGCTGGCTGGCGACACGGATGGCGTCGACGGACAGGAAGACATCGCCGGCGCGGTTCTGGCGCCCGATACCCTGCAGCGGGCCTGGGCACAAGGCATCAAGCCGCGCGACAGCCTGGACAACAACGATGGCCACGGCTTCTTCCAGGTGCTGGGCGATTCCGTGGTCACGGGCCCGACATTGACCAACGTCAATGATTTCCGGGCCATCCTGATTACCTGAATTTAGAACCCTTCCAGCACGATCTTGCCCTTGGCGGTGTTGCTTTCCAGCAGAGCATGCGCGCGCTTCAAATTTGCCGCATTGATCGTGCCGAAGCGCTCGGCCAGCGTCGTCTTGATGACGTCGGCGTCCACCAGCTGCGCCAGCTCTTCCAGTAGTTCATGCTGCTGGACCATGTCGGCCGTCTGGAACAGCGAACGGGTAAACATCAGTTCCCAGTGCAGCGACACGCTCTTGCCCTTGAACTTGCGCACGTCGATGTGCTCGGGGTCGTCGATCAGGGCGAACTTGCCCTGCGGCGCGATCAGTTCCACGATCTGCTCGACATGCTGGTCGGTCTGGTTCAGGCTGATCACATAATCGACGGGCGGCAAATCCAGTCGCGTGATTTCCCCCGCCAGCGGCAGGCTGTGGTCGATCACGTGGTGGGCGCCCAGTTCCTTGACCCAGGCTGCCGTTTCCGCGCGCGAGGCCGTGCCGATAATGGTGACGCCCGTCAATTGCCGCGCCAGTTGCACCAGCACGGAGCCGACGCCGCCGGCCGCGCCGATCACCAGCAGCGACTTGCCCGTCAGGCTCTTGTCGCGGCTGATCTGCAGGCGGTCGAACAGCAGTTCCCAGGCCGTAATCGCCGTGAGGGGCAGGGCGGCGGCTTGGGCGAAATCGAGGCTGGCCGGCATGTGGCCGACGATGCGCTCGTCGACCAGCTGGAATTCGCTGTTGCTGCCGGGGCGGTTGATGGCGCCTGCGTACCAGACTTTGTCGCCCACCTGGAACAGGGTCACGTCGGGGCCGACGGCCGTGACGACGCCGGCCGCATCCCAGCCCAGCACTTCCGGCTGGCCCGCTTTCGGGGCGCGGTTCTTGCGCACCTTGGTATCGACCGGATTGACGGAAATGGCCTTGACGGCGACGAGCAGGTCGCGCCCCGTGGCGACGGGCACGGGCAACTCGATGTCGAGCAGGGCGTCGGTATCCGTGATGGGCAGGCTGTGGTGGTAGGCGATGGCTTTCATGTACTTCCTCGTTGAGTGGATACCGTATGATGGTGGCAATGCCGGCCTGGAAACAGGGGGCGCGTACCGAAACACTTTCAAAGGAATGCTGAAAATTGCTGCGACTCGATGACTTGCAGGTATTTGTGCGCACGGCCGACCGGGGCAGTTTGTCGGCGGCCGCGCGCGAGATCGGCATTTCGCCCGCGCTGGCCAGCGCCGCCGTCAAGCGCCTCGAAGGGGCGTTGGGCTTGCGCCTGCTGGCTCGCACGACGCGCTCGCTGAGCCTGACGCCGGAAGGCACGCAATACCTGGAGCACGCGCGGGAAGCCTTGCGCCTGCTGCGCGCAGGCCACGATGCGCTGCTGGCAGGCAAGGACAGTTTCGGTGGAACCTTGAAAATTGCCATGCCCTCCGACCTGGGCCGCAACCTGATGCTGGGTTGGCTGGACGAGTTTCAGTCACGCCATCCGAAACTGCAGTACCAGCTCAGCGTCAGCGACCGGGTGGCCGACATGGTGCGCCAGCAAGTCGACATTGCCTTGCGTTACGGGCAGCAGGATGATTCGAGCCTGATCGCCATGCCGATTGCCCCCGCCAACGACCGGGTGCTGGTGGCGTCTCCCGCCTACCTGCGCGAAAACGGCCCCCTGCTGGCGCTGGAAGACTTGTCGCAGCGCAATTGCCTGCGCTTCGCGCTGGAAGACGGCTTGCACGACCGCTGGACCTTCTACCGCCTGCCCCAGCGCGAGCAAGTGACGGTGTCCGTGAGCGGCAACCGCAGCGCCGACGATGCCGACCTGGTGCGGCGCTGGGCCGTGGCGGGACTGGGCATCGCCTGTAAATCGCGGCTCGACGTGGCTGGCGACCTGGCCGCCGGCCGCCTGCAAGCGCTGTTGCCCGACGTGGCGGGCGAAGCTGCGCCCTTGCACCTGGTCAGCGCGCACCGGGCGCAGGTGACGCCGCTGGTGCTGCAGCTGCGCGATTTCCTGCGCGACAAGTGTGCGGAGCTATTAAAACAGCATGATTGACCGTGGATTGTTACTTCGTGGTGTGCCCGCCGTGCATCGCCATATCAGCGGGTTTTTAAGATTACATCACTCATGTATTGATTCAAATCGCGAAAATCCTTCACCCGCCAGGCATATGGCGCGATCTTGACGCCATTCTCTTTCAAGGTTTTTGGAATCAAATCGCCATTCGGACGCAGTATGACCGAGGATACAATCACGCCCGGATAATCCTTCAGGCGTTTCTTGAAAGCGGCTGTTGTCAGGTCAGGCGTGGGAGGACTGCTTTTATTCGCCAATGGCCCTGTGCCCTTGATCTCTGCGCCGTGGCACACGGCACATCGCTGTACATACAGCGTTTTGCCATTGAGATTATCCGCGAAGGATGACGGTGTTTGAACGAGCGATAACACGCCGAGTGCAGCGATAAATAATAATTTCATTTCATTTTAAATGTGAACTGTTGTATGGATAATGTCTGGATTAATTGAAAATGCGGAGCTGTCATTGCAATACGTCATGCTCCCGATAATATTTTATCCGAGATTGTTTATTCGTAATGTACTCGCCACCGCGCATGGTCGGCTGGCGAATCATCGCGCTCGATTACAACTCGTTGCAAATGACAATCATGCGCAGGTCAAGCTGGGCGTACCCTCAAGCATTCTGCATGAAACCGCTTGAAGGACCGCCATGACCCCACCCCGACTCTTGTCGACGACCTTGCTTTTCCTGTTCTTGCTGGCCGGCTGCGCCGCAACCGGACCCGCCATCCAGGCCGGTCATCGCGCGCAGAGCAGTCCCGCGCAGACCAGTTCCGCGCAGGACGTCGCCATGCTGGAACGGGTCAGCTGGGGCGTGAACGGGGGCTGCGTGCGCCAGATGCAGGCGCAAGGCTGGAACGCCTGGCTGCAGGCGCAGTTGCATCCAGGAAAAGCGGTCTTGCCGCCGGCCATCTCCGCGCAGATCGACGCCATGACCATCAGCCAGGTGCCGCTCGATCAATTGGTGATGTCGGTGGAGCGAAAGCGCAAGGAGTCGGCCGGCGTGATGGACGACATGGCCAAGCAGCAGGCGCAAAAAGACTATCAGCAGGAACTGAACCTCCTGGCGCGCGAGGCGGCCACGCGCTCCTTGCTGCTCGACGTGTATTCGCCGAATCAGTTGCAGCAGCAACTGAGCTGGTTCTGGCTCAACCATTTCAGCGTGCACCAGGGCAAACACAACTTGCGCGCCATGGTGGGCGATTACGAGGCGAACGCCATCGCGCCGCATGCCTTGGGGAAATTTCGTGACTTGCTGGGCGCCACCGTCCACCATCCGGCCATGCTGCGCTACCTGGACAATGAAGCCAACGCCGCCAAGCGCATCAATGAAAACTATGCGCGCGAGCTGATGGAGCTGCACACCTTGGGCGTCAACGGCGGCTACAGCCAGATGGATGTGCAGGAACTGGCGCGCATCCTGACCGGGGTGGGCGTGAACTTGGGGCCGGACACGCCGAAGGTGAAACCGGCGCTGCAGTCGCAATACGTGCGCCGGGGCTTGTTCGAATTTAATCCGAACCGTCACGACTACGGCGATAAACAATTCCTCGGGCAGACGGTGAAGGGCAGGGGGTTGGCCGAGCTCGATGAAGCGCTGGATCGCCTGAGCCGCAGTCCCGCCACGGCGCACTTTATCAGCGGCAAGCTGGCGCAGTATTTCGTCGGCGATAATCCGCCCGCACCCTTGGTGGCGCGCATGGCGGCCACTTTCCGGCACAGCGACGGCATGATCGCCGACGTGCTGCAGACCATGTTCGATAGCCCCGAGTTCAAGCAGTCGCTGGGCAAGAAATTCAAGGACCCCATGCACTATGTGGTGTCGGCCGTGCGCCTCAGCTATGACGACAAGCCCATCCTGAACGCGGGGCCCATGCTGAGCTGGCTCTCGCGCATGGGCCAGCCTTTGTACGGACGCCAGACGCCCGATGGCTATCCGCTGGCGGACGCCTCCTGGGCCAGCCCCGGCCAGATGACGACGCGTTTCGATATCGCCCGCACCATCGGCTCGGGCAGCGCCGGCCTGTTCAGGACGGAGGGCCCACCGCCGCAGGAAAAAGTGGCGTTTCCCCAACTGGCCAGCGCCCTGTATTACCAGTCGCTGCAGCCAGCCTTGAGTCCGGCCACTCTTCAGGCTCTGGAGCAGGCCGCTTCTCCGCAGGAGTGGAATACCTTTCTTCTTTCTTCACCCGAAATGATGCACCGCTAAGTTGAAACCGGAGGATTGCCATGAACCGTCGTGACCTGTTGAAAGCGCTGGCCGCCGCGCCCTTGTTGTCGCATGCGGGCAGCCTGCTGGCCGCACCGGCCACGGATGCGAAGCTGCTGTTCGTCTTCTTGCGCGGCGGCTATGACGCGAACAATCTGCTGGTGCCTGTCGGCAGCGATTTTTACTATGCATCGCGGCCGAATATCGCCATTGCCCAACCTGGTGCGGAAAACGGCGCGCTGCCCTTGACCGCCGACTGGGGCTTGCATCCGGCCTTGCGCGAGACCATCTATCCCCTGTTCACGGGCGGCGAGGCGGCCTTCATCCCGTTTGCCGGCACGACGGATCTGACGCGCAGCCATTTCGAGACGCAGGACAGCATCGAACTGGGGCAAGAGCTGGGCGGACGCCGTGATTTCCGCTCGGGCTTCCTGAACCGCCTGGTGCAGACCTTGAATGGCAGCAAGGCCAATCCGGTCAACCCCGCCATCGCCTTCACGGACCAGCTGCCGCTGATCTTCCAGGGCGGCGTGCAAGTGCCGAACATGGCGCTGCGCTCGGTGGGCAAGTCCGGCATTGATGCGCGTCAAAGCCAGATCATCGCCGCCATGTACCGGGGCACCCCCCTGCAGCAACCCGTCAACGCAGGCTTTGTCGTGCGCGCTGATGTGACGAAGGAGTTGACGGGCGAGATGCAGGCGGCCAACCGCAACGCCATCAGTACCAAGGGTTTTGAACTGGAAGCGCAGCGCATCGCCCGCTTGATGAAGGATAAATACAATATCGGCTTCGTCGATGTGGGCGGCTGGGATACGCACGTGGGGCAGGGCGGCGCCAGCGGCTACCTGGCGGGGCGTTTTGACGAGCTGGGACGCGGTTTGTCTGCGTTTTCGCAGGAAATGGGCGGCGCCTGGCGCCATACCATGGTCGTGGTGGTCAGCGAATTTGGCCGCACCTTCCGCGAAAACGGCAACCGCGGCACGGATCACGGCCACGGCAGCGTGTTCTGGGTGCTGGGCGGCGGCATCAAGGGGAAACAGGTGGCGGGCGAGCAGGTGGCGATGTCGCAGGCGAACCTGTTCCAGAACCGCGACATGCCCGTGCTGAATGAATACCGGGCCGTGCTGGGCGGCTTGCTGCGCCGCACGTTCGGCCTGACGCCGGCGCAACTCGAGCACGTGTTTGCCGGCGTGAAACCGGTGGAGCTGGGGCTCGTGTAAATCGGAATGCCGCGTGTTACGCTACGCCTGCGCAACTGGCGCGTAGCGAATACTGGCAGCCTGTGGCGCCGGGCACGAATGGAGTAGCATGAGCGATACCCAGCGCGATATTGTCAGCGCAGGCTTTTCCCTGGCCCTGATCGCCGTGACGGCCTTCGTCATGCAGCGTTTCTTTTTGCCGCTCGTGTGGGCCGGCATTCTGTGCGTGGCCACCTGGCCTTTGTACGTGCGCGTGCGCGCGGCGCTGGGCCAGCGCACCATCATCGCGGCGGTGGCGCTGACCCTGGCGTTTGCCTGCATCTTCATCATTCCCGTGCTGTTCGGCGTGGCGCAGGCGGCGCGCGAAGTGCCCGTGCTGGCCGATTTCATCGTGCATGCGAATGCCGACGGCTTGCCCGTGCCGCACTGGGTGGCGAACATTCCGCTGGCCGGCAGCGCCATCGGCGACTGGTGGCTGGCTACACTGAGCCAGCCGCACGGCCTGGGCCACTTCTTTGCGGGCAGCGCCGTCGGCGGCTTTCATTCCGCGCGCGACATGCTCAAGGTGCTGGGTGCGGACGTGTTCCACCGCCTGGTCGACTTCGGCCTGGCATTTCTATGCCTGTTTTTCTTCTACAAGGATGGCGAAGCGCTGACGCGCCAGATCACGGCCGTCGGCAGCCATTTCCTGCGCCCCGAACGCTGGGGCCGCTATGCGCAAAAGATTCCCACGGCCATCCGCGCCACCGTCAACGGCCTGGTGCTGGTGGGACTGGCCGAAGGCGTGCTGATCGGTATCGCCTACGCCATCGCCGGCTTGCCGTCGCCGGCCCTGTGGGCCTTTGCCACGGGCATCCTGGCCATCATCCCGTTCGGCGCGCCGCTCGCTTATCTGTGCGCGGCCGCCTTGCTGGTCTTCCAGGGCAATGTGGGCGCCGCCATCGGCGTGGCCGCCTGGGGCACCGTGGTGCTGTTCGTTGCCGACCATTTCGTGCGCCCCGGCATGATCGGCAACGCCACCCGCTTGCCCTTCCTGGCCGTGCTGTTCGGCATTCTGGGCGGCGTGGAAACCCTGGGCCTCGTGGGCCTGTTCATCGGCCCCGTCGTGATGGTGCTGTTCGTCACGCTGTGGTACGAAGCGCATGTGTTTGACAAGGTGCTGCCAGTGAAAACACCTGCTAGCCCGGCCGCGCCGGAACGCACACAGTAATGAGGGGGCGGCCAGCGTTGCCGCTGGCCGGTACTGAGACGTTTCCGACGTGGCCGGGCGAGGCTTTCAAGCAAGGTCGTCGAAAGCCCCGGAATACGCCGAGAAAAATCGTAGCGAGCGGCAACGAGTTGTGGCTAAGAAGCGCAGCTGTACTTTAGTACAGCGAGCATCGCAGGCCGCAAATCGCGCCGCGCAGTAGATTTTTAAGGCGTATTTAATGCGCTTTAGATAATATTAAAAGCCAACGGCGCATCAGCAGCACTTCAACATAGCCCGGCTCGATGCCCGTACCGCACTCGATCAAGGGATTGACGGTGTAGTAGCGCTTGCGGAAGTCGCGGCAGACGAGGATTTCGCGCTTGCCCATGCGGACGAGGAAAGAGCTTGGGGCGTATTCCAGGCCGAACCGTGAGCCAAAACCGCTATTCAATGTTGCCATGACAATTCCTTTGAGGGAGATGTGTTGAACGAGTCACCAGAATAGCATAACTACTGTATTAAAACACAGTTACTGTATGAATAAACAGTATTTTTTTACCGGTGTGGTTTTTTTGATCACCCGCTTGATTTGAGGAGTAAGTAGTTTGCAAGAGAAGAATGACATGGGCATGACGACGGGATGGACCACGAAACTGCGCTGCTTCGTCGAGGCGCGCCTGTCGCCCGAGGGCGAGCTGGGCCTGCATATGACGGTCGGCGTGGCCCTGATGCTGGTGGCCATCGTGGTCTTCCACGAGATCGCCGAAGCCGTGATGGGCATGGCCCAGATCACCGTGATCGACTTGCAGGTGGCGCACTGGTTCAATCAGCATGCCGTGCCGTGGATCACCAGCTGCCTGCTGGTCGTTACGCATACGCATGGCGTGCTCGGCGCCATCACCCTGGCCACCCTGCTGGGCTGGTATCTGCACCGCAAGGGCGCCGATTACTGGCTGTTTACCCTGATCATCACCATGCCGGGCGTCATGTTTTTGAACCTGCTGCTAAAGTACATCTTTGTGCGCGCGCGGCCCAGTTTTGATGAACCCATCCTGCAGACGGCCTTGACTACGTACAGCTTTCCGAGTGGCCATACTGCCACCTCGACGGCCCTGTACGGCTTGCTGGCCGCCTATCTGATTTGCCAGACGGCGCCGGGCGCTTGGGGCAAGCGCATCGCCATCGCGCTGGCCGCCTTCCTGATGGCGTCACTCGTGGGTTTCAGCCGCATCTACCTGGGTGCGCATTACCTGAGCGATGTGCTGGCGGCCATGGCGGAAAGCTATGGCTGGCTGGCCATCTGCATCGCCGGCGTGTCGACCCTGCGCCGCCGCCGGCATATCCGGCAAACCAAATAAGGGGAAACTGTCCTGTCCAAAATTGCAGTCATCATCAACGCGGGCGCCGGTTGCGGCTACGCGCCCGACTGGGCGCAGCAGCTCGAAGCGACCTTTGCCGCCGTGGGGCTCGACGCCGCCATCACCCTGGCGCAAAGCGGCGCCGACATGATCGCCACGGCCGAGCAAGCCCTGCGCGATGGCGCGCCCATCGTCGTGGCCGGTGGCGGCGATGGCACCATCAATGCCGTCGCGTCCGTCGTTGTCGGCAGCGGCACGCCGTTTGGCGTTTTGCCGCTGGGCACCCTGAACCATTTCGCCAAGGATTTGAATATCCCGCTCGACCTCGATGCGGCGATTGCCAATGTGGCGCAGGGCGTGCCGCACCAGGTCGATGTGGGCGAGGTCAATGGCCGCATCTTCCTGAACAATTCCAGTCTGGGCCTGTATCCGGACATCGTGCGCGACCGCGAAAAGCAGCAGCGCCGGCTGGGACGGGGCAAGTGGCTGGCCTTCAGCTGGGCCCTGCTGGCGGCCTTGCGCCGCTATCCCTTCCTCAGCGTGCAATTGAAACTCAACGACGCCGTGCATGCGCGGCGCACGCCCTTCGTCTTCATCGGCAATAATGAATACCTGATGGAAGGCTTGAATATCGGTGAGCGCGAGCGGCTCGATGGCGGCCAGCTGAGCCTGTACGTGGCGCAGCGTCCGGGCCGCCTGGGCTTGCTGAAGCTGGCCTTGCACGCGCTGTTCGGCAAGTTGTCGCAGGCCAAGGATTTCGACGTGTTGACAGTCACCGACCTGGAAATCGCGACGAAGCACAGGCGCCTGCGCGTGGCCACCGATGGCGAAGTGACCGTCATGAATACGCCGCTGCAATACCGCATCCGCCGGGCCGCGCTGGCGGTGCTGGTGCCGGCGCCGGCACCTTCTGGGGAGTAAGGCCATGCGTACCATCGTGCATTTGTCCGACTTGCATTTCGGCAGGGTCGACGCGGACTTGCTGGCGCCCCTGCGCGCGCTGGTCGAACGGATCGAGCCGGACGTGGTGGTGGTCTCGGGCGACCTCACGCAGCGCGCCCGCAGCGCCCAGTTCCAGCAGGCGCGGCACTTTCTCGACAGCTTGCCGGGGCCGCAGATCATCGTGCCGGGCAACCATGACGTGCCGCTCTACAACGTCTTTTCCCGCTTCCTGACGCCGCTGGTGAAATACCGGCGCCATGTGACGGACGACTTGTCGCCCGAGCATGTGGACGAGGAAATCGCCGTGCTGGGCATCAATACGGCCCGCTCCTTGACGTTCAAGGATGGCCGCATCAGCCACGAGCAGATCGATGTCCTGCGTGCACGCCTGGGCCGTTTGCCGCCCGGTTTGACGCGCATCATCGTCACGCATCATCCATTTGACTTGCCCGAGCATTTTGATGACGATGACCTGGTCGACCGCGCGCCGCTGGCGCTGCAAATGTTTTCCGAATGCGGCGTCGACCTGCTGCTGGCGGGGCATTTGCACGCCAGCCATGCGGGCGACACCTCGGCGCGCTACAAGATCGCCGGTTATGCGGCCCTGATGGTGCAGGCGGGCACGGCCACGTCCACGCGGGGCAGGGGCGAGTCGAATTCCTTCAATGTGCTGCGCGTGGAAAACGGCTGCATCCGGGTCGAGCGCTACAGCTGGAATGAAGACGGCGCCGACTTCGAAAAAGTCAGCACGGAAGCGTTCGAGCGCCAGGGCGGCGTGTGGGCCAGTTTGCGGCCGCTGTAGGTTTCCTGTAGATACTGTTATCCCCGTCAAGCGGCGTGCAAGGTCGGATCAAATATTTT
>NZ_JCAQAV010000044.1:0-44189 GCF_059617925.1 Janthinobacterium sp. JF4 | reverse complement strand
CATGCCGGGTGGTGTGGCAGGGGAGCGGCCCTTCAGGGCCGCCCCCTATGCCGATCCGGATCTAAAACTTAGGTGGTCAGCGGCTTGTAGCGAATACGTTTAGGCTTGGCGCCCTCTTCGCCCAGGCGTTTCTTCTTGTCGGCTTCGTATTCCTGATAGTTGCCGTCAAAGAAGGTGACTTGCGAATTGCCTTCGAAGGCCAGGATGTGCGTGGCGATACGGTCGAGGAACCAGCGATCATGGGAAATGACCATGACGCTGCCGGCAAATTCCAGCAAGGCATCTTCCAGCGCGCGCAAGGTTTCCACGTCCAGATCGTTCGACGGTTCATCGAGCAGCAGGACGTTGCCGCCCATCAGCAGGGTTTTCGCCAGGTGCAGACGGCCACGTTCACCGCCGGACAGGTTGCCCACCATTTTCTGCTGGTCCGAACCCTTGAAGTTGAAGCGGCCCAGATAGGCGCGCGACGGCATTTCGAAGCGGCCGACCGTCAGCATGTCGGCGCCTCCGGATACGTCTTCAAAGACGGACTTGTTGTCGGCCAGCGAATCGCGGTTCTGGTCGACGATGGACACGCGCGCCGTCTGGCCGATGGCCACTTCGCCGCTGTCCGGCTGTTCCTTGCCGGTGATCATCTTGAACAAGGTCGACTTACCGGCGCCGTTGGGGCCGATGATGCCGACGATGGCGCCTGGCGGTACGGTAAAACTCAGGTTATCGATCAGCAAACGGTCGCCGAACGCTTTCGACACGTTCTTGAACTCGATGACGTCATTGCCCAGGCGTTCGGCCACGGGAATGAAGATTTCCTGCGTTTCGTTGCGTTTCTGGTATTCGTGCTCGGACAACTCGTTGAAGCGGGCCAGGCGGGCCTTCGACTTGGCCTGGCGCGCTTTCGGGTTCTGGCGCGACCATTCCAATTCCTTCTGCAGCGCCTTCTGGCGCGCCGATTCCGTCGATTCTTCCTGCTTCAGGCGGGCTTGCTTCTGCTCCAGCCAGGTCGAGTAGTTACCCTTCCATGGAATGCCGCTGCCGCGGTCCAGTTCCAGGATCCACTCGGCTGCGTTGTCGAGGAAGTAGCGGTCATGGGTGATGGCCACCACGGTGCCGGGGAAGCGCAGCAGGAATTGTTCCAGCCAGTCGACCGATTCCGCATCCAGATGGTTGGTCGGTTCGTCGAGCAGCAGCATGTCCGGTTTCGACAGCAGCAGCTTGCACAGCGCCACGCGGCGCTTTTCACCGCCGGACAGCACGCCGACCTTGGCATCCCATGGCGGCAGGCGCAGCGCGTCGGCGGCCATTTCCAGCTGCAAATTCAAGTTGCCGCCGTCGGAGGTCGAGATGATCGCTTCCAGGCGTGCCTGTTCCGTGGCCAGGGCGTCGAAATCGGCGTCTTCCTCGGCATACGCGGCGTACACGGCTTCCAGCTTGGCTTGCGCTTCAAACACTTCGCCCAGGCCCGACTCGACTTCCTGGCGCACGGTTTTTTCCGGGTCCAGCTGCGGTTCCTGCGGCAGGTAGCCGATGTTCAGGCCCGGCATCGGCACGGCTTCGCCCTGGATGTCGGTGTCGATGCCGGCCATGATCTTCAGCAGGGTCGATTTGCCGGAGCCGTTCAGGCCCAGCACGCCGATCTTCGCGCCTGGGAAGAAGGAGAGGGAAATATCTTTCAGAATCTGGCGCTTGGGCGGGACGATTTTGCCCACGCGATTCATGGTGTAGACGTAATTTGCCATTAGAAATCTCGGGTGATATACAAAGACGGACAGGATACGGTAAACGCCCGCTTCCGGCCAGCGCTGCGCGCTGCGGAAACGGCCGCCAGGGCAAGACTAGGCGGTGGCGCGCGCGCGGCGGCTGTTCCACAGCCCCTCGGCCGCATACAGGCCCAGCGCCGTCCAGATGACGAGGAAGCCCAGCATGCGCTCGGGCGTGAACGATTCGTGGAAGACCCACACGCCGATCAAGAGCTGGCCCGTGGGAGCGATGTATTGCAGCAAACCCAGCACGGCCAGCGGCAGGCGGCGCGCGCCGGCCGCAAACAGCAGCAGGGGAATGGCCGTGATGGGGCCGGACGCCAGCAGCAACGCGCGCGTGGCGGTGGAATCTGTATTGACGAAGCCGCTCTGGCCATGCCAGCCCAGCCACAGCATATAGGCCAGCGCCAGAGGGAACAGAATCAATGTTTCAAACGACAGGCCTTCCAGCGCGCCCAGCGCGGCCGTCTTGCGCAGCAAGCCATAGCCGCCAAACGAGGCTGCCAGCAGCAGGGCGATCCAGGGCACCTGTCCCGCCTGCCAAGTGAGCCAGGCCACGCCGCAGGCGGCCAGGCCGATGGCCAGCCACTGCAGGCGGCGCAGGCGCTCGTGCAACAGCAAAAAGCCCAGCATGACATTGATCAGGGGGGTAATAAAGTAGCCGAGGCTGGCGTCGACCACGTGGCCGTTGTTGACGGCCCAGATGTAGATGAACCAGTTGGCGGACAGCAAAAAGGCACTGGCGACGAAGCTGGCCACCACCCTGGGCTGCGCTTTCAGGCTGCCCAGCCAGCTCCACTGCCGGCGCACGGTCAGCACGATACCGAGGAACAACAGCGACCAGACCATGCGGTGCGCCAGGATTTCCTGCGGCGCGATCTCGCCGATGGCGTGGAAGTACAGGGGGAACAGGCCCCAGCACAGAAAGGCGAGGGAGGCGTAGAGCATGCCTGGATTCATGACGGGGTTCGCTGGAGAGTAGACAGTCTGTCATTATGGCTGAAAACATCGGGGACTGCCCGGCGCCGCTGGCGAGGCGTAGAATGGCAACAAATCAATGGCCGCAAGCCCGCGCAGCATGGCGGAACGGCACAAAACCACGACTTTGGGGCAGCTGCGGAACCATGCAAAAATACTCTTGCTATTTGCTAATACCTATCATATTGTGCGATGCAACAAAACAAAAACGGGTGCAACCTTGACGTCGGAACATAAAAAAAGCGGCCTTGCCGGCCTGACACTGGCGGCCGTGGGCATCGTCTACGGCGATATCGGCACCAGCCCGCTGTACACCCTGAAGACCGTCTTCGACCCGGCCCACGGCCTGCTGCTGTCGCCCGAGAACCTGCTGGGCATTGTCTCGCTGATTTTCTGGGGCCTGACCCTGATCGTCTCGCTCAAGTACGTGACCCTGGTGTTGCGCGCCGACAACCGCGGTGAGGGCGGCATCATGGCCCTGATGGCGCTGGTGCTGTCGTCCGTCAGCCGCCTGTCGCGCTGGCATTTCCCGCTGATGGTGATCGGCGTCTTCGGCGCCACCCTGTTCTATGGCGACAGCGTGATCACGCCGGCCATTTCCGTGCTGTCGGCGATCGAGGGCCTGGAAGTGGCCACCCCCGCCTTCAGTCCGTACGTGGTGCCGCTGACGATCGTGGTGCTGGTGGCGCTGTACTCGGTGCAGTCGCACGGCACGGCCGGCATCGGCCGCTATTTTGCCCCCATCATGGTGCTGTGGTTTGCCGCGCTGGCCGGCATGGGCGTGGTCAACATCATCAAGTCGCCGGCCATCCTGGCCGCACTCAATCCCCTGCACGCGGCGACCTTCCTGATGAATAACGGCTTTGTCGCCTTCGTCGCCCTGGGCGCCGTGGTGCTGGCGCTGACGGGCGCCGAAGCGCTGTATGCCGACATGGGCCACTTCGGCAAGAAGCCGATCCGCCTGGCCTGGTTCCTGATTGCCTTTCCCGCACTGGCGCTGAACTACCTGGGCCAGGGCGGCTTGCTGCTGGCGCATCCGGAAGCCGTGTCGAATCCGTTTTACCAGCAGCTGGGCGCGTGGAGCGTGTATCCGCTGGTGATCCTGTCGACCATGGCCACCGTGATCGCCTCGCAGGCGACCATTTCCGGTACCTTCTCGATGACCAAGCAAGCGATCGCGCTGGGCTTTTTGCCGCGCATGCGCGTGCGCCACACGTCGGAAAGCGAAATCGGGCAGATCTACATTCCCGCCGTGAACTGGCTGCAACTGGCCGTGGTGCTGCTGGCTGTCGTCAGTTTCGGTTCCTCGGAAAACCTGGCTGCCGCCTACGGCATCGCGGTGACGGCGACCATGCTGTCGACTACGATCCTGACCTTCTTCGTGATCCGTTACCGCTGGAAGATGAACCTGGCCCTGTGCTGGGGCGCCACGGGCTTTTTCCTGATCATCGATATCAACCTCGTGTCGGCGACGGCGTTGAAACTGTTCCATGGCGGCTGGTTCCCGCTGCTGCTGGGCTCGATTTTGTTCATCGTCATGCTGACCTGGAAGCGGGGCCGCCAACTGGTGTTCCAGAACCTGGAAAAGCATGCGATTCCGCTCAACGAATTCCTCTCGTCGCTATTCATCGCGCCGCCGCTGCGCGTGCCCGGCACGGCCATCTTCCTGCGCGGCGAAACGGATGGCGTGCCGCATGCGCTGCTGCATAACTTGCTGCACAACAAAGTGTTGCATGAGCGGGTGATCTTCCTGACCGTCTTCATGCATGAAGAGCCGTGGGTGGCGCCTTCCGAGCGCGTGCGCGTGGTGGACCTGGGCCACCAGTGCTACCAGGTCAATGTGCATTACGGCTTCAAGGATGAACCGGACATTCCGGCCGCGCTGGCGCAGTGCGCCCAGCAGGGACTGGATTTCGAGATGATGGAAACGTCGTTCTTCATCGCGCGCCAGACCATCATCTCGACGCCGGGACATGGCATGATGCCGTGGCGTGAACACCTGTTCGTTACCATGTCGCGCAATGCACGCACGGCCGCCGACTACTATCAGATTCCGAGCAACCGGGTGATCGAACTGGGCACGCAGGTGGAAATATAGATATTGTGTCAACGTTGCATCGAGACACATTGACTGCCCTGCTTACGTCTGCTTACAAATGGGCTATGCGAGTCCTGTTAAACTGCAGCCCGTACCGGTCCGCACCGTACGGGCTTAGCCACACACCAATATTTAAAGGGAAACCATGAAATCGGTATTTCAAATGATCGCCACCCTCGCTTGCGCCGTGGCCCTGACCGCTTGCGGCGCTGCTGCCAACACCGAGAAGCCGGTCGTGCTTGACCCGAACACGCAAGTCAAAGAATTCGTCTTTCCTGACCTGGTGAAAGGCACCGGCACGGCCGCCGCCGCAGGCGATACCCTGACGGTGCTCTACACGGGCTGGCTGTATGACGCCAGCAAGCCGGACGGCAAAGGCGCGCAGTTCGAAACGTCCCCTCCTCTCGAGGGTTTTACGTTTGTTCTCGGTATCGGCAAAGTGATTCTGGGCTGGGACCGTGGCCTGGTCGGCATGCAAGAGGGTGGCACGCGCCGCCTGGTCATTCCGTATGACCTGGGCTATGGCGTGAGCGGCACCCGTGACGCGACGGGTGCGGTGGTGATCCCGCCTTACGCGGGTCTGGTGTTCGACATCACGTTGCGAAAAGTGACGAAAAAGTAAGCACGCGCAGGGCAATTGATAACAAGGGCGATTCCACGGAATCGCCCTTGTTGCTTTTGCGGCAGATTCAGGCTGGCGCCAGTTCCTGGAAGTAGTACGTGGCGCCGCCCAGATTGGCCGGCGCGTCATATTGCAGCACTTGCGTGCGGCGCAATGCCACCGGTGCGCTGAAGGCGGGGCCGTCGTAGACGAAGGTGTGGAATTCGCCGTTTTCGCCGCAGGCGTCGACGCCGGGCGGCAGGTCGGCCAAAAAGGCGGCGTCGAACTCGCGTCCGCAAAATTCGCGCGGCAGGTGCTGGCCATTGATGCACACGACGATGGCCTTGAAGCCGGCGGCAAGGAACTCATCGACCAGCGCGCGGCGATCCTCGCCCCACAGGGGCAGGTGCGCCGTCAGGCCGGCGCTGGCGCAGACTTTTTCTTCCCAGTCGCGGTGCGGCTGCAAGTCGATGTCGCCGAAGATCGCATGGGCTATGCCTTCGTCTTTCGCCGCGCGCAGCATGGCGATGAATCGTTCCTCGTAGCTGGCCCAGCTGGCGTGATAGCGCTGCAGGCGTGCCCCCAGGCTGGCCGCCTGCGCCTCGAGCAGCTCGGGCGGCACGCCGTGCGAGCGCGATTTGCGGCCGTCTTCATCCATGGCCGTGATCAGCAGCGGCACGCTCGTGCCGGCGTTGCGCACACGCCACAGGGCCAGGCAGGAATCCTTGCCGCCGCTCCAGGAAATGAGGGCCGTCGTCATGCTGCCGCTCCCGGCGGCACTGCGCGCAGCATGTCGACGTGCTGTATGCCGTCTTCGTCGTAGGGCGCGCTGACGGTGACAAAGCCGAAGGACTGGTAGAAGCGCTCCAGGTACTGCTGCGCGCCGATGCGGATGGCGTGGCCAGGATGCTGGCGTTCGGCGCGCGCGATGCCTTCCGCCAGCAGGCGCTTGCCGGCGCCCGTGCTGCGCGCCTCGGGCGCCGTCAGCACGCGGCCGAGCGACATTTCCACGTACTTGGCGCCGGGCGCCAGCACCCTCAGATACGCGGCCAGCCGGCGCTGGCCATCGGCCGTTTGCCAGCCCAGCAGATGCATGGCTTGCTGGTCATGGCCATCGAGGTCCGGGTAAATGCACTGCTGTTCGATGACGAACACGCGCTGGCGCAAGCCCAGCACCTGGTACAAAGCGTGGGGGCCGAGTTCGTCGAAGGTGTTCCATTGCCAGGCGATCATGCGTACTCCGGAAAAATCAGGAAAAGAGCGCCATTCTAAAGGCACACGTGAAAAAACACCGCGCTGCCTTCATGGCAGTGCGGTGTTGCTGGCAAAGCGCGATGCGCAGCAGCCCAGGTACTCTTACACGATCGTCAGGGTGACGTCGATGTTGCCGCGTGTGGCGTTCGAGTAGGGGCACACGATGTGGGCGGCGGCGACCAGCGCTTCGGCGGCGGCGCGCTCCATGCCTGGCAGCGAAATTTTCAGTTCCACTTCGATGCCGAAGCCCGTGTCGATGGCGCCGATGCCGACGTTGCCTTCGATGGACAGGTCTGCCGGCAGGGCGATCTTGTCGCGGCCGCCGACGAATTTCATGGCGCCGATGAAGCAGGCCGAGTAGCCGGCGGCGAACAGTTGTTCCGGATTGGTGCCGACGGCGCCATTGCCGCCCAGTTCTTTCGGCGTGGTCAGCTTGACGTCGAGCACATTGTCGGACGAGACGGCACGGCCTTCGCGGCCTCCGGTGGCGGTAGCTTGCGCGCGGTACAGGACTTGTTTGATCGACATGATGGTTTCCTTTAGATAGATAAATAGTTGACTACTAAATAGTGTGCTACTTGTTTCGTGGGCTGCTGCCCCAGGATGCCCGTCTGCAGAAGCAATTTGCGGCGTCCATGTGCTCAATATATATCGTGTGCTATTTAATTGCAAGCGATTTTATTTGGGAAGGGCGTGAATTTATGCTTTATTTTCTTGCCTTTGTCGCCACTACCGGGCTTCCATCGCATAATGGCCACCGTCGCCGGGGCCGATGGTTATGCTTGGCCCACTTCACACCCCAAGGAAAAATCATGACTAGCCTCTTCTTTATCCTGCGCATCACCCTGGCCACGATGGTCACGTACATCATCGCCACGGCGATCCTGGTCGAGAATTTCCTGCGCTATATCTTTGGGCAGACGGAGGGCTTCTTTGTCATCGTCGGCGCACTGCTGGCCAGCGTCGTTATCACGAATGCGTTTTCGCACGTGCGGCGCGTGCGCCTGATCGCCGGCACCGTCAATGCCAGCACCCTGTCGAGCCGCCAGCGGCGCCAGATCGAGATCCCGTTCGAGGCGGGCGAGGCGTTCGACATGATCGACGCTGCCATCCGCGAATTGCCGGGCAGTGAAGTGGTTGAAAGCGCGCGCGACAGCCTGCAGGTGCAGGCTAGAGTGCGCCGCGCGGCGCCTTACACGCACACGGGCTTGCCCCGCATGCGCATGCTGGGTTTCCTCGAGCCGCGGCCGAACCAGATCCTCGCCACCGTCACGCCGAATGGCGAGGCGGGCAGCGTGACCCTGATCTGCGAACCGGCGCGCAATGCCTGGACCGACTGGTTCCTCGTCGACCATGGCAGCAACCTGGAAAACGCGGAAGCGGTGACGCGGGCGATGACGCGCCGGGTGGCGCAGCGCCGGCGCGGCGAGCAGGCCGAGGCGCGCCAGACGGTGACGGAAAAGGAACTCACGGTGGCCAAGCTGAGCCTGCTGCACGCGCAGGTCGAGCCACACTTCCTGTACAACACCCTGGCCAGCGCCCAGTTGCTCACGCGCAGCGATCCCGTGCGCGCCGACGAAATGCTGGGCAACTTGATCCTGTACCTGCGTCACTCGCTGCCGCGCACGGAGCAAGCCATGTCGACGCTGGGCACGGAACTGGAACGGGCGCGCGCCTACCTCGACATCCTGAAAATCCGCATGGGCGCACGCCTGAACCTGCAGATCGAAGTGCCGCAATACCTGCGCCAGGCAGAGCTGCCGCCGATGATGCTGCAAACCCTGGTGGAAAACGCCATCAAGCATGGCCTGGAGCCGAAAAGCGGCGGCGGCACCGTCTGGATCATGGCGCGCAGCGGCAATGGCACGGTGATCGTCACGGTGGCCGACGACGGCAAGGGGTTCAGCGACGACGGCGCCGGCACGGGCATTGGCCTGCGCAATGTGCGCGAACGCCTGCGCCTGATCTATGGCAATGCCGCCGCGTTTGGCATTGTCGCCAATTTCCCCGATGGCGTGACGGCCACCATCACGGTGCCCGACAGCACGGCGCAAGGAGTGTCATATGCATCCGCCTGACATGACCTGCGTCATCGCCGAAGACGAAACCCTGTTGCGCGACGCGCTCGTGGCCCTGCTGGCCGAAGAGTGGCCCAACTTGCGCATCGTCGCCGCCTGCGACGACGGCGGAGCGGCGCTCGACGCCATCGCCACCCTGCGACCCGACGTCGCCTTCCTCGATATCCGCATGCCGGGCTTGACGGGGCTGGAGGTGGCGGCCGGCGCGCTCGACGCCAGTCCCGCCACGCAGGTGGTGTTCGTCACGGCCTACGACCAGTACGCGATCGATGCCTTCGACAAGGGCGCCGTCGACTACCTGTTGAAACCCATCGCCCGCGAGCGCCTGCAAGCGACCTTGCAGCGCGTGCAGGCACGGGCCGGCAAGACCCGGGCGGGCGACGGCGCACTGGCCGGCTTGCTGCAGCAATTGAGCAGCGTCTTGCCGGCGGCGGCCAAGTCGCCGCCGCTGGTGTGGCTGACGGCCAGCAGCGGCAAGGATACGCGGCTGATCATGGTGGAAGACATCGCCTATTTTCAGTCCGACACCAAGTACACGGCCGTCATGACGGCGGAGGGCGAGGCGCTGCTGCGCAAGCCGATCCGCGAATTGCTCGACGTGCTCGACCCTGCCATCTTCAAGCAGATCCACCGCTCCACCATCGTCAACATGAAGATGGTGGCGTCCGTCACGCGCGACGAGGTGGGACGTGGTGCCCTGCGCCTGAAGACGCGGCCGGAAACCCTGGCCGTGAGCCAGCCGTTCATGAGTTTGTTTCGGAATATGTAGGTCGGCTTAGCCCGCCAGGGCGTAAGCCGACATCACCACAGGCCTACTCCGCCGTCTCAAAACCTTCGAGCACATTGACGACATTGATGCCGATTTCCTTCACTGCATAGCCCCCTTCGAGGATGAAGGCGGTGGGTAGGTTCAGATGCGCGAGGCGCTCGCCCACGCGCAGGTAGTCGCCGCTTTGCAGGGAGAAGTGCGAGAGGGGATCGCCAGCGAAGGTGTCCACGCCGAGCGACACCACCAGTGCGTCGGGCGCATACATATTGATGCGCAGGCAGGCCGTTTCCAGCGCGGCGAACCAGCTGGGAGCGGACGTGCCGGCCGGCAGCGGCAGATTGACGTTGTAGCCGAGCCCCGCGCCGCTGCCCGTTTCATCGGCGTGCCCGAGATAAAATGGATATTCGCCGCGCGGGTCGGCGTGCAGGGAGGCGAACAGCACGTCGTCGCGCTGGTAAAAGATGCTTTGCGTGCCGTTGCCGTGGTGGTAGTCGATATCGAGGATGGCGACCTTGCGGGCGCCGTCGTCGAGCAGATGCTGCGCGGCCAGGGCCGCGTTGTTGAGAAAACAGTAGCCGCCAAAGAAATCGCTGCCCGCGTGGTGGCCCGGCGGGCGCGTCAGGGCGAACGTGGCCCGTTCTCCAAGGCGCAGCGCGTGGGCAGCGTTGACGGCGCAGTCGGCGCCCGTCTTGGCCGCCGTCCAGGTGCCGGCCGTCAGCGGCGTGCCATTGTCCATCGAGTACAGCCCCAGCTTGGCCGTGAAGTCATCCGGTTCGATGTCGCTGCGCAAGGTGCGCACGGGCCAGACGGAGGGCAGCGCGTCCTTGTTGGCATTGTCCGGGTCGAGCGCCAGCCAGTCTTGCCAGGCGTGGCGCAAAAAATGCAGGTAACGGGGCGTGTGGACGCGTTCGAGCGACGTCAGCGGCACGCCGTGCGGCGTGACGATGCGGCCCAGGTTGCGCCTTCCCAGTTCGGCCACCACCATGTCGGCCCGCTCCGGCGTCTCGAAGCAGGGCACCATGGTGCCGCGAAACAGCTCGAAGCGGCCCCGGTGCTGGCCGTGCAATTCATTGTAGAAGGTCAGCATGGGGCGCCAGGTGGAAAGTCAGGCAGGATCAGGTGTGCGAACACAGGGTGCTGGCGCGGTAGGCGGCGACGAAATCGTCGAAGCTGCCGGCCGGCGCCGCTTCCATGGCGCGCTGCTCGGCCAGCGAGCTGGCGGCCAACTCGTCGAAATACGCGCTGTGCTCCGGCGTCGCCGGATGTGCGCGGAAGTAGGCGGCGTGGCGTTCGCTCTGGCGCAGGCCGAAGGCGGCAAACGAGCCGCCATTGGCGCGCAGCTCGGCCAATACCTTGGCCGATGGCGTCGCATCCGGGTCGGCCAGCTTGGCTGCCTGCGCCGCCAGGCTGTCCGCGTGCTGCGTGCCGCCAAGACGCGCATCGAGCAAGGCCGCCACGGGCGCGATGCGCGCCAGCAACTCCTCGCCCCACGCCTGCAGGGTGATCTCTTCGCCATCGCGGCGCAGGGTCAAGCCCGGCTTGCGGCCTTCCTTGACGGTGCGGGCGAAATTGTTCGTGTAGCAGGCGCTTTGCTCGGCCGAGATGGGCGCGCTGTCGTCGAGCGCGCAGAACAGTAAAAAGGCGTCGAGGAAGCGGCCCGTTTCCAGGCTGATGCCGACCGGTTCGAACGGGTCGACATCCATGCAGCGCACTTCGATGTATTGCACGCCGCGCAGGCACAGGGCCTGGATGGGGCGCTCGCCCGTGCGGATCACGCGTTTCGGGCGGATGGTCGAATAGTATTCATTTTCGATCTGCAGCACGTTGGTGGACAGCTGAATCCATTCGCCATCCTTCTTCGTGCCCAGCGCCGCATACGGCGGATACGGGTCGTTGACGGCGTGCGTGAGCGCGTTGACGTAGTCTTCCAGGCTGTTTTCGTGCGGGCGCAGGCCGGACTGGGCATCGTTCTGGTAGCCGAGGTCGCTCATGCGCAGGCTGGTGGCGTAAGGCAGGAACAAGGTGTCGTCGGACAAGGTGTCGAGCTTGTGCGGGCGGCCGCGCAGGAAACCGGCGGACAGGGCCGGCGAGGCGCCGAACAGGTACATCAGCAGCCAGCTGTAGCGGCGGAAATTGCGGATCGTCGCCAGGTAGCTTTCCGATTGCACGTCTTTCGGTGTGGCGGTTGCCTGCGTGGGGCTGGCGCTGGTGTGGGGGGTGCTGGCCAGCACTTGCCACAGCTGCTCGTCGAGCGAGTAGTTGTAATGGATGCCGGCGATGCATTGCATGGCCTTGCCGTAGCGCAAGGCCAGGCCGCGCCGGTACACGTGCTTGAGCATGCCCATGTTCGACGTGCCGTAGTTGGCGATTTCAATCTCCGCTTCGGGCGGCAGCTGGCAGGGCATCGACTGGCTCCACAGCAACTCGTCACCCAGGCGGCTGTAGGCGTGGCGGTGCACGATACCCAGCTTGTCGAGCGTGACGGCGATGTCGGCTTCGGCCGGGGTGATGAATTCGAGCAGCGCTTCGGCGTAGTCGGTGGTGATTTCCGGGTGTGTCAGCGCCGAGCCCAGGGCGGCGGGGTGGGGCGTGGAAGCCAGATGGCCGGCGTGGTCGACGCGCAGGGTTTCACGCTCGATGCCGCGCAAGCCGCCCAGCAGCGCGCGGTTGGCATCTTCGGTCAGCAATGCCAGGCGGCGAGTCAACAGGTTGGGCAATTTGAGCTTCCTTTCTTGTGCAGCAGATAAATAATTTGTGCTGAGATTAACCGAATTTTGGCAAATGCGTCGGCGCCGGCCCAAAAAACGCCGCGTCGCCAGCGTCCGCCCCGGGGAACGGGGGCGGCGCTTCGGTCAGGAATTCGCTTGATATTTTAACAAACTGCGGGGGGATCTGGCGCGCCGCCGGGTCAAGCTTTGCGCAGGTGGCTGCGGTCAGCCGAGGCGGGCGCCGCTGACTCTTTCGATGCCGGCCAGGTCGCGCCAGCTTTGCACCTTGTTGTAGCCGGCGTCGGCCAGCAAGCCGCGCACGGAAGCGGCCTGGTCGTAGCCGTGCTCCATCAGCAGCCAGGCGCCCGTCGCCAGGTGGCGCGCGGCGCCGCAGACGATGGTGCGCAGGGCCGACAGGCCGTCCGCGTGGTCGGTCAGGGCGCCCGTCGGTTCAAAGCGCAAATCGCCCTCGGCCAGGTGGCGGTCGCCGCTGGCGATGTAGGGGGGATTCGAGACGATCAGGTCGAACTTTTCCGTGCCCAGCGCTTCGAACCAGTCGCTGGCCATGAAGGTGATGTTGACGCCGTTGGCGCTGGCGTTACGGCGCGCCACGGCCAGCGCCGTGCTGCTGACGTCCAGGGCCGTGACGACGGCGTCGGGGCGCGTGTGCGCCAGCGCGACGGCAATGGCGCCGCTGCCCGTGCCCATGTCGAGCACCCGTCCGCCGGGCGGCAGGCGCTCGAGCGCCAGTTCCACCAGCACTTCCGTGTCGGGGCGGGGAATCAGCACGGCATCGTTGACTTCGAATGGCAGGCCGAAAAATTCGCGCTGGCCCACGATGTAGGCGATCGGCTCGCCCTGCAGGCGGCGTGTCAGCAAGCCTGACAGGCGTTCGGCTTCATCGGCAGTGAGCACGCGCTCCGATTGCGTGATCAGCGCGACGCGCGACAGGCCCAGCGCGTGGCCCAGCAGGATGCGGTTGTCGAGCGGGTCGAGCAGCGGACGGATTTGCAGGGCGCCGACAGTGCTGCCGGCGGGGATCAAGGTTTCTGGCATGGTGCTTTCAATTATTTCTGACGGCGCAGCAAGGTCCACAGCAGGCCGACGCTAAAAATGGCGAACCAGATGAACGCCCATTGCGGAATTGACAGGCCGAAAAACGGCTCGCCCGCGTTTTCGCAGGCGCCATACGATTCGAACATGAAGGGCATGACTTGCGCCGTGAAGATCTTGTTCAGCGCCGTTTCGACCGGGTCGATGCCGCACGAAAAGCCGGGGTTGGCCAGCACGTACAGATGCTTGGCGCCCACGCCCAGGCCACCCAAGGCGCCAGCCAGGCCGATTGCGGCGCCGATTTTCGGCCGGTTGGCCGCCGCGCCGGCCAGGCAGGCGATGCCGATGGCGAGGAACAGGTAGCGCTGGATCACGCACAGCGGGCACGGCGCCATGTGCATGGCATGCTGCAAATACATGGCCACGCCCAGCATCAGGAAACACAGGGCGGCGATCGACAGGAGGACGGTGCGTGAATTTTTCATGGGCGACACGGTGAGGTGGATGGAATCGAGCTGGTCATTTTCGCACAAGGCCGGATTTTTATTGCTTAGCCGCTACTTAAACCCCGCGGTCAGACCCCCGCTTGCGCCGACGCCTGATCCGCCGTCAGCGGTGGAGAGGGTCTGACCCCAGCCTTTAGTCACCTAGCGCGGCCAACAATTCAGCCTGGTGCTCTGCCGCCAGCGCATTCGTCAACTCCGTCAAATCGCCATCCATGATGAAGTCGAGCTTGTACAAGGTCAAATTGATGCGGTGATCCGTCAGGCGGCCTTGCGGGAAATTATAGGTGCGGATGCGCTCGCTGCGGTCGCCCGAGCCGATCAGGCTCTTGCGGGTGGCCGCTTCCTTCGACTGCTGTTCGCGCAATTGCACGTCCTTGATGCGCGCGGCCAGCACTTTCATGGCTTGCGCCTTGTTCTTGTGCTGGCTGCGGTCATCCTGGCATTCGACCACGATGCCGGTCGGCAAGTGGGTGATGCGCACGGCGGAGTCCGTCTTGTTGATGTGCTGGCCGCCCGCGCCCGAAGCGCGGTAGGTGTCGATACGCAGGTCGGCCGGGTTGATGTTGACGTCCTCCACTTCATCGGCCTCCGGCATCACGGCCACCGTGCAGGCGGACGTGTGGATGCGGCCTTGCGTTTCCGTGGCCGGCACGCGCTGCACGCGGTGGCCGCCCGACTCGAATTTCAGCTTGGAATACGCGCCATTGCCGACCACGCGCACGATCACTTCGCGGTAGCCGCCCAGGTCGGAGTCGGATGACGACACCAGTTCCACTTGCCAGCGGTTGCGCTCGGCAAAGCGCGTGTACATGCGCAGCAGGTCGCCGGCGAACAGGGCCGACTCATCGCCGCCCGTGCCGGCGCGAATTTCCAGGAAGATATTGCGCTCGTCGTTGACATCCTTCGGCAGCAGCATGGTTTGCAATTCGCGCTCCAGGCGCGCCATGGTGGCCTTGGCCGCCTCGATCTCTTCCTGGGCGAATTCCTTCATGTCCGGGTCCGCCAGCATCTCTTGTGCCGTGGCGATGTCGTTGCCCGCTTCCAGGTAGGAACGGTACAGGGCCACCAGCGGGCCCAGTTCGGCATGCTCGCGCGTCATCTTGCGGTAGCTGTCCATGTTCGACGTGGCGTCCGGGTGCATCAGCAGTTCGTCGAGTTCGACCAGGCGGTTCGCCAGTTGATCGAGTTTGGCCAGCATGGATGGTTTCATAGCGATTCGCGGTAAAAGTGTGTGGGGATGGTGCGGGCCCGGCAAGGCGGGCGGGGGCGGCCGCGCGGGCGGCCAGCGGGGCTGCGCTAACGGCGGGGGCGGAACAGTTTCGGCAGCAGGGTGACCAGCTGCTTGCGCTCGTCGCCTTGCGCGTGGTGCAGCGCTTGCTGCGGGCCGTGCAGGAACTTGGCCGTCAAGCCTTTCGACAGCGCTTCCAGGACGGCATCGATGTCGGCGCCCTTGGCCAGCATCTTGCGCGCCCGTTCCACTTCCATCAGGCGCAGCGCTTCGCTGTTTTCATGCAAATGCTGGATGACGGGCACCATGGCGCGGTCGTCGACCCAGCTCATGAACGATTGCACGCGCGTCTCGATGATGGCTTCGGCTTGCGCCACGGCCGCCTGGCGGCTTTCCAGGCCCGTCTGCACGACCTTGCCCAGGTCGTCGACCGTGTACAGGAAGACGTCGTTCAGGCGGCCCACTTCCGCTTCGATGTCGCGCGGCACGGCCAGGTCGACCATGAACATGGGCTTGTGGCGGCGCGCCTTGATGGCGCGCTCGACCAGGCCCAGGCCCAGCAGCGGCAACGATGACGCCGTGCACGAAATGACGATGTCGAACTGGTGCAACTGCTCCGGCAAGTCCGCCAGGCGGATGGCCTTGCCGTTGAAGCGGTGCGCCAGCTCTTCGCCCCGCTCCATGGTGCGGTTGGCAATGGTGATGCTTTTCGGGTTTTGCGCTGCGAAGTGCGTGGCGCACAATTCGATCATTTCGCCGGCGCCGATGAATAGCACGTTCTGCTCGGCGATCTTGTCGAAGATGCGCTGCGACAGGCGCACGGCGGCGGCCGCCATGGACACGCTGTGGGCGCCGATTTCCGTGCTGCTGCGCACTTCCTTGGCCACGGAAAAGCTGCGCTGGAACAACTGGTGCAGATACGTGCCCAGGCCGCCCGCCTCGTCGGCCGTGCGGATGGCGTCCTTGATCTGGCCCAGGATCTGCGTTTCACCGAGCACCATCGAGTCGAGCCCGGAGGCGACGCGGAAGGTGTGGCGCACGGCATCGTGCTGCGGCAGCATGTACAGGTGGGGGCGCAGCTCGCTGTAGTTGAGCTTGTGATAATCGGCCAGGAAATGCGCGCCCGCGTCGAGCGGGTTCGGCACGTGGCTGGCCGCATACAGCTCGGTGCGGTTGCAGGTCGAGAGAATGGCCGCTTCGTCGTTGTCGCGCAGGTCGATGCGCTGGAACCAGGTACGCGCCGCTATCACCGCCGAACCCAGATGCTCAGGCGCAAACGCCAGCTGTTCGCGGAGCGACACTGGAGCGGTGGTATGGTTGAGGCCGACGGCGAGCAGTTGCATTTCAGGGCTGTTGGGATGACTTATGCCGACATTATAACGCTTTGTGCCCGCGCTTTGAGCAGGTCAGCCGTTTGCCGCCATTCACCCGCCCAGTTTTTCCAGACGATAACCATAACTGTAGACAGGCACCAGGCGGTAGCCGTGTTCCGGTTTCAGCTGCAGCTTGTTGCGCACGCGCGAGACGTGGGTATCCATGGTGCGCGAGGGCAGGGCCGTGTCGCGCTGCCACACGGCTTCGTGGATGTAGGCGCGCGACAGGGGACGGCCCAGGTTGCGGAAAAACAGCAGCGCCAGGGCGAATTCCTTGTGCGTCACGTCGAGCACTTCGCCATCCTTCAGCAGGCGGCCGGGGCGGGTTTCAAATGTGTAATGACCGAATTGCAAGTACTCGGCGCCATTCTGGGCCGGGTAGGCCACGCGCAGCAGCGCCTGGGTGCGCAAGGTCAGTTCGCTGCGCCGCAGGGGCTTGATCATGTAGTCGTCGGCGCCGGCCGTCATGCCCGCCACCACGTCGTCTTCGCCGGAACTGTTGGTCATAAACAACACGGGCGCCTTCGGCGCCAGTTTTTCCCGGGCACGGCGCAAGACTTCGGCACCGTCCAGATCGCTCACATGCCAGTCGAGGATGAGCATGTCGCAACTGTCCTTGCGCAATTGCCCCAGCATTTCCTTGCCACTCTGAAACTCGTGACAAGCGTGGCCGGCGGCGGTGAGCACCTGGCAGATCAGTTCTGCCTGGCTATGGTCGCTATCGAGTACGGCAATTCGCATAATGGGCTGGAATGTGTAGCAACAAACAGACGGTCCGCTCTGCTTATCGTAATGTTAAGGAATGCTCAAGTGAAATATAACAGAGATTGCAACTGTGTCCAGTGAAATCGGCAGCGCAGGCCTTTACGTTACACTTGTTCCTCTACACCCCCCCTATTCGCGGAGAAATGGCCATGCCAGACAAGAGCACTACCGATTGGACCCTCATACCGGCCAGTCATGCCGACATCGAGCAAGTGCGCGAGCGTTGCCGGCGCCTGGTGCAGCGGCGTGCCGTGATGTCGGCGGGCGCCTCGGCCATTCCCATTCCCGGCATCGACTTGATGTCGGATGTCGGCCTGTTTTCCATGCTGATCAATGATATCAACCATGAATTCGGCCTGACGCCCGAGCAGATCGAGCGGCTGAACCCGCAGTTCAAGATGATGGCCTACCGCGCGGCGGTGGGCATGGGGGGCATGCTGGTGGGAAAACTGGTGTCGCGCGAACTGATCCTCCTCCTGCTCAAGCGCAGTGGCGTCAAGATTGCCACCAAGCAGGTGGCGCGCTTCGTGCCGTTCGCCGGCCAGGCGGTGGCGGCAGCCATCGGCTACGCCGTGTTCCGCCAGATCGGCAACCAGCACGTGAATGCCTGCGCCGCGGTGGCGCAGGAATTGCTCACGGTCAGGCCGGACTAAAGCTTACGCGTCCGGCAGCACCACATTCACGTCGAGTACTTCCAGGTTGCCCTGGCGGTCCAGCGAGATCTTGATGTCGTCGGCATTGACCTTGGTGTACTTGGAAATGACGGCGATCAATTCCTTGTGCAGGGCGGGCAGGAAGTCCGGACCATCGCGTCCGCTGCGTTCGCGGGCGATGATGATCTGCAGGCGTTCCTTGGCCGCGGTGGCCGTCTTCGGCTTGGGGGGGAACAGGAAAGAAAGCAAGGCCATATCACTTCGCCCCAAAAATGCGCTGGAGTAATCCAGGCTTTTCATAGTTGGTAAAGCGCAACTCGACATCTTCGCCGAGGAAACGCGAGACCACGTCTTCGTAGGCTTGCGCCACATCCGTCCCCTTGAAATGGATGGCGGGATTGCCCTGGTTCGAGGCGGCCAGCACTTGCTCCGATTCCGGAATGATGCCCACCAGCGGGATGCGCAGGATTTCCTGCACATCCTGGTAGGACAGCATTTCATCCGATTCCACGCGTTTCGGCGAGTACCGGGTAATCAGCAAATGTTCCTTGACCGGCTCGCCGCCCGTCTGCGCGCGGCGCGACTTGGCTTGCAGGATGCCCAGGATGCGGTCCGAATCGCGCACCGACGACACTTCCGGGTTGGTGACGATGATGGCTTCGTCGGCGAACGTCAGCGCCATCAGCGCGCCATGCTCGATGCCGGCCGGCGAATCGCAGATGATGAATTCGAAACCCATGTTGATCAGGTCGTTCAACACGCGTTCCACGCCTTCTTCCGACAGGGCATCCTTGTCGCGCGTTTGCGAGGCGGGCAGGATGAACAGGTTGTCGCAGTGCTTGTCTTTGATCAAGGCCTGGTTCAGGCTGGCCTCTTTATTGATCACATTGATCAAGTCATACACGACGCGGCGCTCGCAACCCATGATCAGGTCGAGGTTGCGCAGGCCCACGTCGAAGTCGAGCACGGCTGTCTTGTGGCCGCGCATGGCCAGGCCAGTGGCAAAACTGGCGCTAGAGGTCGTCTTGCCGACACCGCCCTTGCCGGACGTCACAACAATAATTCTTGCCACAAATAATCCTTTTCAGATATCTCTTGAATTGTGCAGCTTAAGAGCGGTTCACGGGAGTGACCGGATTGACAGAGTGTATATCGATTCTGTCGCCAGCCAAACGAATTTGCGCGGGTCCGCGCGCCATTTCTGCGGGGAAACCATCCTCGAACGTGCGGTACACACCGGCGATCGAGACCAGTTCCGGTTCCATGGCCAGCGCGAAGATGCGCGCCTGGGCATTGCCCGAGGCGCCGGCCAGCGCGCGGCCGTACAGCGAGGAATACACGTGGATGCTGCCGTCGGCGATGATTTCGGCGCCATTGTTGACGACAGCGGTGATGATCAGGTCGCAGCCGCGCGCATAAATGCGCTGGCCGGCACGCACGGGCGTGTCGATCACCATCACTTGCGCGTCGGCGCCCGACTGGGCCGCCGCCGTGGGCGTCTCCTTGGGACCATCCTTGGGCGGCGCATCGTCGCGCGTCTTGCCGCTGTCGAGGCTCAAGCCCTGCGCCAGGATGGCGTCATGCATGTCGGCCGGCGCATTGCGCACGGCCACGGCATTCAAGCGGTATTTTTTCAGCAGGGCCACGAGGGCGGCCCAGTCGATGGACACGCTGCCGGGCGGCAAGGCCGCCACGTCCAGCACGGCCAGGTCGTCCTCGAAAAAGTCCGCCACGCCTCCCGTCATGTCGCGCAAGGCGGCATCGAGTGCCTGCGTATCGGCGCTATGCAGAATGGCGGAAACGGCGACGACGGTGGAAATCTTGATTTCGATAGGCTTCTGCGACGGGCTTTTGGACATAAACATTTATCAAAGTGAAACTGCGGCAGGCCAACTGTTCCGTACGGCAACAATCGGGAGCAGTAAATTTCTTGCATTCTACTGCAAAAAAATCAGCATCAGGGGCCTGGCGCGTGCTATTCCGCAGGGCAACACCTACTTCATGTCAAAAAAACCGGGCGGCGCCCCGAAAGCAGCCGAGAATGCGCCCTGACGGCGCTGTTCCAGGATCAAGCGGCGCGCATCTGCTGCGCTGTCTCCACCCTAGATTGCTTGTGATAAAATTAACAATGGAACAAATGCAGCTTATCTGGTGGGGGGAAGTCCTCGCAAGAAATCATCGCCTGAAATGGAAGGTTTGCCTTCCGCAGGCACAACAATAAAAATGCATGGCTTTGCAAGATGAAAAAGAATATTTTCGGGTTCTTATTTGTTTTAGTTTTAATGTCCCTACTTTTACTCCAAGAGAAATATAGAGCGCCATCGACGAAAAATTTATATCTTTCGCTCAAAATACAGGGAACGTCACTGCAAAACTATATTGTTGACTGTCGAGGCGCAAGTGGCGGGGTGATTGCGGAGACGTGCCTGCTAAGTGAAGAACCAGATGTCGGAGAAATCGACGAGGCGTTAAAAAATACCCAATGGACGGATTTTTTGGATAACAGGGATGCCCTGTCTTCCTACCGGGGATGGTGCAAGGAGCATGCCCGTATATATATCGGCCAAGGAAAAAAAGGCTGGCAAATCACATACTTATTTGAGATGGCTTTTCAATGTCCTGGCTGAGGCCGAGATAAGGACAGTCTTTTCATGTGTGAAAGCGGGAATGGCTGCAGCATCGCAGTCGCCTCCGTTTTCCCATGACGCTCTTGGCGCAGCAGACAGGGCGGTACTGCCGTGATTATCCGGCGCGTATCTGCTGCGCCGCCGCGACCATGTTTTTCAACGCCGCTTCCGTTTCCGCCCAGCCCCGCGTCTTCAGGCCGCAATCCGGGTTCGCCCACGCATTGGCTGGCCTAAGCCTGTCAGCAGTTCCATGTCCGAGCGGCTTATTTTCATCGTCATAACGTCGGCGTCCATGGCGGCGATCTGCGTCGTGTCGCTGACGGCGGACGCGGCGGTGCGGAAGGCGTGCGTGGCCCAGTCCAGGTAGGCATCCCACTGGCCGCGGCGCAGTGGCAAGCCTTCGCGCATGGCCGGCTCGATGATCTGGATGATGCCGAGGCCGGCCGTTTCCAGGTCTTGCACCTCGTCGCGGATGGCCAGGGCCAGCTGCAGCGCCGTGCTGGCGCGCGGCTGGTCGTCGCGCACGAACGACCATTGCAAGAGCGTCACCGGACCCGTCAGCATGCCTTTCAGCGGTGTATGCGTCAGGCCTTGCGCGTGCACCGTCCATTCGACCGTCATGGCGGCCGGGCGCTGCACGTCGCCGTAGAGGACGGGCGGTTTCACGCAGCGCGCGCCGTACGATTGCACCCAGCCGTGGCGCGTGAAAACAAAACCGTCCAGCTGCTCGCCGAAGTCGTTGAGCATGTCGTTGCGTTCCGCTTCGCCATGCACCAGCACGTCCAGGCCCGGCGCTTCCTGGCGGCTGACGGCGTGGGCGATTTCGGCGCGCACCTGCCGTTCATACCCGGCGCCCGCCAGTTCGCCCCGTTGATGGCTGGCGCGCCGCCCTGCGATGGCCTGGCGAGCCATTGCCAGCGCGGCGTCATCGGGATGGCCCGCCAGCGCGTCCTTCAGCAGCGCCAGTTCCGCCAATTTCTCCGTGGCGAACGCCAGCCAGTTCTTGATTTCGCCATCGAGGTCCGTCTCGGCCGCCAGGCTGAACGGCACGTGCAGCAGCGAGCATGAGGGCGCCAGCCACAGGTGACCGTTGCGTTTGGCCGCCAGCGGCTGCAGCACGGCCAGGGCCGCGTCGAGGTCGGTGCGCCAGATATTGCGCCCGTCGACGATGCCGATGGACAAGACTTTATGCGAGGGCAGCCAATCCGTCACGCTGATCAGCTCATGCGGCGCGCGGATGCCATCCACGTGCAGGCCGGCCACGGGCAGGCGGCACGTCAGGCTGAGGTTTTCTTCCAGCGGCGAGAAATACGTGGCCAGCAGGATATTTATACCTACCTGGTTCAGCTGCCAGTAGGCGCTCTCGAAGGCGCTGCGCCACGCGCTCGGCAAGTCCAGGCCCAGGATCGGTTCGTCGACCTGCACCCACGTCACGCCTTGCTGTTTCAGGCGGTCGAGCAGGGCGCCGTAGACGGGCAGCAATTGTTCCAGCAGGGTCAGGCGCTCGAAGCCGGCTGTTTTTTCCTTGCCCAGCCAGAGGAAGGTGAGGGGGCCGATCAGGGCCGCCTTGACCTGATGGCCGAGCGCCTGCGCCTCGGCCACTTCCGCCAGCAGGCGCTCGGCGGCCAGCGAAAACCGGGTTTGCGGCGACAGTTCGGGCACCAGGTAATGGTAGTTGGTGTCAAACCACTTGCTCATTTCCAGTGCGGCGGTGCCTGCGGCGTGTGCATGGTGCGCCTCTGCGCCGCGCGCCATGGTGAAATAGCGCGACAGCGGCGACTGCTCCGGCGCAAAGTTGAAGCGGGCCGGTTCGCAGCCCAGCAGCTGGATATGGTTGGCCACCTGGTCGTAGAAGGCGAAGTCGCCCACGGTGACGTAGTCGAGGCCGGCATCCCTTTGCAAGGCCCAGTGGCGCGCGCGCAATTGCTGGCCCATCGCTTCCAGGGCCGCCTCGGACAACTCGCCGCGCCAGTGGCTTTCCAGCGCATGCTTGAGCTCGCGGTCAAAGCCGATGCGGGGAAAGCCAAGGGTATGAGTGTGCACGGTCATGATGTCATCGAGATTTAATGTGAATGCGCTAGAGTGTGCGGCAACTTGGTCTATAATCAAAACGAAACATTTTGACGAATAACATGAAAATAATTCACGCATATCCTTCCATTTCCCGATGCTAGAAATCCGCCATCTGCGCACCCTGAGTGCCCTGCGTTCGTCCGGCAGCCTGGTGCGCGCCGCGCAGCTGCTCAACCTGACCCAGTCGGCCCTGTCGCACCAGATCCGTTTGCTCGAAGAGCGCTACCAGGCGCCCCTGTTCGAGCGCAAGTCGATGCCGATCGCGTTTACGGCCACGGGCAGCCGGCTCTTGGCCCTGGCCGACAAGCTGCTGCCTGAGATCGAGCTGGCCGAGCGCGACGTGGCGCGCCTGTCGCAGGGCGACAAGGGACAGTTGCGCGTGGCGCTCGAATGCCATACCTGCTTTGACTGGCTGATGCCGGTGATGGATGCGTTCCGCCAGCGCTGGCCGGAAGTGGAGATCGACCTGGTGTCGGGCTTTCACAGCGAACCGGCGGACTTGCTGCGCTCGGGCGAGGCGGATCTGGTGATCGGCTCGCCGTATGGCCCCGATTTCACCGTGTTTCCCCTGTTCCGCTTTGAAATGCTGGTGGTGATGGCGCAGAAGCACCGCTTGCAGGCGCAGCGCCGGTTGGTGGCGGCCGATTTTACGGGCGAGACCCTGATCACCTATCCCGTGCCGGAAGAGCGCATCGACCTGATCCGCGAAGTGCTGCGGCCGGCCGGCATCGCCTTCGAGCGCCGCACGGCCGAATTGACGGTCGCCGTGCTGCAACTGGTGGCGAGCCGGCGCGGCATCGCCGCCTTGCCCAACTGGGCCATCAAGAATTACGTCGATTACGATTATGTGGTGGCGCGCCCGGTGGGCGAGCACGGCCTGTGGAGCGATTTGTACGTGTCCGTGCCAGATCACCTGCAGGACAAGGCGTATGTGCGCGATTTCGTCAGCGTGATACGCGAGCAGTGCGCGGCCTCGCTCGACGGTATCAAGTTGTTGTCCTGATTAGTGTTGTATTGAAAACAAACCAACACGAAAGCTTGATAAATATCAAGGTTCAGCAATGAACCACCGCTTACAGTTGAGCACTGTGCGGCGCAACATGGCGCCGCCTACTCTTTGGAGAGGGACGACATGTTTTCATTTTCCGAACAATGGGCACGGGCCGGCAAGGCCGTGGTGGAAGCACAATTGATCAGCGCGCAAGCGTATGTCCAGGCCGCCGTCGACAGCGGCGCCAGTGTACTGGACTTGCAGCTCGATGCGGTCCGCGCGGCGCTGGCCGCCGCTACGGTGGCGGGCAATCAGCTGCTGTCCGTGAAGGATACGCAAGCGCTGCTGGAACTGTCGCGCACGCAGTCGCAACTGGCCATCGAACGCATCGGTGCATATGGCCGCCAGGCAAAGGATGTTGCTCAAGAAACCCAGGAGAAATTCGACACTGTGACAAAGGGTGAGTTTGCTGCATCGCGTCAAAAATTTGGCGAGCTGTTGCAGGTGGTAAAGCAAACGCCTGTGCCCCTGATTATTCCCTTCAATAATTTTCTAAAAACCACTTTCGGCGGCGCCGATGAAGGGTATGATAAAAATAAAAATACGCGTCCTGCTCGCCAGGCGTAAGCGCGTTGCGGCCCGGCAGCGGCTATCCGCCGCGCCAGGCCGCCCGCCGCCACCGCAAGCAGGCTGTCATCGCCGCCGCCTGCGGTGCGGCGCTGGAACTGCGGCGCATGCCGCGCTAGAATGAAACGCAGCTTGCTGCGTCTTCCCCGGATTCACATTGGATTGTATTAACACCTTGACCTTGGCCTTCGTGGCCTGCATATCGGAGAAATAAATGGATGATGTCGTAATCGTGGCCGCCGGCCGTACCGCAGTCGGCAAATTCGGTGGCAGTCTGGCCAAGATTCCTGCGTCCGAACTGGGCGCGCATGTAATCAAGGGCTTGCTGGCACAAACCGGCATCGACCCGAACCTGATCGGCGAAGCCATCCTGGGCCAGGTGCTGACGGCTGCCGTCGGCCAGAACGCCGCGCGCCAGGCCGTCATCAAGGCTGGCCTGCCAAGCTCCATCCCGGCATTCACCATCAACAAGGTATGCGGCAGCGGCCTGAAGGCCACGCACCTGGCGGCGCAAGCGATCAAGTGCGGCGACGCCAACATCATCATCGCTGGCGGCCAGGAAAACATGAGCGCTTCGCCGCATGCGATGAACGGCTCGCGCGACGGTTTCCGCATGGGCGACTTCAAGATGATCGACACCATGATCGTCGACGGCCTGTGGGACGTGTACAACCAGTACCACATGGGCATCACGGCGGAAAACGTTGCCAAGAAATACGAAGTGACGCGCGCCGAGCAAGATGAATTTGCGCTGCAGTCGCAACTGAAAGCGGAAGCGGCGCAAAAGGCGGGCAAGTTCAAGGATGAAATCCTGCCGCTGGAAATCGCCAACAAAAAAGGCACCGTGGTCTTTGACAGCGACGAATACATCAAGCCCGGTTCGACCCTGGAATCGCTGTCCGGCCTGCGCCCCGCGTTCGCCAAGGACGGTACTGTTACCGCCGGCAACGCATCGGGCCTGAACGATGGCGCCGCCGCCGTCATCATGATGTCGGCCTCGCAAGCGAAGGAACTGGGCTTGAAGCCGCTGGCACGCATCAAGGCCTACGCCTCGTCGGGCCTGGATCCTGCCGTCATGGGCATGGGCCCCGTCTCCGCATCGCGCCTGTGCCTGAAAAAAGCCGGCTGGACGCATGAAGAGCTGGACTTGATGGAAATCAACGAAGCATTTGCCGCGCAAGCGATCGCCGTCAACAAGGAAATGGGCTGGGACACCAGCAAGATCAACGTGAACGGCGGCGCGATTGCCATCGGCCACCCGATCGGCGCATCCGGCGCGCGCATCCTGGTCACCCTGATCCACGAAATGATCCGCCGCGACGCCAAGAAAGGCCTGGCAGCATTGTGCATTGGCGGCGGCATGGGTGTCGCTTTGGCCATCGAGCGGGATTAATCGCTGGCGCCGAACCCAGGCCGTCGCGCGCTGTGCGTGACGGCCTGGGTTTGTTGCGGTACGCCGCCGTCACGCGGCGGTACGGATCGCTTCAACTAAATTATTAATTTTTTAGCAACAGAACGACACTGAGGGGATGAAAATGGCAAGAGTTGCATTGGTAACTGGTGGCATGGGTGGTCTGGGCGAAGCGGTCTGTTTCAAGCTGGCGGCGCTCGGCTATCGCGTGGTCACGACCTATTCTCCAGGCAATCCGAAGGTCGCGGAATGGCTGGCGACGACCAAGGACATGGGCTATGACTTCAAGGCGTATCCGTGCGACGTGGCCGACTACGATTCGGCGGCTGCCTGCGTGGCGGCCGTGGAAGCGGAAATCGGTCCTGTCGACGTGCTGGTGAATAACGCCGGCATCACGCGCGACATGACGTTCAAGAAGATGGACAAGCCGAACTGGGATGCCGTGATGAGCACCAACCTCGATTCCGTCTTCAACATGACCAAGCCCGTCTGCGACGGCATGGTGGAACGCGGCTGGGGCCGCATCATCAATATTTCGTCCGTGAATGGCCAGAAGGGCGCCTTCGGCCAGACCAACTATTCGGCCGCGAAAGCCGGCATGCATGGTTTCACCAAGTCGCTGGCGCTGGAAGTGGCGCGCAAGAACGTTACCGTCAACACCATTTCGCCAGGCTACATCGGCACCAAGATGGTCATGGCGATTCCGCAGGAAGTGCTCGACAGCAAAATCATCCCGCAAATTCCGATGGCGCGCCTGGGCAAGCCGGAAGAAGTGGCCGGCCTGGTCGCTTACCTGGCTTCCGATGAAGCGGCGTTCGTCACCGGCGCCAACATCTCGATCAACGGCGGCCAGCACATGTCGTAATCGTTGTTGCGGTAAAACAGGAAGACAGCTGCGGCTGTCTTTTTTTATGCTTGCCAGCAAAACCAGGGGATGGCCGGATTTGCCTTAGAATCAGCATTTCTCCACTGCAGCATTTCCATGACCCTCTTACCTGCCTTGCGCCGCGCCAGCGTGGCCGCCATCCTTTACCTGGGCGCCAGCGCGGCCCAGGCCGGTGTTGCGTTCCACGTCACGGTGACGACCGAGCGCGTCAACCAACCCGGCGTGAAAACCAGCTTGCCCGTGCGCGATACGCAGGAAAGCGATGTGGTGCTGGGCCCGCATTACCTCAGCGTGCGCGATGGCACGAGCCTGTCCGTGCTCGACTTTGCCACGCGCCGCCGCTACGCCATCGATACGGCGGCGGGAACCTATGACAATTACTCGCTGTTCGACGCCGTCGGCTTTCGCGTCATCGAGCTGCGCCACCGGCAGGGCATCGCCGGCATCCTGCAGGCCGGCAAGCTGGAACAGCATGCGACCTTGCCCGTGTATGAAGAGCAGACTTTATCGGTGCGGGCGGCAAGGCGGCGCGGCGCACTGGTTCCCCAGGTGCTCGATGGCGCCGTGCTGTGGTCGCTCGACGAACAGCCCCTGCTGCGTCTGGGGATCGCCGGCAGCCCCGTCAGGGGCGCCGAGGCCACGGCGTTTGCCCAGTTTTTGCGCTACACCTGGGGCGGTCATCCTCTGGTGCTGAAGATGCTGGCCGACGGCAAGCGCATTCCCGCCGACTTCACCCTGCACTACCAGGAAGTGGGCGGCACGGTCACGCGCCATTTCCGCATCAGCGCCATGACGGTGGGTGCGCCCGCCACGTATTCCCTGGCCGCCTACCGGCCGCGCCCGCTGGCGGCCGATGCACCGGTGCTCGAAAGAGTGCTGGCGCAGGCGGCGCTGCCGCCGCCGCCGGGAGCCCAGGCGCCCCAGGCACATCTCGCGCTACGGGCCGAAGCGGAGCGCCTGTTTGCGGCAGAAAAGCCCTTCGAGGCGTTTTTGACCATGCTGGAAGACCATTTTTCCACAGGCGAACTGGTCGACAAGCTGTCGCCCCAGCAGATACTGGCCATGCAGGAATGCGAGCCCATCCACGACTTGACGCGGGGGTTGCTGGCCAAGGACCAGGCAGGCATCGCGGCCGCGCTGGCCACCGTGCAGGAGTTAAGGAAGCAAACGGGGATGGAGCAGCCCGTACTGGCCTTGTTCGAGGGGAATCTGCGCGCCAAGCTGGGGCAATGGCCGGCAGCGACCGCGCTGTATCTGCAAGTACTGCAGGCGAAGCCGCACATGGCGGCCGCGTACCAGGACCTGGGCGACGCGCTATACGCGCAATTCGATGCGCCAAACGCCTGGCGCAGCTGGGATGCGGGCCGGGCCATGGCACCGTCGCTGCGGCAATTTCGCAAGGTCAACGATCTGGAGCGTAGCCTGCTGAACGATTACCCCGCCTTCTTTGCCGATGGCATGGCAGGTGAGCTGAAAATTCAGCCCAGCACCAGCCGCCCGGCCAGCAAGACGAACACGGTAGGCAGCACGAACTTGCCATAAGGCGAGGGCTTGCCGCGCAGGCGGCGCGCCAGGCGCGCGGCCAGCACGGCGTACAGGGCGTCGAACAGCAAGCCCACCAGTACCAGGACGGCGCCCAGGCGCAGGTATTGCATACCGACCTGCTCGCTGCCGATGACGAATTGCGGCAGGAACATGCTGCAAAACAGCAGTGCCTTCGGATTGAGCAGATTCGTCAGGAAGCCGCGCACCAGGCTGGCACGGGCGCCGTGCGCCGTGGCGGGGGCGGCTTCTTCCTGTGCCGTCTTGGTCGACAGGGCCGACTGCAGCAGGCGCAGCGCCAGGTACAACAGATACGCGGCGCCCGCCCATTTGACCCATTGCAAGGCTTGCGGATGCGTCACCATCAACGCCGCCAGGCCCGCGCCCGACAGCGCCACGTGGACGGCGCGCGCGCCGGCGATGCCCAGGGCCGTCACCAGCGCCGTGGCCACGCCGCGCGCAGCGCCCGTCGCCAGCACCAGCGCCATGTCGGGGCCCGGTAATAAAAAGGCGCCAGCCAGTGCCAGCAGGTACATCAGGAAGGTAGAATCGGACATGGACCAGTCGAAAAGAAAGTGGGAGCATGCGCACGCTGCAGCCTGCTCACCGGGCCCCATTATGTTCTTGTCGTGCTGAAATGTGCTTGCTTTTCCTGCCCTGCATGCCCTAGTATTTGGGTGGATTCCACTCGTATAAAAACAAAAAATAGATGAAAATTCCAGAAGTTAGCCTCGACGCCACCGATTTGCAGATACTCAGGCTGTTGCAGGATGAAGGACGGCTGTCGAATGCGCGCCTGGCCGAGCGCTTGAAGCTGAGCGAAACCCCCGTCTGGCGCCGCTTGCGCCGCCTGGAGGAGGAAGGTTTTATTACCGGCTACCAGGCTTTGCTTAACCGCAAGAAGCTGGGCATCGGCCTGGTCGCGTTCGTACGGGTCGTGTTTGCCAACCACGGCGGCGAGCAGCCGTCGCAGTTCGAGCAGGCGATCGCGACGATTCCCGAGATCTTGTCGTGCCACAACGTGGCGGGCGAAGCCGATTATTTCCTGCAAGTGGTGGCGCGCGACCTGGAAGCGTATGGCGAATTCGTCTCGACCGTGCTGCGCCGCCTGCCCGGCGTGGCGGAAATCCAGTCCAGCCTGTCGATGCGCGAAATCAAGTCGTCGAACCGCCTGCCCTTGCTGCTGGCCTGAGGCGCCGGCGGCGCACTATAATTGGAACAGTTGCCAGGAATCGTGCCTGGCGCCTGACTGCCACTCCAAGGACCGCCATGCCAGATTCCCTGACTCCCCTGTTTCCCGCCCTGTCGCCGAACCGGCACGGCATGCTGGCGGTCGACGATATCCACACCATTTATTGGGAAGAGTGCGGCAACCCCGACGGCATTCCCGTGCTGTTCCTGCATGGCGGGCCCGGCGCGGGCCTGTCGCCGCAGCACCGCCGCTTCTTCGATCCGCAGCGCTACCGCGTGATCCTGTTCGACCAGCGCGGCGCGGGCAAGTCCACGCCGCTGGGCGAATGGCGCAACAACACGACGCAGCTGCTGATCGACGATATCGAAGTGCTGCGCGCTCAGTTCGGCATCGCCCAATGGCTGGTCTTTGGCGGCTCCTGGGGCTCGACGCTGGCGCTGGCGTATGGCCAGGCGCATCCGGAGGCTTGCCTCGGTTTCGTGCTGCGCGGCATTTTTCTGTGCACGCAGGCGGAGATCGACTGGTTCATCGAGGGCGTGCGCTGGTTCTATCCGGAACTATATGAAGAATTTGCCGCACCCATCCCGCCCGAGGAACGGGGCGACTTGCTGGCCGCCTACGTGAAACGCATCCTCAGCAGCGACCCCGCCGTGTACTGGCCGGCAGCGCGCGCCTGGAGCCGCTTCGAGGGGCGCCGCGTGTACCTGATGCCGCAGCCGGAAGATGCGCCGAACGACGCGCTGGACCTGGGCGTGGGCCGGCTCGAATCGCATTACATGGCCAATCTCGGTTTCTTCGAGGAAGACCAGCTGATCCGCAACATGGGGCGCATCGCGCATTTGCCGGCCGTCATCGTGCAGGGCCGCTACGACGCCATCTGCCCGCCGCTGTCGGCCTACCGTTTGCAGCAAGCCTGGCCCGGCGCGCAGCTCGACATGATCCCGGACGCGGGCCATGGCGCGCTCGAGCACGGTATCGCTTCGGCGCTGGTGCGCGCCACCGAGCGCTTCGTGCCGGGGCGCGGCTTCGCATGACGTTAAAACATGCCGGCTGGCAAAGCGGCCAGCCGGCGTGCGCCACCTGCTACACTATGGCCTGTGCTGGCGCCAGGGTCGGGCGCCGGTGTGAACCCACGACTTTTTATCCATGAACATACAGATCGGCGACATCGGCCATATCATCCAGCTGGCGATTGCGCCGGTTTTCCTGTTGACCGGTATCGGCACCATGCTGGTGGTGCTGACCAACCGCCTGGGCCGTATCATCGACCGCACGCGCGTGCTGGAAGACCGGCTCGACATCGGCTACAACGATTTCTATATGGATGAGCTAGATACCTTGTATCGGCGTACCCATCTGATCAATTATTCGATTTCGCTCAGCACGGCGTGCGGTTTCTTCGTCTGCGTCATCATCGCCATGCTGTTTTTGGGCGATATCCTGAACCTGACCCTGGACAAATACATCGCGGCCTTCTTTGTGCTGGCCGTGATTTGCCTGATCGGCTGTTTTATTTACTTATTGCGCGAAATTTATCTGGCCGCGACGGCCCAGCGCATCCGGCGCCATATCCGCCCGCCACGTTAAGCGGCCCGCCGGTTTACCCTACTATTGAAGAACGAGTCCAGCATGCACGATTACAAACGTCCCCCCACCCTGCACCGCTACGGCCAGCGCAGCGAACTCGAGCTGGCGCTGAGCCTGGGCCAGTTCCGCCTGGCGCCAGCGGGCAATTGTCTGACCCTGAGCTTTTCGCAAGTGTGGGACAAGCAACTATTCGACCTGTTCGCCCCGGCCGATGCCTGTCTGATCATCCACAATACGGAAGAATTCGGCGAGCGCCTGCACCGTGCCGTGCAGCGCACCTTGCCCAGCTGGGCCGGCATCGATGGCCTGGTCGAATACGGCCAGCGCGCCGCCCTGGGCGCCGCCTTCACCAAGACGCGCGCCGAGGCGCCCGAGCAGGAATGGCTGTTCGCCTGGCGCTCGATGCAGCCGCAGGCGAGCCTGAATCCCGTCACGGTGAAGCTGGGCAGCCTGGAGAACTTCGCGGAAATCCGCGACCGCGATACCTATTTGGCCTGATTTTTTAACACCGGATGAAACCGTAGCGAGCGGATGGGAGTTGTAGCTGAGCTGCGGAGCTGTGCTTTAGCACAGTGAGCAGCGGAGGCTGCAAATCGCGACGCGCAGTAGGTTTTGTCCGGTGTCGTTATCCGGATTTATCGGCGTACTGGCTGTCGATGCGGGCTAATACGGCCGCCATCATGCGCTCGATATCGCCGCGTATCATGGTCGTGCCCAGCATGCCGGGCACATAGAAGCCGGGCATCAGCCGGCTGGAAAAGACGATGCGCGTGCCGCCCGTCTCGGGAATCGGATACAGATTCCAGCGCGATTCGTAATGCCGCATGTCGCCAGAGATCAGGGCGATGTCGATGGTGGTAAATGGCGTTTCCGTGGCCCGCACCACCAGGTGGATGGGGTGGTTCATGAACAGGAAGCGCGCCATGCCCTGCTGCTCGATGATGACTTCATTGCCGTTGCGCGACAGCACGCGGCAGGAACTGAGGTCGGGCACGAATTCGCTCATGCGCTCGTAGGTGGTCAGGGTCTTCCACACGGAGGCCGGCGGCGCCTGCACGCTGCCGCTGGCATCGACTTCATACATGCGCTGCCCGTCGACCTCGATGCGCTTGACCTCGACCTTCAGCTTGTCCAGGCGTATCGCCTGTGCCAGCGCGGTCGCGGGGACGGCGCACAGCATCAGCAGGCAAAGGAAGAGTCGCGTCATGCCACCTAGCCTACGGGAAACTTGCCCCCGGCACAAGCTGTACCCATCGCCGGCCGGCGCGCCGGGCGATTTAGAACTCCCGGTCTAGAGAAAGTCGCTGCGGCGATCGGCAATGCTTGCTACCGTACGGCCTGCAACCACCTTACCGGACCGATCACCATGACTGCCTATCCCCATTTGCTGGCCCCGCTCGACCTGGGTTTCACCTCTTTGCGCAACCGCGTCATCATGGGGTCCATGCACACGGGCCTGGAAGACCGCTTTTATCATTATGGCAAGCTTGCCGCGTTTTACCGCGAGCGGGCGCGCGGCGGCGTGGGGCTGATCGTCACGGGCGGCATCTCGCCGAACCGCCAGGGCTGGCTGCTACCGTTCGGCGGCACCCTCAATTTCCTCGGCGACGTACCGAACCACCGCAAGGTGACGCGCGCCGTGCACGAGGAGGGCGGCAAGATCGTCATGCAGATCCTGCATGCGGGCCGCTATGGCTACCAGCCGTTTGTCGTCTCGGCGTCGGCGAAGAAATCGCCGATCTCTCCCTTCCGCCCCCGCCCCTTGAGCGAACGGGGCATAGCCCGCACCATCTGCGACTACGTGCGCTGCGCGCGCCTGGCGCAAAAGGCGGGCTACGACGGCATCGAAGTGATGGGCAGCGAAGGCTATTTATTGAACCAGTTCCTGTGCGCGCGCACGAATCTGCGCCAAGACCGCTGGGGCGGCACGATCGAGAACCGCATGCGCCTGCCCGTGGAGATCGTGCGCCGTATCCGCGCCGCCGTCGGCCCCAACTTCATCATCATGTACCGCCACTCGCTGCTCGACCTGGTCGAGGGCGGCAATACCTGGGATGACGTGGTGACGGTGGCCAAGGCCCTGGAGCAGGCGGGCGTGACGATTCTGAATACGGGCTTCGGCTGGCATGAGGCGCGCGTCCCCACCATCGTCACGTCCGTGCCGCGCGCCGCCTTCGCTTCCGTGGCGGGCCGTCTGCGCCGCGAAGTGACGATACCCGTGGTCGCCTCGAACCGCATCAACATGCCGCATGAAGCCAACGCCATCCTCGAGCGGGGCGACTGCGACCTGGTGTCGATGGCGCGCCCTTTCCTGGCCGACCCCGACTTTGTCGCCAAGGCCGCATCAGGCCGCGCCGACGAGATCAACACCTGCATCGGCTGCAACCAGGCGTGCCTGGACCATACGTTCGCCAACAAGCGCGCCAGCTGCCTCGTCAATCCGCGCGCCTGCCATGAAACGGAACTCGTGTACGCGAAAAAGGCCGTAGCGCGCCGTGTGGCCGTCGTCGGCGCCGGGCCGGCCGGCCTGTCCGCCGCCTGCGTGGCCGCCGAATGCGGTCACCAGGTGACCCTGTTCGACAGCAGCGACAGCGTCGGCGGCCAGTTCAAGGTGGCGATGCAAATTCCCGGCAAGGAAGAATTTACGGAAACCATACGCTACTTTGCGCGCCGGCTGGCGCTGTTGAATGTCGACGTGCGCCTGGGCCAGCGCGTCACGCGCGAGCAATTGCTCGCTGGCGGCTACGACGACGTCATCGTCGCCACCGGCATCAAGGTGCGCCTGCCGGCCATTGCCGGCATCGAGCACCCGAAAGTGCTGTCGTACCTGGATGTGCTGCAGAGCAAGAAGCCCGTGGGGGCGCGCGTGGCCATCATCGGCGCGGGCGGCATCGGCTTCGACGTGGGCGAGTATCTGTTGCACGACCCGGCGCACCCGCTGCCGCAGCCGGTATCGGCGTGGGCGGGCGAGTGGGGCGTGGACTTGAATGCGGCGACCGGGGGCGGCCTGGTGCCGCCCACAGCGCCGCATCCCGTGCGGCAAATCTTCCTGTTGCAGCGCAAGACCTCGAAAGTGGGCGCGGGACTGGGCAAGACCTCGGGCTGGGTACACCGGGCGGCGCTGGCGAGAAATGGCGTGGCCATGCTGGCCGGCGTGGCCTACGACAAGATCGACGGGCAAGGCTTGCACATCACGGTGGGCGGCGAGCAGCGCCTGCTGGCGGTGGACAACGTGGTCATCTGCGCGGGCCAGGACAGCTTGACGGAACTCATGCCACCCGTCGGCAAGGATGGCAAGCCAGTGCAGGCGGGCGGCCCCCGTTTCCATAAAATCGGCGGCGCCGCGCTGGCGGCGGAACTCGATGCCAAGCGGGCGATACGGGAAGGGGCGGAGCTGGCGGCGAGTTTATAACCCGGAAAAAACTGGGGTCGGGCCCGCAGGGACCGACCCCGGCATTTGCATGGGCTAGAGGTTTGGCATCAAAGAACCTTAATGGCCATGCCCTTTCTTCGCCGTCTCAAAACTCTGCAACACGTGCTCGGCCATGCCATTCGCCAGCTCGTGCTCGCCAATGAAGACCTTGCCCGCGTTTTCCGCGCGCAGCAATTCCGCCTCTTCCTCGCTGTGCGTGCGCACCACCGTCAGGATGCTCGGGTTCAGCGCGCGCGCCGTCTCGATCATGGCACGCACGTGGAAGGTGTCGGGCGTGGCGATGACGAGCATGGTGGCGTGCGTGATGTGCGCCTGGATCAGCACGGCCGGTTCGCCCGCATTGCCGGCCACGGCCGGGATGCCCTGCTTGCGCAACTGGTCGACGATTTCGCGGTTTTCCTCGGCCACGACGAAGTGGATGCCCCGTTCCAGCAGGGCGGCGGCGATGCGCCGGCCCACGCGGCCGTAGCCGACCAGGACGATCTGGCCCGACAGTTTTTCCTGCGGCACCGTCATCGGCAGTTCGGCCAGCGGATCGGTGGTGCGTTCGAACTTGCGCGCGAAATCGCTGTTGCCGATCACGCGCAGCAAGGGCTTGGCCATGCTGAACACGAGCGGGTTGAGGGCGATCGACAGGATGGCGCCGGCCAGGATCAGGCTTTGGCCTTCCTGCGGCATCAGGCCCAGGGAGAGGCCCAGCGCGGCCAGGATAAACGAGAATTCGCCGATCTGCGCCAGGCTGGCCGAGACGATGATCGCCGTTTTCGGCGGATAGCGCAGCGCCATCACCAGCAAAAAGGCGGCGATCGACTTGCCGAAGATAATGATGGCGCACACGGCCAGCACTTGCAGGGGCTTGTCGATGAGGATGTTCGGCTCGAACAGCATGCCGACGGAAACGAAGAACAGCACGGCAAACGCGTCGCGCAAGGGCAAGGACTCTTCCGCGGCGCGGTGGCTGAGTTCAGATTCGCGCAGCACCATGCCGGCGAAGAAGGCGCCCAGCGCGAACGACACGCCGAACAGCTGGGTCGACGCGTAGGCGATGCCGACGGCGGCGGCGATCACGCACAATGTAAACAGTTCGCGCGAACCGGTGCGCGCCACTTGCCACAAGATCCAGGGGAACAGCTTGCGGCCGACGACCAGCATGAAGACGATGAAACCGGCCACTTGGCCCAGGGTCACGGCCAGGGTTTGCCACAGGCTGACGGCCTCGGCATCCGGCGCGACCTTGCCGCCCAGCACACCGGCGAACGCCGGTAGCAGCACCAGCACCAGCACGGTGACGAGGTCTTCCACCACCAGCCAGCCGACGGCGATGCGCCCATTCAGGGAATCGAGGATGCCCCGCTCTTCCAGCGCGCGCAGCAGCACCACGGTACTGGCGACGGACAGGGCCAGGCCAAAGATCAGTCCGCCACCGAGGGTCCAGCCCCACCAGTGGGCCAGGCCCATGCCCATCGCCGTGGCGACACCGATCTGCAGGATGGCGCCAGGCAGCGCAATCTTGCGTACGTCCCACAAATCTTCGATGGAAAAGTGCAGGCCGACACCGAACATCATCAACATCACCCCGATCTCCGCCAATTGCCCGGCTATTTCCGCATCCGCCACAAAACCGGGCGTGGCCGGTCCGATGATGATGCCGGCGGCCAGATAGCCGACCAGGGCCGGCAGTTTCAGGCGCGCGGCGATGAAGCCGAAGATGAGGCCGAACCCGAGGGCGGCGGCGATGGTGGTGATCAGGCTGATGTCATGGGGCATGCGTGGTGGGTTCCTTATGCGGACGTGCGGATGGGAAAGATGTTGCTCAGCGACCAAGTATAAACGCATCAAAGCCCCTGCCGGAATGTTCCTGCGGCTTTATTGCAAAAAACCTGTGCACTATCTTCGTCCAGGTGGCCACGAACGCATGCCTATCGACCTCGAACATCGCCTAATTCAGGGGTCAGGCGATGTTACACCCATGCGCTCAGAGCTTGCGCACGATCACGCAGCCGATGGAATAACCTGCACCGAACGAACAGATGACGCCGGTGCTGCCCGCCGCCATGTCATCCTGATATTTATGGAAGGCGATGATGGAACCGGCCGACGAGGTATTGGCGTAGGTGTCGAGGATCACGGGCGCTTCATTGGCCTCGGCGTCGCGGCCCAGGATCAGGCGCGCGATCAGCAAGTTCATGTTCAGGTTGGCCTGGTGCAGCCAGTAGCGGGAGACTTGCGCCACTTCCACGCCGGCCTTGGCCAGGGTCGTTTTGATCATCTCGGCGGCCATCGGGCACACTTCCTTGAACACCTTGCGGCCTTGCTGGCGGAACAGCTTGTCGGCCTTGCCCACGCCGGATTCGTCAAAACGGTTGAGGAAGCCGAAATTGTTGCGGATGGCGTTAGAGAAGCGCGTTTTCAGTTCCGTGCCGATGATCTCGAACTGGTGCGCAGAGACGGCCGTGTCCTTCGCTTCGACGATGATGGCCGTGCAGGCGTCGCCGAAAATGAAATGGCTGTCGCGGTCGCGCCAGTTCAGGTGGCCGCTGGTGATTTCCGGATTCACGACCAGCACGGCGCGCGCCTGGCCGCTTTGCACGGCGGCCACGGCTTGCTGGATGCCGAAGGTGGCGGACGAACACGCCACGTTCATGTCAAAACCGTAACCGTCGATGCCCAGCGCATCCTGCACTTCCACGGCCATGGCCGGGTAGGCGCGCTGCATATTGCTGCAGGCCACCAGCACCATGTCGATATCGTCCGGCGTGCGGCCGGCGCGGGCCAGCGCGTCGCGCGCGGCGGCGACGGCCATTTCCGCCTGCAGCGACAGTTCGTCATCGCCCCGTTCCGGGATGCGCGAGACCATGCGCGCCGGATCGAGGATGCCTTCCTTTTCCATCACGAAGCGCGACTGGATGCCGGACGCCTTTTCGATGAAGGCCACGCTCGACAGGTCCAGCGCCGTCACTGTGCCCGCGGCGATCGCGTCGGCGTTGTCGGCATTGAACTTTTCCGCATAGGCATTGAAGCAGGTGACCAGTTCTTCGTTGGAGATCGAAAATGGCGGCGTGTACAGTCCGGTACCGCTGATGACGACTTGTTTCATGGTTAAACTTTCAAATTTGGCAATCGGCGCGATGCCGATAAGTGAAGCAAATTTTACACAAACGGGCTCGACCGTAGAGAGTTTCGTGTTGCGGGGGAGGAAGAAGTGTAGCGGAAGATTGATTTTTGTCGCCTGGACGGGGTAACGGGGGTCAGACCCGGCGGGTCTGACCCCAAATTGCCTACTTTTTCTGTTCTTTCTTGACGTCGGCCTGCACTACCACCGGTTCGGCCTTGGCCAGTTGCACCGGTAAACCTTTCAGGTGGTTCAGCGCCTGGTGCAACTGAAAATCGTCCTTGCTGCCAAATTCCAGCGGCTTGCGGGTCTTTTCCAGGGCGATGATGCGCAGCTGCTCTTCCATCTCGTCATTGACGGGCGCGGCCTTGGTACCGTTGTTGGCACTGCCTTGGTCGCGGTCGTTGCTCAGGTGCTTGGTCAGGTCCGCTTCGCGGATGCGTAAGCCGTTGAGGCCGTCGCCATCCGCATTTTCATCGACCAGCAGGTCGGGCACGATGCCCTTGGCCTGGATCGAGCGGCCATTCGGCGTGTAGTAGCGGGCCGTCGTCAGCTTGACGGCCGTGTCGGCTGTCAGCTGGCGGATGGTTTGCACGGAACCCTTGCCGAAGGTTTGCGTGCCGATGATGGTGGCGCGCTTGTAATCCTGCAGGGCGCCGGCGACGATTTCCGAGGCCGAGGCCGAGCCCGTGTTGACCAGCACCACCAGCGGCACTTTTTTGATAGCTGCCGGCAATTTTGCCAGGGCATCGCCTTCCGAGCGGAACGCATAGTATTCGGCGCGGCCGTAGAACACCTGTTTCGAGTCCGGCAACTGGCCATTCGTCGAGACGATGGCCGCGTCCTTCGGCAGGAAGGCGGCCGAGACGCCGATGGCGCCCTGCAGCACGCCGCCCGGATCGTTGCGCAGATCCAGCACCATGCCTTTGAGGTTCGGGTCTTGCTGGTACAGCGCCGTGATTTGCGCGGCCATGTCGTCGACGGTCGGTTCCTGGAATTGTGACACGCGCAGCCAGGCGTAGCCCGGCTCGACCATCTTCGCCTTCACGCTTTTTTGATGGATTTCCTCGCGCGTGATGGTGAACGCCAGCGGCTGCGGTTCATCCTTGCGGGCAATGGTCAACGACACCTTGGTGCCCGGTTCGCCGCGCATGCGCTTGACGTTGTCGTCCAGGCTGACGCCTTTCACGGGCTGGCCATCGAGGCGGGTGATCAGATCGCCGGCCTTGATGCCGGCGCGGTAGGCGGGCGAGTCCTCGATGGGCGAGACGATCTTGATGTAGCCGTCTTCGCTCAGGCCAATTTCAATGCCCAGGCCGACGAACTTGCCTTCCGAGCCTTCGCGCAGCTCGGCGTAGGCTTTCTTGTCCAGGTAGGCGGAATGGGGGTCGAGCGAGGCGACCATGCCGGAAATGGCGTCTTCCAGCAGTTTCTTGTCTTCCACCGGCTCGACGTAATCGGACTTGATCAGGCCAAACACATCGGCCAGCTGGCGCAACTCTTCCAGCGGCAGGGGCGGTTCGACGGTTTTTTGCGCCATGGCGGAAAATTGCAGCGACACGGCGACGCCGGCCACCACGCCCAGGCCGATCAAGCCGGTATTTTTGAGTTTGCCCATCATTGCACCTTTGCAGCTAGCGTGTCTTGCACAAGCGCCAGTCCCCGTGGAGCGGCGCTTTCCTGAAAGTATAGACCTGAATCTCTGCCGGCGTGGGCCGGCCGGGGAAAAAGCGTGCCTGGAGCCAGTCTACGCGCGAAAACGGGGCTGTCAGCTTGCCCAATGTTGCGGTTTTGTATGCGATGTATAGTTCATCTTGAGGGGAGTAAGCATTTGTAAGAGTCGAAAAAAAGCGTGTGCGGCGGCCCTATAGTGGACTCGCATTCTCGACCCGAAGTGGTTTTGCCTGCGTCTTCGGACGCAGGCTTTTTTTTATCCGTGGGCTCAGGCTCATTTAGACTGGAGCTTCTTCCTTACCAGCAGATAAAAAATGTTAACTGATTTGCAGGCACGTGTCTCGCTCAAAGAACTGATTGAAAAGTATCTGAGGGGGCGGGATCCTGATGTCGACCTGCTGATTGACATCGTTCAGGATTCGTCACGGCAAGTGCCGATTCGAGGTGTGCTCGAAGCTATCGGGCAGTTCAACCACACGCAGTTCACGCAACAGGAGCTGGCGCTGATCGACGACCTGCTCTATCTGTATGGATAAACGCTCCATGCGCTGTTCCAGCCCGCGCCATGCTCACCGGACCCCTTGAGCCTGGCCGAACTGAGCGGCGATTCACGGGCAGTCCGGGGGCAAGGATGGCCAAAGGGCATGCTCGCGTGCTACATTCCTGCAGCGCCAGGCGCGGCAGGCTATCCGCCCGAAGCTATCCGCCCGGTCTTTTTGACATGCCCCATAAGGACAATCCGTGAATCGCTATCTCTTGAGCAGTCTGACCCTGACCCTGTTGGCTGCGTTTGCCCATGCCGCCGAGCCCGTATCCCCCGTGGCCGCCCCGACCGTGGCGCCCAGTGTCGCACCTTCCGCGCCTGCCTCTGGTGGCGTCGTTTCCGGCATCGACGTGCAGTACATCGATCCCGCCGTGCGCGTGCAGGACGATTTCTTCACCCATTTGAACGGCAAGTGGCTGGCCACTGCCGAGATCCCAGCCGACAAGTCGAGCTGGGGTTCGTTCGCCAAGCTGCGCGATGACACGACGCCACAGTTGCGCGGCATCATCGAAGCCACGCAACAGGATAAAAACAAGAAGGCCGGTTCCGAAGCGCAGAAAATCAGCGATTTGTACGCCAGCTACATGGATGAAGCCCGCCTCGATGCGCTGGGCACGAAGCCGCTGGCCGGCGAACTGAACCGCATCCGCTCGCTGCGCGACAAGAAGGGCGTGCCGGCCCTGATCGCCCACCTGAGCCAGACGGGCGTGTCGACCCCGTACGCCGTCTACGTGGGCCTGGATGCCCGTGCCTCGACGAAATATGCGGCGTATGTGAGCCAGAGTGGCCTGGGTATGCCCGACCGCGACTACTACCTGGAAGCCAAGCAGGCCGGCGTCAAAGAAAAATACCAGGCGCACGTGGAAAAGATGCTGGCCATGGCAGGCGACAAGAATGCCGCCGCCCGCGCCAAGGCTGTCGTGGCGCTGGAAACGGCCCTGGCCGAAGCGCAATGGACCAAGGTCGAGAACCGCGACCCCGTCAAACGCTACAACAAGACCGACCTCAACAAGCTGAATGACCTGACCCCCGGTTACGACCTGAAATCCGGCCTGGCCGCCCTGGGCATCGCCAACAAGGTCGATTACGTCATCGTCAACCAGCCGAGCTACCTGGCCGGCTACAACAAGGTGCTGGCCGCCACCGACCTGGACACCCTGAAAGCGTATTTCGAATGGCAGTTGCTGCGCAGCTATGCCAGCTACCTGTCGAAGAACTTCGTCGACGAGAGCTTCGCCTTCTACGGCACGGTGCTCAGCGGCGTGACGCAAAACCAGCCGCGCTGGAAGCGTGGCGTGGGCGCCGTCGAAAGCGTACTGGGCGAAGCCGTCGGTAAGCTGTACGTGGCGCAGTATTTCCCGGCGGAGCGCAAGGCGCACATGCAGGAACTGGTGAAGAACGTGCTGGCCGCCTACAAGGACAGCATCGACACCCTGGACTGGATGAGCCCGGAAACCAAGAAGGAAGCGCAAGCCAAGCTGGCCAAGTTCACGCCGAAGATCGCGTATCCGAACAAATGGCGCGATTACACGAAGCTGCAAATCGTCCAGGGCGACCTGGTGGGCAACATGATGCGCGCCGCCAATTTCGCTTCGGCCCGCCAGGTGGCCAAGCTGGGCAAGCCGATCGACCGCGAAGAGTGGGGCATGACGCCGCAAACGGTGAACGCCTATTACAGCTCGACGATGAATGAAATCGTCTTCCCCGCCTCCATCCTGCAGCCGCCGTTCTTTGACGCCAACGCGGACGACGCCGTCAACTATGGCGCCATCGGCGCCGTCATCGGCCATGAAATCAGCCACGGCTTCGATGACAAGGGCAGCCAGTCCGATGGCGACGGCAACCTGCGCGACTGGTGGACCCCGGCCGACCGCAAGAACTTCGCGGCCAAGGCCGACGCGCTGACCAAGCAATACGATGGCTACAGCCCCTTGCCTGGCTACCACGTCAACGGCGCACTGACCCTGGGCGAAAACATCGCCGACAACTCGGGCGTGGCGATCGCGTACAAGGCGTACAAGATTTCGCTGGGCGGCAAGCCGGCGCCTGTGCTGGACGGCCTGACGGGCGACCAGCGCTTCTACATGGGCTTTGGCCAGGTGTGGCGCAGCAAGATGCGCGAAGCGCAGCAGATCGTGCAGATCAAGACCGATCCCCATTCGCCGGGCCAGTACCGCGCGAATGGCACCATGGTCAACCAGCCTGGCTTCTATGAAGCGTTTGGCGTGAAACCGGGTGACAAGATGTATGTGGCGCCGGAAAACCGTGTGATCATCTGGTAAGCCCTGTCTGGATGAAAACGTAATCCTGTAGCAACAGAAAAGACCACCTTGCGTGGTCTTTTTTGCATTCTGGCCAAAGTTGTTTCTGTCGTTTCAGCCGGTATGCTACAGTCAAAAACCGGGCCAGAAGCCTTGGGCCTTCTGACCCTTATATTCCACACAATATAATATAGAGGACAACCGTGAATCGTTATTTGTTAAGTGCATTGACCCTGAGTTTGCTGGCCGGCGTGTCCGGCATGGCTGGCGCCGCTGGCGTCGCCGATCCTGCCAAGAAGGCCGCTGCCGCGCCTGCCACCGCCACGGCTGTCGCGGCCGCCGTGCTGACGTCCGGCATCGCCGTCGAATACGTCGACCCTGCCGTGCGCGCGCAGGACGACCTGTTCCAGCACCTGAATGGCAAATGGCTGGCGGAAACGGTGATTCCTGCCGACAAGTCGAGCTGGGGCAGCTTTGCCAAGCTGGCCGACGATACGCAAACCCAGCTGCGCGGCATCGTCGAAGGCGCAGCCGCCGACAAGGCCCGCGCGGCCGGTTCGAATGCGCAGAAGATCGGTGATTTCTACAATAGCTTCATGGACGAAGCCAAGCTGGAAAGCCTGGGCCTGACCCCCTTGAACGCGGAGCTGGCGAAGATCGCCGCCTTGCAGGACAAGGCGGAACTGCCTGCCGTGATTGCCCACTTCAGCAAGCTGGGCGTGACCTCGCCGTACGACTTCGGCATCCACCAGGACGCCAAGGATTCCACCAAATACGTGGCCGACATCGTGCAAAGCGGCCTGGGCCTGCCTGACCGCGATTACTACCTGGAAGCAGGCAAGGCCGACACGCGCGCCAAATACCTGGCCCACGTGGAAAAAATGCTCAGCCTGGCCGGCGACGCGAATGCTGCTGCCAACGCCAAGGCTATCGTTGCGCTGGAAACGGAACTGGCCAAGGCGCAATGGAGCAATGTGCAGAACCGCGACCCCGTCAAGACCTACAACAAGGTGGAACTGGCGAAACTGGCCAGCGTGGCGCCAGGCTACGACTGGGCCCGCTACCTGAAGGACACGGGCATCGCCGGCAAGGTCAATTACGTGATCGTCAGCCAGCCTAGCTACCTGAAAGGCTTTGCCGAGATCGCCAACAAGACGCCGCTGGACACGTGGAAAGCGTACTTCCAGTGGCACTTGCTGCACGCCAACGCCGGCTACCTGCCGAAAGCATATGTCGATGAAAACTTCTCTTTCTATGGCACCACCCTGACGGGCGTGACGGAAATGCGTCCGCGCTGGAAACGCGGCGTGGGCGCCGTCGAAGGCGCGCTGGGCGAAGCCGTGGGCCAGCTGTACGTGGAGCAATATTTTCCGGCCGAGCGCAAGGTGCGCATGGAAGCGCTGGTGAAAAATCTGATGACGGCCTACCGGCAAAGCATCGACAAGCTCGACTGGATGAGCCCCGTCACCAAGAAACAGGCGCAGATCAAGCTGGCCAAGTTCACCACCAAGATCGGCTATCCGAACAAATGGCGCGATTACTCGGGTCTGACGGTGGCGCCTGACGATTTGATCGGCAACATCCAGCGTTCGCACCTGCTCAACTACAACCGCGAATTGAACAAGCTGGGCCAGCCCATCGACCGCGACGAGTGGGGCATGACGCCGCAGACCGTGAACGCCTATTACAACCCGGAACTGAATGAAATCGTCTTCCCGGCCGCCATCCTGCAAGCGCCGTTCTTCGACGCCAACGCGGACGACGCCGTCAACTACGGCGCCATTGGCGGCGTGATCGGCCATGAAATCAGCCACGGCTTCGACGACCAGGGCGCCCAGTACGACGGCGACGGCAACCTGCGCGACTGGTGGACCAAGGCCGACCATAAAAACTTCGCCAAGAAAACCAAGCAGCTGGTGGCGCAGTACAACAGCTTCAGCCCCGTCAAGGGCCACTTCGTCAATGGCGAACTGACCCTGGGCGAGAACATCGCCGACAATTCCGGCGTGGCGATCGCGTATAAGGCGTACAAATTGTCGCTCAATGGCAAGAAAGCACCCGTCATCGACGGCTTCACGGGCGAGCAGCGTTTCTATGCGGGCTTTGCCCAGGTATGGCGCATGAAGATGCGCGAAGCGCAGCAACTGGTCTTGCTGAAAACGGACCCGCACTCGCCAGGCCAGTTCCGCGCCAACGGCACCATGCGCAACCAGCCCGGCTTCTATCAGGCGTTTGACGTGAAACCGGGCGACAAGATGTATCTGCCACCGAAAGACCGCGTCATCATGTGGTAAGACGCTTGTCCCAGGCATCAGTTGCCAGCCGCCCCGCGCAAGCCGGGCGGCATTTTTTTAGGCTATGTCACCGTCAGATGTGGGAACGCTCCCAGCGTTGCTTTCAATAACGTT
>NZ_JCAQAV010000043.1:0-46845 GCF_059617925.1 Janthinobacterium sp. JF4 | reverse complement strand
TCGACGCCAGGCGCATCCGTTCAGCAGAAACGTTATTGAAAGCAACGCTGGGAGCATTCCCACATCTGACGGTGACATAGCCAAATAAAAAGCCACCGCAGGGGTGGCTGCTGGGGCGTACTCTCAGGCGGAGGGCTTGCTGGCAGGTTTGGGGGTGGCAATGGCAATCGGGTCGCTGGCCGGAAAGCTTTCCTTGAGCGCTTCATCAAGCGCTTGCTCGGCATGGCCTTCGCTGGCCGGCGTGGGCGAATCGCGCTCCGGTGGCGGGGTGGGCGTGGTGGCGGCGTTGGTGCTCGAATGCATGATGATCCCCTTGCGGTGATGCGCTCGGCGGCCGGAATGGCCATGGCGCGTGCTGATGTTTTCAGCCTAGCACATCGTGTGAAAAAAGCGCGCCCGCTGCGCCTGCCGAAGGGGAGAAGGGCGGCAGTCTGCTACACTGCGCTCCACTTTTATCGACGGAACCGCCATGACTTCCCTTTCTTTGCCTTACCGCGCCACCGCCACCCAAGCCTGTGCCTGGCTGGCGCAACAGACGGGCACGCCGTGGACCCTGGCGCGCCTGCTGGAGCAGGGCGGCTTGCCGTATGTCTGGCTCGATTACAGCGCGGAATGGGCTGAACTGTTCCACGACGGCGTGACGCGCTATGCGGCGCCCGTCGTGTTCATCGGCGACAAGGAACACCTGGCGTCGGGCGCCGACGACGTGTGGCTGCGCTTTACGCGCGACTCGGGCAACATCGCCATCGAATTGAAGGCGCCGGGATTGCGCGTGCCGGTCGATGGCTTGCATTTCCAGGAGCGCGATCTGTTGCGTTTGCTCAAGGAGTTGCAGCATCCGAAGCCGGATCCCGCTGAAGCGGAAAAAACGGCGCCGGTGGTCTTGCCCAGCGCCCTGAAGGGCCTGGGCCGCGAGCAGATCTTGATCGCCTTTGCCGGCGTGGGCAAGATCGACCTGGACCAGGGACTGGCCAGCGGCGTGGGCATCTTTGGCGACGATGGCGCGCGCGTGCGCAAGAATTCGCGCGGCGGCAAGAATAGCCACCTGTGGCATCCGGTGACCTTGGCGTTCGGTTTGCACGATGTGCACCGCGTGCCGATGGCGCACCTGAAGAAGGCGTTCGCCACGCAGCCCTTGCTGCGCGAGTGGAAGGCGGACTGGCTGGAATCGCTGCGCCTGCTGGGCGAGTAATCATATTGAATCAAACCCGCCACGCCTCGTGATGCGCGGTAGCCACGGCGGCGTCTTGTGCGGCGGCATCAGCCTTTCGATACTTTATTCACTCTCCTCGATTCTGCCACCGCATTGCGTATAGCATGCTCTGTAATCTGCCTCGCATTGCCACGTTCCAGCTGCGTTGGAGGAACAATATTGCCGTTTCTTCGAGCACAGTTCCCGGTCAGCATCTGTTTTTGCAACTGCCAGGCAGATGGAGACGGTACTGACGTTCCTCATCTCACAAGCCTGTACCTGGGCCGCCGCAACTTGCTCTTTGCCTGCGATGCATATTTGTTGATTGCTCCCGCAGCTCGTCACGCATTGACGGCCCGCATCCGAGTCCGGGGGAATAAAGCGATAGCTGGTGCAGCCGGCCAGACTGATTGCGAAACAAATCGCCACAGCAAGGTGTAACAAGAAGGAATTGTGGAATTGCAAGGTACGCATGCTTGAAAAGTGCTTTCCCGTGTAGGTGAATTGGGTTGAAATCGTATATATTGATATTCTGACAGGCGATCTTTTCACAAACAATGCGCTGCAATAACTGTTACATCTTAGCGGGTGGAACTGCTTCTGGACAACAGTGCTGTGCGAGCGAGAAGCCGGGCAGTTTTACAGTTCGATCGGCGCCACCTCGGTGCCGATATCGGGCGCCGCGTAGTGCATGCTGAAATACGCGAAGGCGCCGATATTGATGGCGACCGTGATCCAGAACACGATGCGGAATGAGCGCTTGCTGGACTTGTGGCGCAGCCATTGCTGGGCCAGCACGGCGCCAGGCCAGCCGCACAGCAGCCCCAATAGCAGCAGGGTGCGTTCCGACGTGCGCCAGCGCCCCCCTTTTGCGGCAGACTTGTCGATCGCATAGGCAACGAAACAGCTCAGGCTCAGCACGCCATACGCGAGGGCGACCAGGACGGGGATATGGAAAAAGAACGTGGCCAGCAAATACAGAACGACAAAGAACAGGATGGCAAGGTAGGGCATAGGATATGTTGGTTTGAGCGGAGGGCGTGAGTATCCCACAAGGGGCGCGATGCCGCCGCCTAAAACAGACAGCCTTGCGCCGTATCGACGTGCACGGCGCGGCGCCGGGCGTGGCCCGTTTTCAGCGCTTCGCGGTCGCTGGACAGGGCGATGCCTTCCAGTGCCAGCAAGGTTTCCTTCGCATGCAGGCCACCCGCAAAGCCCGTCAATTCACCCGTGGCGCCGATGACGCGGTGGCAGGGGGCGATGATGGAAATGGGATTCTTGCCGTTGGCGGCGCCCACGGCGCGCACGGCGGCGGGGCGGCCGATCTGGCGCGCGATCTCGCCATAGCTGCGCGTCTGGCCATACGGTATCGTCAGCAAGGCGCGCCACACCTCCTGCTGGAAGGCGGTGCCGGCGAAATCGAGCGGCACAGCAAAACTCTGGCGCGTGCCGGCGAAATACTCGCGCAGCTGGCGCGCCGTTTCCTGCAGCACGGCGCAACCGTCATCGACGCGCATCGCGCCCAGGCGCACGCGGTTGGGCCTGTCGTTTTCCCACAGGATGGCGACCAGTGCCGCGCCGCGCGCCACCAGAGTCAGTTTGCCCACGGGCGAGGGCACCACGATGCAGTCGTATTCCATGTTGCTTCCTTGGTCAGATGGCGCCAGTGTAGCAGGGTGGCGGCAGGCTGCGTATCCCGTGTAGGATAGTGTTTTTCGGCACGGAGCACTGGCTGTGACAAACATTTCCACCTATGACGATATCCGCGCCATTGCCGTGCGGCTGGTACGTGAACGCTATCCCACGGCCGTGGCGGCCATCATCGGCGGCTCGTTCGCCACGGGCCGGCAGACGCCCAGTTCCGATATCGATTTGCTGCTGCTGTTCGACCACGTCGATTGCGCATGGCGCTCGACCATCGTGGCCGAAGGGCGCACGGTGGAACTGTTCGGGCACGACGTGGCCACGTTCACGTATTTTTGCAAGGAAATCGATGCGCCCGGCGGCACGGTGCCGCTGGCGCGCATGGTGCTGGAAGGGGAAAATATTGCCGCGCCCGGATCGCAGCACGCGCAGCTGCTGGCGCTGGCGCAAGCCATGGCCGCCGCCGGGCCACCCGTGCTCGACGTGGACAACGTGCAGCGGCGCCGCTACGCCATCACCACCGCGCTGGAAGACCTGGTCGACAGCCGTCACCCGGGCGAGGCGCTGGCCGTGGCCTGCCAGCTGTACGAGGCGCTGGCCGACCTGCACTTGCGCGCGGCGGGCCAGTGGAGCGGCGGGGGCAAGCATCTGTTCCGCCGCCTGGGGGCCTTCGACGCTGCCATCGCCGGGCTGCTCGACGGCGCGCTGCGCCTGGTGGCAGCCGACTTGCCGGCTGGCCAGCAGGCGTTCGAACGGGTCGCCGCCGCCGTGCTGGCGCCCGTGGGCGGCCCCTTGCTCGATGGCTTTGCCCTGCCGGCGCCCGCGCACTGGCGCGCTTAAAGCGCTGTGCGCACGGCCAGGCTGATGTTGCGCGGTTCGCCCCAGAACACGCCGTCGAAGAAGCCCACGTTGCGGTAGTACTTTTTATCGAGCAAGTTATTCACGTTCAGCTGCACGCTGGCATGCTTGCTGAGCGCATAGCTGGCCATGGCGTTGACCAGCGCATAGCCCGCTTGCGGGATGTGCGTCATCTCGCTTGACGGCGGGCGGCCGTACCATGATTCGCTGTAGGTGGCGCTTTGCGCCGTCATGCTGGCGCCCGCTTTCAGACCTGTGAGCCTGCCGTCGAAGCGGTAGCTGGTGGCCAGGCGCAGCAAATGGCGCGGCTGCGTGGTGGCGGCGCGGCGGCCATCGGCCTCGGCCGCATGCAGATAGGTGTAGCCGCCGCTCGCTTCCCACGCGGGCGTGATCTGGCCGGAAACGTCGAACTCGACGCCCTTGGCCGTCACGCCGGCGCCATTCGCCACCATGGCCTGGCCGCCGTCGGGCAGCAAGAAGCCGGGCGGCACGCTGCGGTCGAGTTCCGCCAGGTTCTTTTTCTTCGTATGGAACAGGGCGGCCGATGCGTTCAGCTTGCCTTGATAGAATTCGCCCTTGATGCCCAGCTCGGCATTCTCGCCCGTTTCCGGCGCCAGGAACTGGTTGTTGCGGTCCTTGCTCGATTGCGGGTTGAACAGCTGCGTGAAGCTGGCGTAGGCCGAATATTGCTTGTTGATGTCGAACACGGCGCCCACATACGGCGTCACTTCATTGCGCGTTTCCACGAAGTCGCTGTTGTCCGTGTGCACGCCTCGCGTATCGTAGTTGCGCGTATCCGTGCGATAGGTACTGCTGCGCGCGCCGATGATCAGGTGCAGCGGGTCGGCCAGGCTCAAACGCGTGGCCACATAGCCGCCTGCCAGGCGCGTCACGGTTTCCGTGTGCGAACCGTCCGGCTGGAACACGGGGCGGGGAATGTTGCCCGTCCAGCTGCGGTAGTCGGGGATAAAGTCCGGGTAGTTGATGTCCGCTCCGCCTCCCAGCGAGCGCGAGCGCTGGTTGCCGCCGTTCCAGCCGACGATGGCCGTATGCTTGCGCCCCATCAAGGTAAACGGACCGCTGGCGTAGACGTCGAAATTGTCGCTGTTCTTCTTGCCTGCGCCCCAGGCGCCCGTCCACAGGCGCATGCCTTCACCGGTGGCGGGGTCGGGATGGCCGGCGCCCGCGTAGGCGACGGTGGTGCGGTTCGTGCTTTCCGTGCGCGCGTAGCCCAGGTGCAGATTCCAGTTGCCGGGCAGGCGCTGGTCCAGCGAGGTGAATAGCGTGTGCTGCTTGTTGGCCCAGGTGCTCCATGGCGTCGTCCAGCTGGTGTTGCGCGGCAAGTTGGCCAGGCTGCCGTCCTCGTTCCAGTACGGCACGGCGCCCCAGGTGGCGCCCGTCGGCTTGTTGTCCTGGAAGTCGACGCCTGCCGTCAGCAGGGTGCCGGGGCGCACGTCCGCCTCGACGATGAGCATGCCGACCGTCTTGCGCTCGTGATACATGTCCAGATAGGAATCGCGTTTTTGCCAGGCCAGGGCCGTGCGGGCGCGCACGCTGCCCTCCGCATCCAGCGGCGTGGAGAGGTCGGCCTCGACGCGCTGGTCATCCCAGCGGCCCATGGTCAGGCCGGCGCTGGCCTGGAATGCCTTCGTCGGCCGCTTGCGTATCATGTTGATGGTAGCCGACGGGTCGCCCGTGCCGCCCATCAGGCCGGTGGCGCCGCGCACGACCTCGATGCGGTCGTACAGGATCGTGTCTTGCAGCGGCGCATTGCCGCCGCGCGCCATGCCGTCGATCTGGAGATTGTCGATGCCGAAGCCGCGCGCATAAAAGGTCGTGCGCTCCGTGTCGTTCTGGCCTACCTGGATGCCCGTCGTCTGTGCCAGCGCCTGGTCGAGGCGCACGGCGCCCAGGTCGTCGAGCAGCTGGCGCGTGATGACGCTGATCGATTGCGGCGTTTCGCGCAGGGACAGGTCCATGCGCGTGGCGCTGCGCGCTTCGCCTGCCGTGTATGACTGCGTGCCTTCCGTGGTGGCCATCGACTGGCCCAGCACGGTGACGGCCGGCATGGTGACGTCGGCCGCAGCGGCATCGGCCGCCTGGGCAGGCAAGACCACGCCGGAGGCAAGGCTGAGCAGGGCGATGTGCAGCAGGCGGGGGAGGGGGCGCAAGGCGGGCTGGCGCGACGAAGAGAGTACGGTAGTCGATTGCATCATTTTCCTGGAATATTTTTTAGTCGTGAGTGTTCCTATCTCGTCTGGCGAGCTGCACAGTAGCTGGGGGGATGGCGTGACGCTGGCCCGTGGTCTGGCTTGGATAGCAGTTCCACCCGCGCATGGCAGTGGAAAGGTCGTGCATGATTCCGTTCATATTCTGTGAATAAGAATCATTATCAATATAAGGGATATTTGCCAAATAATCAAGTGCGCGCACCAAAGGAGTGCAGACAGGAGTGCAGACAGGCCAAGGGCGGCGCGTCGGCGGGCCTTCTGCGATAATGCAGGCGCTGATAAAATATTTTCCTTATTGAAAGAAATGCATGCGTACATGGATCGCTTGTGCCGGATGGTTGTGTGTCGTGTCGCTGGGCCAGGCCCAGGAACACGCGCCGCCGGTTGTTCCCGCGCCGCTGCACAGCGCCAGCGTGCCGCCTGTTACCGATGCCGTGCCGCCGCCCCTTGCGCCTGTCACAGCGGCGAGCGCAGACGAAGCCTTGCCACCGCAAACGGTGACGGTCACGGCCAGCAGCGACGCCAAGGCGCCGCGCGTGCGTTTCATGGCCTACCGTGAAAGTTATCTGACGGCCAGGAAAGTGTGGCAAGTGTCGAGCGGCAGCGTGGTCATGGCCCTGCGCCTGATTCCTGCCAAGCTGAGCGCCACCATCGACGATGTGCGCGTGGCTCTGCAGGGCAATGGCGCGCCCATGCCGATCAAGGTCTCCAGCGGCGGCGTGTTTGTCGTGCCGCTCAACGATGACATCGCCGCGCAGGACGGCACTTTCCTGGTGAACAAGGGCAGGGGCGAACTGACGGCGAATATCGTCCTTCAGCCGTCCGTGGCGCGCGATGCGTGGAACGTCACGCGCGTGGGGCAAGTCTTGCAGGACGCGCGGCGCGCCGTGCGGGCCATCACGCCGTGGTACAAGCGGCCGTTCGCCAGCGACGTGCAATCGCTGGCGTTTTGCGCGGCCGAGCGGGGCAGCGCCTTGCAGTTGATGGACGGCGAGCAACTGATCGCCACCTTGCCCATGAGCGAGGCGGCCGTCAACGACATCAACCAGCCCGTGTTTTGCAAGATTTTCGACGGCGAAGACAAATACCCGGGTCACTACCGCGTGGTCTTGCCCGAGCAAGCGACGGTGCTGCTGCTGTAGATCTAGGTGGGCTGGCGCTGCACCAGTTCCAGCGCTGCCGCCAGGGCCAGGTCCATGGTGGCCTGGTGGAAGATCAGCCATTGTGGCAACAGCGAGAGCGCATGGCGGCCCTGTTCCAGGTCGCCTTCATCGACGGCGGCCCAGGCATGGTGCAATCCGCTGAGCACGCGCGCATGCTGTTCGCGGTGGTTGGCCAGCGAGGGAAAGGCGATTTGTTCCATCAGATCCTCTTCCTCGCGGAAATCGCGTTCGACGGCTGCAATCAACTCGCGGAACGCCACGCTGAAATGCTGGTCGCTCAACTGTCCCAGCCGTGCCAGCTCCTGAAACAGTGCCTCGTGCGCTTCGTCGATGGCGGGAACGCCCAGCGCCATCTCATCCTTCCAATCCGATGTACCCATGCCGATGCTCCAGGTTAAGTCCGTCGCGGTGCGAGGCGGACCGTTCCAGTGTGGGGGCAGCGAAGGGGGAAATCCATGATCTGGATCAAAAATATGGTGAAGAGAAGGCGAAGTGTAAAGTCACTGATAGAGAACTGAAAAGGTAGAAAAAAAACTCTATCAGCAACAAAACGGTTTTCATCGATGCGACGTGTTACCGAGCGCCGCTGAAAAACGTCGCTGGCAAGGCGTCTTTGACGCAGACAGTACGCTAGTACGGCAAGTCAAAGCAACGCAGCCAGCGGCGTTTTGTCAGCCGCGCGTTTTAGTGCTTGGGCCAGTGGGCCCAGAGAGCGTGCGCATCAACATTCGGCACCTGCATCTGCTGCCCGGCCGACGTCTGCATCGCATCCCGCAGCACCAAGGGGGCAAGCAGCAATGCCGACAGGGCAAGACAGGCCAGCACTTTGAGCGTCAACATGGTCGTCTCCCGGTGTCCCGGCGGCGGCGCGGGGATGCGGCGTCTGCCGGTCACTTCCTTATGTACTACCATGCTTGCAGTTTAGTTCATCTGATCGTAACTTCAACTTATTGCTGTGATGCACCGCACCAGTTCGCCCCCTGCCAGGGGCTTATTTGGCCTTGCGGCTGCGCCGAGGCTTGCCCGTTGGCGGCAGAAAGGAATCGAACCACACTTGCGTCAACTGCCGCGTATTTTTCGCCGCTTCGCGCTTGACGGCGGCCGTGGCGTGGCCGCGCGCCGTGTTGGCGATGCGGTTGGCGGCGCTCAGATACATGCTCATCCAGGGGTTTTTCATGGGTTGCCTCGCAGATGGTGGATGGTGCGGCGGGTATGTCGCCATGCCGCGATGTCCCCACTCTAGTCCGATGGCTGGCGCCGACCGTGCGCTGCCCCACATAGCGGGGTGGCGGTCTGAGACAGATCAATACACGTCGCGGCGGTAGCGTCCGGCCGCCAGCAGGGCGTCGAGGCCATCCTGGCCCAGCACTTCTTGCAGTACAGCATCGATTCCTGCCGCCATGCCTTGCAGGCTGCCGCACACGTAGACGACGGCGCCTTGCGCCAGCCACGCGCGCAGCGCGTCGGCATGGACGCGCAAGCGGTCCTGCACGTATTCACGCTTGCCGGCATCCGCGCCATCGCGCGAAAAGACGCGGTCCAGGCGCGCCAGGTGGCCAGCGTCCAGCCAGCCTTGCAACTCTTCGCCGCAGACGCTGTCAAAAGCTTGCTGGCGCTCGCCGAACAGCAGCCAGTTGCGGGCCAGTCCCGCCCGCTGACGCGCGCGCAGGTGCGCACGCAGGCCGGCCAGGCCGGAACCGTTGCCGATATAAATGCAGGGCACGTCGGTGAGCGCCGGGGCGAAGGCGGGATTGGCTTGCAGGCGCAAACGGATGCTGGCGCCCAGCGGCGCGAAGCGCGTGAGCCAGCCGGAACAGACGCCATGGCCCTGGTTGTCCATGCCCGCATGGCGTTCCTGACGCACGAGCAACTGCAGTTCACCGTCCGATGGCAGCGAAGCGAGTGAATAGCTGCGTGGCGCATGCTGGCCGTGCTGCGCATCGCCATCGCTGCCGTCCGCATTGCACCCGATGATTTCCGCCAGCGCGCCCGCTTCCCAAGTGGCGCCGGCCGGGCCCGTCAAGGTGATTTCATGCAGCTCGCCGCCCAGGCTGCCCGGATTGAGCAGCACGCGGCGCGCCAGGCGCCATTCGGCATACGACGCTGTTTCCTGCACGCCGATGGCGTCGATGGCGCTGCCGCTGCAGCGGGCCAGCGCTGTGGACCAGCCGGCCAGGGCTGCGGGGTCATGCTTGTCCACTTCGATCAGGGGGAACAGGGCAGTGGCGCCCAGCGCCTGCAGTTGCTGCGCCAGTGCATGGCCAAAGCCGCAGAAGGCGCTGTAGTGACGGTCGCCCAGGGCCAGCATGCCGAATTCCAGGCCCGCCAGCGGCATGCCCGATGTGGTTTGCAGCAGGCGCGCGAAGCGGCGCGTGCCGTCCGGCGCCTCGCCTTCGCCAAAGGTGCTGGCGACGATCAGCGCCCGCTCGTACTGGCGCAGTTGCGCGGGAACGAAACGGTCCAGCGACTGCACGTCGACGGCCACGCCTGCCTGCTGCAGGGCACGCGCGCTTTCCAGGGCCAGGCGCTCGGCCTGGCCCGACTGGCTGGCGTAGGCCACCAGGGTCGGCAAGCCCGTATGTTGCTTGTCCGGCGTGCCGGCGCCCAGCATGGCGCGCTGCGCCTGCACGGCCCCCTTTGCCTTGCGGCGGCCCAGGTACAGCATCCAGCCCGTGATGGCGAACAGGGGCAGGCCCAGGCTGGCCGCGGTGACGATGATGCGGCCCGGCAAGCCGAAATACGTGCCCATGTGCAGCGGATAAATGATGTTGACGAGGCGCGCCCCCAGCGCCTGCTGGTTGTACGGTTCGTTTTCCGTGACCGTGCCGTCGGCCGGGGCAATGCTCATGCGGCTGCGCGCCCGCTCGTGTGGCGCGTCGCTGTCCAGCCACGTGAATTGCACGGCTTCGGCGGCGCGCGTCGGCAGGCGCACGCTGGCCAGGGTCCAGCCGGGGGCGTGTTGCTGGAAGCTGCTCCAGGCCAGGCCGATGTCAACGGCCGGTGATGATTCCTTCGGCGCGCCTTTCTTGCCCGGTGCTTGCGCCACCCGTGGGGGCTTGCCGGCCCAGGCGTCGATATTGTCGCGCACCACGTCATAGCTCCAGTAAATGCCCGTCAGGGTCAGCGCCACATACACCACCAGGCACCAGGTGCCGGCCACGGCATGCAGATTCCACAACAAGGAGCGGCCCTTCAGGGCAGGATCGAAGGTCAGCCACGTGCGCCAGTCCAGCGGACGGCGGGGCCAGCGCAGATACAGACCGGAGAGTGCCAGCCCCAGCAAGCACAGCGCCAGCGCGCCCGCCACTTGCCGGCCCGGATCGCGCGGCAGCAGCAGCCAGCGGTGCAGCGATTCCGTCCATTCGAAAAAGCCCGCGCCCATCAGCGCCGGCTGGGTCGCGCCCGTGTATGGATGGACATAAATGGACTCGCCGCGCCGTTGGCCGTTCTTTGGCGCGAAAAACAGGCGGGGCGCCGCGCCCGCCTGCGCATACAGGGTGATCGAGGCGACGCGCTGGCTGTGCTCGGCCGCCGCGATATTGCTCAGCTGGGCCGGTGTCAGCGGTGCGCGCGTTTCCATGGCGACATGGCGCACGCCGGGGTTCATGAGGTCGAGCAATTCATCCTTGAAGGCCAGCGTGGCGCCGCTCAAGCCGATGATCACCAGCACCGTGCCGGCCGTGATGCCAATGAACCAGTGCAGTTGAAACCACACCTGCTTCCAGTTCCAGTGCCAGCGCCGTTGTGGCGGGTTGGCGGCAAGCTGGCGCTGCTGGCTGGTCTCCGGCGCCTCGTCGGCGCTGGCGCGCAGCTGGGGTTGTGGCAGGGAGGAGGTCGTCATGGCGGCTTTCGATAGCGCCGCCATGCAGGGCGCGGGCATGGCGGGGAAGAAGGAAGGCTGATATATTAACGCAAACGAGAATCATTCGCAAATGATGGTGTCCTGTTTTCGCGTGGCGGGGGCCATCCCCGTTTGCCAGATTGGGCGCCATAGGCGCTACAATAGGGATACTGTTCACTAGTTCCCATTGCTGCCATGACCACTTCCACACCGAATCTCGTCGTCACCCCGTCCGCCCACCCCTTGTCCGACGCCGAGCGCGCCGCGCGCATGGTCAATCCCGCCTTTGGCCGTATCTTCACCGACCACATGGTGGTGATTCCTTACCGCGACGGCAAGTGGCAGCAGGGTGAATTGAAGGCCTATGGCCCTTTGACGCTGGACCCGTCCGCCTCGTCCCTGCACTATGGCCAGGCCATCTTCGAAGGCTACAAGGCGTTCGCCCAGCCGGACGGCAGCATCAAGACGTTCCGTCCAGAACAAAACGCCGAGCGCTTCAACCGCAGCGCCGCGCGCCTGGCCATGCCGGCCATTCCTGTCGAGCTGTTCCTGGAAGCGGGCGATGCGCTGATTGCGCAAGACCGCAACTGGGTGCCGAAGAATACGGGCGAGAGCCTGTACATGCGTCCGCTGATGATCGCCACCGATCCCTACCTGGGCGTGCGTCCATCGGAGGAATACCTGTTCGTGCTGTTCGCTTCGCCGGCCGGCGCCTATTTCCCGAAAGGCGTGAAACCCGTTACCGTGTGGATCAGCGAAGACTTCGTGCGCGCCGCGCCGGGCGGCACCGGTGAAGCCAAGTGCGCGGGCAACTACGCGGCCAGCCTGATGGCCCAGTCGCAAGCGCAGGAGAAGGGCTGCGACCAGGTCGTGTGGCTCGACGCCGTGCACCGCGAATTCATCGAAGAAATGGGCGGCATGAATTTGTTCTTCGTCTACAAGGATGGCGAGAAGGTCACCGTCGTGACGCCGGAACTGACGGGCACCTTGCTGCCAGGCATCACCCGCCGCAGCCTGCTGGAAATGGCGAAAGACCTCGGTTATGCCACGGAAGAGCGTAAATTGTCAGTCCAGCAATGGCGCGACGACATCGCCTCGGGCCGCATGACCGAAGTGTTCGCCTGCGGCACGGCCGCCGTCATCACGCCGGTGGGCGTGGCCAAGGCCAATGGCTTTGAAATGACCATCAACAACAATGAAAACGGCGCCGTTACCCTGGCCCTGCGCGAAGCGCTGCTGGGTCTGCAGCATGGCACGGCACCGGACACGCACGGCTGGATGCACAAGGTCTGCTAGTTGATGTCACCTGACCAAACCTACTGCGCGTCGCGCTTTGCGGCCGGCGATGCTCACCGTACTAGAGTACGGCTGCGCTTCTCGGCCACAAATCACTGCCGCTCGCTACGGTTTTGTCAGGTGCCGTGACTGATGTTGTTCGTTCTGACCGCGCCGGCACCCAGTTGCCGGCGTTTTTATATCTTGAAGGAAACTCGATGAAAATCCGCTCTGTCTTGCCGGCGCTGGCCGCCGTGTTCCTCAGCCTGTCCGCTGGCGCCGCGCATGCGGCCGATGCAACCTGCGCCATTCCCCGCAACGTCAGCTATGTCGATTACGACGTCAAGCCGTCCGACGAGAAAAACACGTGCTACAAGCAAAGCACGAACGTGCCCACCGATTACTTCATGCTGGCGCTGTCGTGGTCGCCAGGCTTTTGCGACAGCCAGCGCCGCCGCGGCGCCGTGTCGAAGAAGGCCGCCTTCCAGTGCGCCGACAGCAACCAGTTCGGCTGGATCGTGCATGGCCTGTGGGCGCAGTCGGCCAATCCCGCCACGTGCGACGATATTTCCGTGACGCCGCCGCGCCAGACGGACTTGCATCCGCGCTATTGCAAGGGCAATCTGCCGAAACTGGCGCCGTCCGAGATCCTGCCCTACATGTGCATGCAGCCCGGTGAAGCCTTGCTGCAGGGAGAATGGGAAAAGCATGGCGCCTGCGATTTCGATACGGCCAAGCAGTATTTCGAGAAGGAACACGAACTGTTCCAGGCCTTGAAATTGCCGGACTCCACCATGCCAAAGAACGAATTGTTCCAGTGGATGAAGCAGCACAACCCGCAACTGAAGGGCCGCTGGCTCGGCTATGAAAAGCATTCGGGCGAATTGCGCATCTGTTACTCGAAAGATTTCAAGGTCATCGACTGCCAGAAGTAAGCTTGCCTGTCCTGCACGTTTATTACATACATGTTAGTGTATTACCCGGATCAGCAAGATGAACAGGTAGTGTATTTATGCAGCATTCTATGCAGCGGTCTATGCAGCAGCAAACGCAACCCGTCATGGTGGGCGAGGACGGCTTGCCGCCCGGCGCCCGTGTATGGGCCATGCTGGCGCTGGCCATCGGCGTGGGCATGGCCTCGCTCGATACGGCGATCGCCAACACGGCCTTGCCGGCCATCGCCAGCGAGCTGCACACGACGCCGGCCGCCTCCGTCTGGATCGTCAACGTCTATCAACTGGCCATGGTGGCGACCCTGCTGCCGTTTTCAGCCCTCGGCGAAATCGCCGGCTACCGGCGCGTGTTTATCTCCGGCATGTTTTTATTTACCCTGGCGTCGCTCGCTTGCGCACTGGCCTGGTCCTTGCCTTCGCTGGTGGTGGCGCGCTTGTTCCAGGGCGTCGGCGCCAGCGCCATGATGAGCGTGAACACGGCGCTGCTGCGCGCCCTGTATCCGAAACACTTGCTGGGACGGGCCTTCGGCCACAATGCGCTGGTGGTGGCTGTCGCGTTCGCCATTGGCCCCACGGCAGCCTCGCTGATTCTGGCGACGGCGTCGTGGCCGTGGCTGTTTGCCATCAATGTGCCGCTGGGCGTGGCCGGCTTTTTCCTGGCCAGCCGCATGCTGCCGGCGACAAAACTGTCCGGCCACACGCTCGATGCGCGCACGGCGCTGTACAACGTGGGCGCCTTCGGCGTGCTCATTTTGCTGTTCGGCGACGCCGCCCATCACGCAGCCATGTCGACCCTGCTGGCGGAACTGATGGCCGTGGTGGTGTTCTTTATTTTGCTGCTGCGCCGCCAGGCGGGGCATGCGGCGCCCATGTTGCCGATCGACCTGTTCCGCCGTCCATTGTTCCTGCTGTCGTCGCTGACGGCCATCTGCACGTTTGCCGCGCAGGGGCTGGCCTTCGTCTCGCTGCCCTTCTATTTTGAAGTCACCCTGGGCCGTTCGCCCGTCGAGACGGGTTTTTTGATGACGCCGTGGGCCGTGCTGGTAGCCGTGATGGCGCCCGTGGCCGGGCGCCTGAGCGACCGTTATTCACCGGGCGTGCTGGGCGGCATCGGCCTGGCGGCGCTGGCCGGCGGCTTGCTGACATTGATCTGGATACCGGCCCACCCGAGCGCGTTTGACATCGGCTGGCGCATGGCCATGTGCGGCATCGGTTTCGGCTTTTTCCAGGCGCCCAATTTGAAAGCCATCATGGGCAGCGCACCGCCCGAGCGGGCAGGCGGCGCCAGTGGCGTGGTGGCCACCTCGCGCCTGATCGGGCAAGCGATGGGCGCGGCGCTGGTCGCCTACTGCTTCACGGTGTCGGCCAGCCGGGGCACGACGTATGCGCTGTGCCTGGCGGCAGGCTTCGCCGCCGTGGCCAGCATCGCCAGCTTGTCGCGCCTGGTGGTGGCGCAGCCGGCGTGGTTGCAAGGCAAGCGCGACTGATAGGTACAAATCAGACGTCGATGGCCTTGTCCGACTGCATGCGCTTGCGCAATTCGAACTTCTGGATCTTGCCCGTCGACGTGCGGGGCAGGGGGCCGAAATAAATGGCCTTCGGCACCTTGAAGCCGGCCAGGTTGTTCTTGCAGAAGGCGATCAATTCCGCTTCCGTCACCGTGCCGCCCTCGCGCAGCTCGACGAAGGCGCACGGCGTCTCGCCCCATTTCTCGTCCGGCTGGGCGATGACGGCGGCGGCCAGCACCTGCGGATGGTGGTACAAGGCGTCCTCGACTTCCACGCTGGAAATATTCTCGCCGCCGGAAATGATGATGTCCTTGCTGCGGTCCTTCAGCTTGATATAGCCGTCCGGATACATGACACCGAGGTCGCCCGTATGAAACCAGCCGCCGGCGAACGCTTCGTGCGTCGCCTTTTCATTCTTCAGGTAACCCTTCATGCAGATGTTGCCACGGAACATGATCTCGCCGACCTGTTCGCCGTCGGCCGCCACGTGCTGCATGGTTTCCGGATCGATCACGGCGACGGCGCTTTGCAGGTGGTAGCGCACGCCCTGGCGTGATTTCAACACGGCCCGCTCTTCCTGGCTCAAAGCTGCCCACTCATCCTGCTCGGCGCAGATGGCGGCCGGGCCGTACACTTCCGTCAGGCCATACGAGTGGATCAAGTCGAAACCCATGGCTTCGATCTTCGCCACCATGGCCGCTGGCGGTGGCGCGCCAGCCACCATGCCGCGCACGGTCCAGTCGATGCCGTCGCGCCAGTTGGCCGGCGCGTTGGCCAGGGCCGCGTGCACGATGGGTGCCGCGCAATAATGGGTGATGCGCAATTCGCGCATCAGGTCGAACACGAGTTTCGGTTCGAACTTGCGCAGGCACACGTTCACGCCCGCGCGCGCGGCGATGGTCCACGGGAAGCACCAGCCGTTGCAGTGGAACATCGGCAAGGTCCACAGGTAGACGGCATGCTTGGGCATGTCCCATTCCAGGATGTTCGACAGGGCATTCAGGGCCGCGCCGCGGTGGTGGTAGACCACGCCTTTCGGGTCGCCCGTGGTGCCGGACGTGTAGTTCAAGGCGATGGCGTCCCACTCGTCCGCCGGCCCCTGCCAGTCATAGTCGGGGTCGCCGCTGGCCAGCAAGCTTTCATAGTCGAGGTCGGAAAAAGCATCGACTTCCGGTCCCAGCACGTCATTGACCTGGATCACGCGCAGGCCGGGAATCTGTGCCGCCATCTGGCGCGCCAGTTCGGCAAATTCCGTGTCGGCCAGCAAGACTTTCGCCTGGCCATGGCGCAGCATGAACGTCAGGGAAGCCAGGTCGAGGCGGATATTGAGGGCATTGAGGACGGCGCCGGCCATCGGGACGCCAAAGCTCGCTTCCACCATGGCAGGGGTGTTCGGCAGCATCACGGCCACCGTATCGCCCGTGCCCACGCCCAGCTTGATGAGGCTTGACGCCAGGCGGCGCGTGCGCGCATACGTTTCGCCCCACGTCTGGCGCACGGCGCCATGTGCAATTGCCAGGTGATTGCCATATACTGCGGCTGCCCTGGCGATATAGTCGAGCGGGGTGAGGGCGGCGTAGTTGGCGCTGTTTTTGCCGAGGCCGGTGTTGAAATCAGCTGTCATGCTTGTCTCCTGGTAAAAAAATTCTCTAGCTCCCTGTTTCGGGATTGATACCGGCTAGCATAGCACCGGCGCTTGAAAATCACTGTCATCTTAGTGACAGGTCTGAAAGATGGAATGGAAAGCAACGATAGTGTAGACCGTGCGGTGCCCGAACTCGATAGCCACGACTGGTTCACGGCCCTCGATGCCCGGCATCAGGCCTTGCTGCGCGCCGGCAGCGTGCTCCGGCATTTCGAGGCGGGCGCCTTCATCACGCGGCGTGGCGAACCGTCGGCGCACTGGATCGGCGTGCACACGGGCTTGATCAAGCTGGCCGTCTACAACGCCGATGGGCGCGGCGCCACGTTTTCCGGCGTGCCGGCCGGCGGCTGGTGCGGCGAGGGCAGCGTGCTCAAGCGGGAACTGCGCCGCTACGACGTGGTGGCCGTGCGCGCTGCGGACATCATCCTCGTGCCGGTGGAGCTGTTCCATCTGCTGCTGGCCGAGAGCCTTTCCTTTAACGCCTTCGTCATCCGCCAGCTGAATGAACGCATGGGGCAATTCATCGCCACCATCCAGAACCAGCGCCTGCTGGCCGTTGACGCGCAAGTGGCGCAAGCCATCGCGCAGCTGTTCCACCCCATGTTATACCCGCGCACTTCCAGCGTGCTTGAGCTGTCGCAGGAAGAAATCGGCTTGCTGACCGGCATTTCCCGCCAGCGCGTCAACTTGGCGCTGGGCCGCCTCGCCGAATTAGAACTGATCAGCATCGCCTACCAATCCATCCGCGTGGTCGACCTCGACGGCTTGCGCCGTTATGGCGTGGCGTCGCTGTGATGACAGACTGCTTGCGCGATGTGTGGCATGCTGGCGGCTCGTTCACCACATTGACCTGACGCATGGCCCTCGTTTCCGATCATCCCTTGCACTTGCTGGGCTTGCGCTTTCCGCTCCGGCTGCGCGTCACCGTGCGCCAGGGTTTTGTCACCTTGCACAATGAAATCACGACCAAGAAGCTGGCCAGCGGCGACAGTTTCGTCGTGCCCGCTTTCCTGCGCTTTGCCTGCGACGTGATGCCGGGGCGGGGCAAGCCGGCCGTGTTCACCCTGGCGCTGGAAGGAGATGAGGCGGATGGCGGGCACGGCGGCAAGCGCTGGAGCCAGGCGCTGGCGCAGCACATTTTTGACACGCCGCAAGGAAAATGGACGGCGGCGCGCCTGGCGGCCCTGTGGCAAGTGACGCCGCACAAGGCCAGGGCGCGGCTGTTTTCCGAGGGCGAGGCATTGCTCAGCCTGGTGCGCGAACAGCGTCTGGCGCACGCGCTGCACACGGCGGCGCAAGCGGATGCCGATGGTGAAGACGGCGAGCGCGATCTGGCGCAAGTGGCGGCCGGCTCCGGCTTTGCCTCGATCCCCGCGTTTTGCGACGCTTGCGTGGACGTGGCCGGCGTGCGCCCCAGCCTGTTCCTGCGCGGCCATGCGGGCGCGCCTGCACAACGCGATAGCCATACTCCGCTATAATCGGGGCCATGGGATCTTTATTGAAGCGCAAACAGTGGCATATGTGGTTCGCCTGCCTGGCGATACTGCTCAATGCGCTGTCGCCGTCCCTGTCATATGCATTTGCTACGCTGCAGGCGAATGCAAATGGGGCCGTCGTCGACATTTGCTCGGCCAGCGGCGCCGTCTACACGCAAGCGGACCTGGCGCCGGCCGCCAAGTCCACCACCGATTCCGTGCTGCACCACATCGAGCATTGCCCGTTTTGCATGAGTCATGCGGGCAGCGTGGGCTTGCCGCCGTCATCCTCATCTTCGCTGGCTGTCGTCACGGGCCACGATCTGTATCCTCCCCTGTTTTACCAGGCGCCGCGCGCGCCGTTCGCGTGGCTGGCCGCCAGCCCGCGCGGTCCCCCTTTGGCTGCCTGAATACACCAGTCACGCCTTCCACGTCTTAACTGTATCTATTACGCCCATTGGGCCGGAATTGCCATGAAACGTCGTCTTTTCCTTCTCGCCGGCACGGCGGGATTGCTCACGCTTGGCGCTTGCGAACCCGCGCCGAAACCCCATTACAACGGTCTGGACTTGACGGGAGGCGATTACAAGCCCGACTTCAAGTTGAGCGGCCCCGACGGCAAGGTGTATACCCTGGCCGACTTCAAGGGCAAGTATGTGATGGTCTTCTTTGGCTTTACGCAGTGCCCGGACGTCTGCCCGACAGCCCTGTCGCGCGCGCTGGAAATCCGCCAGAAACTGGGCGCCGACGGGGATAAACTGCAAGTGATCTTCATCAGCATCGACCCCGAGCGCGATACGCCAGAGTTGCTGGGCGAATATATGCGCGCCTTCGACCCCAGCTTCCTGGGCTTGCGCGCGGACCCGCAAGCGACGGCGCAGACGGCCTTCAATTACAAGGTCTTCTACCGCCGCGTGCCGAGCGGCAGTTCCTACACGATGGACCACACGGCCATCAGCTATGTGCTCGATACCGAGGGGCGCATGCGCCTGGGCTTGAAACACCAGTTGACGGGCGACGAGTGCGTGCAAGACATCAAGACCCTGATGAAATCGAAATACACCTTATAACCACACCGAGGAATTTACCATGACCCATTTGAAAACCCTGCTGGCCACGGCCCTGGCCGTGCTGTCCTTCTCCGCCGCTGCCCAGACTTCCGTGCAGATCACCGACCCGTGGGTGCGCGCCACCGTGCCGCAGCAAAAAGCCACGGGCGCCTTCATGCAGATCACGGCGCCGAAAACCATGCGCCTGCTGGAAGTGCGTTCGCCCGTGGCGGGCGTGGCGGAAATCCATGAAATGAGCATGACGGACAATATGATGCGCATGCGCCAGATCAAGGAAATCGCCTTGCCAGCCGGTAAAGCCGTCGAGCTGAAGCCGGGCGGCTACCACGTGATGCTGCTGGAGCTCAAGGGCCAGGTGAAGGCGGGCGACAAGATTCCGCTGACCCTGGTCGTCGAAGGTGAAGACAAGCACCGCGAGACCATCGAAGTGAACGCCGTGGCCCGTCCGCTCGGTGCGACCTCAACTTCAACCGCGATGCCAGCCATGAAGCACTAAGCTGCAGCAATGCCCTTGCAAAGCCCGGTTCGCCGGGCTTTTTTTGTGTGCATTTGAAAATTAAACAGCTGTTTGATACAATGCTGAAAAATATTAAACAGCTGTTTAAATGATGGGAATGGCATGACCGAAGAGAAAGAAAACGAACCGGCGCGCGCGCGCATCCTGCAGGCGGCGGTCCAACTGTTTGCCGACGAAGGCTACAAGCTCGCGTCCGTGCGCCGTATCTGCGAGGCGGCCCACGTCAACGTGGCGATGGTCAATTATTATTTTCATGGCAAGGAAGAGCTGTACCTGGCCGCTTTCGACCATGCGCGCGCGCTGGCGCGTGCCTCGGCCGCTGCCGCGCCGGATGCCGGCCCTGCGGCGGCCGTGTCGCCCGTGGAACAGTTGCGCCTGGCGATAGAAGCGATGGTCTTCGACATGCTGCGCCCGGGAGCGGCTTCGCTGTTCAGCCGCCTGGTGGCGCGCGAATTGATCGAACCGACGGCCGCCATCCACATGCTGGCAGACCGCGATGTGCGCGCGCACCATGCCCTGTTTACAGGCTTGATCCGTGGCGTGGTGGGGGAAGCCATGCCGGCAGACGTGGTGCAGAAATGCGTGTTCAGCGTGATCGGCCAGGCCGTGTTCTATGCCCGTTCGCGCATCGTGCATGAACTGGTGGCGCCCGAGATCACCTATGACGAGGCGGGCACTGCCAGCATTGCGCAGCATGTCGCCGCGTTCTCGCTGGCGGCCCTGGACGGCTTGCGCCGCCAATATGACGATGCGCAGGTGAATGCATGAAAGCGCGCAAGCTGACCCTGGTGCTGGCCGGGCTGGCCATGCTGGGCCCGTTCGCCACCGATACCTTCTTGCCGTCGTTTCCCGCGATCGGCACGCATTTCGACGTCAGCAGCGTGCTGGTGCAGCAGACCCTGAGCGTCTACCTGGCCGCCTATGCCTTCATGACCTTGTTCTACGGCACCTTGTCCGACTCCTTCGGCCGCCGCCCCGTGATTCTCGCCTCGCTGCTGATCTTCGCCGTCGGCTCCATCGGCGCCGCGTTCGCGCCCAGCTTTGGCTGGCTGCTGTTCTTCCGTGGCATGCAGGGCGCCTCGGCGGGGGCGGGCAGGGTGATCGGGCAAGCCATCGTGCGCGACAGCTTGTCGGGCGCGGCCGCGCAAAAGATGCTGGCCAATATCATGATGGTGTTCGGCATCGCGCCCGCCATCGCCCCCATCATCGGCGGCTGGCTGCACGTGGCCTACGGCTGGCAATCGACGTTCGTGTTCACCTTTTCCGTCACGGTGCTGCTGTTGCTGGCCTGCCTGAAAGGCTTGCCGGAAAGTTTAGCCGTGGAGCAACGCCAGCCCTTCCATCCGGGCAACATTGCGCGCAACTACTGGCTGGCGCTGCGCCACCGGGCGTTCCTGCTGCGTTCGCTGGCCGTGGCCTTCGCCTTTGGCGGCTTCGCCCTGTACATCGCGTCCGCGCCGCATTTCATCCTGGAACTGCTGCACCTGCCGGAAACGGCCTTCGGCTGGATGTTCATTCCCATGGTGGCCGGCCTGGTGGGCGGTTCGGCGCTGTCGGGCAAGCTCGCCCATGCGGTGAGCAGCGCCGTGCTGGTGCGCTGGGGCTTGCTGGCCATGGCGGCCACGGGCGCGCTCAACATCGTTTACAACCACTGGTTCGCGGCCAGCATCCCGTTCGCCGTCGTGCCCGTGATGCTGTATGCGTTCGGCATGTCGCTGGCCTTGCCGGGCATGACCATGTCGACGCTGGACATTTTCCCGCAGATGCGGGGCCTGGCCGCGTCCCTGCAAAACTTCGTGCAAATGCTGGTGTTTGCGCTGGTGTCCGGTTTTCTCGCACCGTTGCTGTTTGACAGTGCATTCAAGCTGGCGCTGGGACAGGCCTCGGCCGTGGCGCTGGCCGCCGCGTTCTGGTGGCTGGGCAGCCGCCAAAGGGCGGGGCAGGGCGCAGCCGTACTTGCCAAGACGACATGACAGGCTGTGGAAAAGAGTGGCATGCTTCCTGCTTTGTTACACTGTGACAATCAGACCCGCGCGGGTCTAAGCAGTTTTGCAACTTTACCTTTGGCTATCATGCACTTGATTAACTCCAGTTTGAACCACGCCTTGCGCGTGCCGCTGGCTGCGGAAATCCACTCGCGGCCGTTTTTGCAGCTCGATGCCCCCGAGCTGATCACCCATCTGGCCGTCTACAAGGATGACAGCGCGGCGCCGGGTGCGTCGAACATGGCGGCCCAGCACGCCACCCTGGCGGCCCTGTGCACGCATTTCGGCGTCACGCCGCCCGCTGCCGAAGCCAAGTATTTTTATTACGACTTTGGCCGCTTCCGCCTGAAATGGGAATGCCACACGGAATTTGCCACGTTTACCTTTGCCGAGCATCCGGGTACCGCCTTGCCTTTGGCGCAGGCGTTCGAGCGCATGCCGTTGGCGCAATTGCCGCAGCAGTGGCTGGTCGGCTTGAAGGGCAAGCTGATGGTGGCCGCCCACGTGGTGCTTGAGCAGGCGACTGAACCGGCCGAGATCTTCATGCAGGGCTTGTCTCGCGTGTTCGAGGGCAATACCCTGGCCGGCAGCAAGGTGCTGCAGGGCGGCGAATTGTGGACGGATTTTACGATCCAGTCCGATGGCTTCAGCCGTTTCGTCATCCGCGACGCAGGCATGCGCTCGCAGCAGTCGGGCCGATTGGTGCAGCGCGTGCTGGAAATCGAAACCTACCGCATGATGGCCTTGCTGGGCTTGCCCTACGCCATGCAGGCGGCGCCGTCGCTCAATGCCATCGAGAATGAATTGGCGACCCTGGCCGCCGCCATGGTCGATACGGATGACGCGCCAGGCCTGGCCAAGGCCGACGAGGGCGTTGCCGAGCAAGCATTGCTCGACCGCATTACGCGTCTGGCGGCCCGCATTGAAAAGCTGTCGCTCGACAATAGCTACCGCTTTTCCGCCTCGAAAGCCTACATGGGCCTGGTCAAGGCGCGCATCGACGAGTTGCGCGAGGTGCGCATCGAAGGCATTCCCACGGTCGAGGAATTCATGGATCGCCGCCTGACGCCGGCCATGAACACGTGCGAAGCGATGGCCAGCCGCCAGGAAGCGATGGCGCAACGCATCGCCAACACGAATGACTTGCTGCGCACGCGCGTGGGCATCGTGCAGGAATTGCAGAACCGGCAAATCCTGCAATCGATGAATGCGCGCGCGGCGCAGCAGCTGCGCTTGCAGCAAGCCGTGGAAGGCCTGTCCGTGGCCGCCATTTCGTATTACGTGATCGGCCTGTTCAGCTACACGGGCAAGGCGGCCAAGGTGATGGGGCTGCCCGTGAATCCGGAGATCCTCGTCGGCGCCCTGGTGCCGTTCGTGGCGGCCGGCGTGTGGCTGGGCTTGCGCCGCATGCACCACAAGCTGCACGTGGACTGAGCCGGGCAAGCACCTTGGCGGCGCCGGCGGCGCCGGCGGCGCGTACGCCGCGCGCCGCCAATCTTTGCTATCGTGCGGGCCTCACCGTTTGATACAAGGAAATGACGTGCTTGCCAAGGTTGGAGATATTTACAGCGTGTTTTCGTCCAGGCTGCAGCAGTATGTGGCTTGCCAGGTCACCGCCATCGAGGATGACGCTTCGTCCGGCAGGGCGCCGCTGGCCGCCGTCCTGGAGCTGGACTGGACGGGCGACGCCTTGCCCGATGCGGCGGCCGTGCAGGCGATGCGCCCGCTGGTGTGCGATTACTATTTCTGGAACCGCCGCCACGACCACAGTTTCGTCAATGCCAGGGTGCCGCGGGCTTACACCTTGGTGGCCAATATCGCGCCCCTGGTGGATACGCAAGTGAAGAGCTACAGCGGCGGCTGGCACATGGGCGACAGTCTGTATCGCCAGCGCCGCTGGGAGCAGGTCGACCCGGCCAGGCGCCAGCGCTTCAAGGCGGCATCGAGCGAGGAAGTGCGCATAGGCGGCCAAGCCTTGCGCCAGAATACGAGCCGCATCGGCGATGGCGTCCTGCAGGCGCTCGGCGATCTGTCCGAACTGGACCAGCTGCCTTGCCTGACGGCGATCGAGACGCGCCACGGCAGCGCGGCGCTGGCCGCCTATATCAACGGCAACACTATCATCAGCGAAGTGCAGTGGCAGTCATCGACGGTGAGCGAACTCGACTTGAGCAACAGCAATGTCGGCCGCCTCATCGTGCATGCCGAAGGCTTGCGATCGCTGCGCCTGAACGATGGCTTGAGCACCCTGATACTGAATGGCGCGCCGTCGCCTTCGCTGCGCATCGACGACCCGCATGCAGGGCGCTTCCTGCGCCTGCAGTGTTGCGGCGCCCTGGCGCCATTCCACGGCCTCGATGAATTGATGCACCTGTCGCTGAGCGCGATGCCGGCCGTGGATTTCGACGTGGTGGCGCAGCGTTTCCCCTGGCTGACTGACCTGACCGTCTGGGGCAAGCCGGGGCTGGCGTCGAACGTGGCCAGCATCGCCACATTGGCCCGCTTGCAAGAGTTCACCGCGTATGAACTGTTTGGCTACGGCCCTGACGACTTTCCCACGCCGGCGCAGTTGCCGTCCTTGTCCAGCCTGTACCTTGCCAGCCTGCCGCTGGACGCGGCCAGGGCCATCAAGGCCAGCTATAAAAAGGCCGCGACGCTGGGCTTGAATCTGTCGGTGACGCGGCCGCGCAAGCCCGAGTGGCTGGCGGAAAACCTGGACAACCCGTTCCGCGACTGGGATGGCCGCGAGCACATCTCGGCGGCGTATGCCAGGAAGGCCGCGCAGGCGTATAAAAAGCTGCTGGCCACGGCGCGCACCCTTGACGGAGTGAACGATGCCGAGACTGTGCACGCCATGGCGCAGCAGATGGTCACGGCCTATGTCGCCGTGTTCAACCAGATCGAGCGGCGTTCCAGCATCATTGAAACGGTGGAGCGCGATGAAATCTACGTGGCGCTGGAGCAGGTGCTGACGCAGGCGCAGCTGCCCGATGTGGCGGCGCTGTATGCCTTGTTCGACCGCCTGCGCGATTTTTAGTTTTTATGAGCTAGAAAAAAAGTTCTAGACATGAAGTTCTAGAGAGGGTATTCTGGCGGCATGTTAAAAAATACCTCCACTCCCCATCCCACGGCCGCCGAACTGGACCTGCTGCGCATCCTGTGGCAGCGCGGTCCGTCCGACGCGCGCGCCGTGTATGACGCGCTGGCCGCAGAGCGTGCCGACGCCAGCTACGCCACCGTGCTGCGCCAGTTGCAATTGATGCATGGCAAGGGCTTGCTGAGCCGTGATGAAAGCCAGCGGCCGCAGCTGTATGCGGCCGTCGAAGCACAGGAAAAGTTACAGACCAGTTTGCTCAAGGACTTGATCGGCAAGGTGTTTTCCGGTTCCGGCAAGGCGCTCGTGCTGACGGCGCTGCGCGAACACGTGAGCGACGCGGAACGCCTGGAAATTGAAAAAATCCTGCGCAGCAAGGACGGCAAGGCGCCATGAACCTGGACATGCGCTTGGGCATAGAGTTGGGCAACCTTGTCCCGGCGCTGGGCTGGGTCCTGCTGTATTTTGTCTGGCAGGGCGTGATCGTCGGCGCCGTTTCCGCCGTCCTGCTCTGGCTGCTGCGCCACGCCAGCGCGCGCTGGCGCTATGCCGTGTGCGCGCTGGCGCTGCTGCTATGCCTGTGTATTCCCGCCATCCACCTGCTGTCGCTGCTGTCGGATGCGTCGCCGACCCGGCTGCCGCTGGCCGCGCCGCCCGCCTGGCGCGCCGCGCTGCAAGCGTGGATGCCGGCCCTGGTGCTGGCCTGGAGCGCGGGGGTTGGCCTGATGAGCTTGCGCCTGTGTCTGGGCCTGGCCTGGGTCGGCAAGCTGCGCCGCCAGGCCGTGGCTGCCCCAGCCATCTGGCAGGCGCGCCTCGATGCGCTGGCGCTGCGCATGGGCGTGCGCCGCAGTGGCCAGATTCCGCTGAAGCTGCATGCGGGCCTGGCCAGTCCCGTCACCGTGGGTTTCTGGCGCCCCGTCATCCTGCTGCCGGCCGCCTTGCTGAGCGGCATGCCGGTCGCCTTGCTCGAAGCGCTGCTGGCGCATGAACTGGCGCACGTGCGGCGCTGGGATTACCTGGTCAACCTGTTGCAAAGCGTGGCCGAGGCGCTGCTGTTTTTTCACCCCGTCGTCTGGTGGCTGTCGGCGCGCATGCGGGCCGAACGGGAACAGGTGGCCGACGCCCTGGCTGCGCAAGCGCTGCAGGATCCGCAGCAGCTGGCCACGGCGCTGCATGCCTTGTCCTTGCACGCGGCTGTGCCGCAGCATGCCGGCCTGCTGATGTCGGCACGGGGCGGAGCATTGCTCACGCGCATAGAACGCCTGATGGCGCCCGGCCCCGACACGGCTGGCTGGAAGCTGGCCGTGCCCGCCTTGCTGCTCGCTTGCGCCACCCTGTTGCTGCAGACGCAAGGCAAGCCCGCAGTCAACGGGGATATATTGGCCGAGGCCGCCGCGGGCATGCTGGACTTGCCCGTCAGCGCGAAACACATGCTGGTATTCGATGACGCCAGCGGCAAGGTGTTGATGGCGAAAGATGCGGACGCCGTCGTGCCCATCGCCTCGATCACCAAGCTGATGACGGCCATGGTGGTGCTGGACGCGGGGCTCGACCCCGAGGAACAGCTGCGCATCGTGCGCGCCGATGGCGATGCGTCGCTGCAGCGCCACAGCCTGCTGGCCGACGGCGCGGCCGTGTCGCGCGGCGCGCTGTTGCAACTGGCGCTGCTGCCGTCCGAAAACCGCGCCGCCGCCGCGCTGGCGCGCACCTATCCCGGCGGCGGCGCGGCGTTTCAGCAGGCACTGCAGGCGAAGATCCGCCACCTGGGCTTGCACCGCACTACCTTGCTGGACCCGGTCGGCAGTTCGCCCGCGAATACCTCCACGGCCAGCGAGGTGGCGAAGATCGTCGCGGCGGCAGCCCGCTATCCGGACATCGCGCGCATCACCAGCCACCCGCAAGCGAGCGTGGCCGTCAATGGCAAGACGCGCACCCTGCATAACACGAATCCGCTGGTGGGCGGCAAGGGCTGGGACATTCTGCTGTCCAAGACGGGCAGCAGCCACGCGGCGGGCAGTTGCCTGACCATGCGCATGCGCAGCGGCGGCAAGCACGTCACCGTGGTGCTGCTGGACGCCGACGGCGCGCAGCGGCGCTCGCTCGACGCCGGCCACATCCGCGACACCCTGGCCGGGAGCCCAGGCCGCATGCATTGATACCCCCCCGGGCGCGCCGGTGCGGGCGCCCACCTTTTTACACTCTGGAGATGAAGATGACACTATTGGCGAAGTTGATGCTGGCTACGGTTGCGACCATGGCGGCAGGCACGGTGCAGGCGAAGACGCCGGCACCGATACAGGATAAACCTGTTAATTGCGATAATTGCAAGGAATGGAACGCGCCCGTCAAGCCGTTCAATATCTATGGCAATAGCTGGTATGTGGGCACGGCAGGCTTGTCCGCCGTGCTGGTGACGAGTCCGCAGGGCCATATCCTGCTCGACGGCGCGCTGCCGCAATCGGCACCGCTGATCGTGGCGAACATCCAGGCGCTGGGTTTTCGCATCGAGGATGTGAAATATATTCTCAATTCGCATGCCCATTGGGACCATGCGGGCGGCATTGCCGCGCTGCAGCAGGCCAGCGGCGCCACCGTGATGGCCAGCGCCTCGGGCGCGCTGGGGCTGCAAAGCGGCACGAATGGCAAGGACGATCCGCAGTACCAGGCCGATCCTGTCGTGCATGTGGCGAAAGTCGCCAAGGTCAAGGTGGTGGGCGAGGGCGATACCGTCAAGCTGGGCCCTTTGGCGCTGACGGCCCACATGACGCCGGGCCACACGCCGGGCGGCACGACGTGGACGTGGACCTCGTGCGAAGGTGCGCGCTGTCTGGACGTCGTGTATGCGGACAGCCTGAACCCGTATGCGAGCGGCGATTTCCGCTACACAGGCAAGGGCAAGGGCGGTTCGCCGGACATTTCGGCTTCGTTCGAAGCGAGCATCGCCAAGGTGGCCGCCTTGCCATGCGACATCATCATCCCCGTGCATCCGGGCACGACGGACGTGCTGGGCAAGGCCGCCAGACGCAGCGGGACAGGCAATCCCCTGATTGACGCGAATGCCTGCCGCGCCTATGCGGCCGAAGCGGGCGGCTTGCTGGCCAAGCGCCTGGCGAAGGAGCGGGGCGAAGCGGCGCCTCTTGACGCGAAGGGCGCCGCGCACGCGCACTAAGCCGTTTTTACTGTGCCGCCTGCCGCTGTTTTTGCAGGCGTTTCAGGAACACCGTCATTTCCTTGGCGGCTTGCAGGTCGCCTTGCTGCTGGGCTACGGTCACGCCCGTCGTCCAGGCAGACTCGGCTTCGTCCAGCCGGCCCAGTTGGTGCAATGCCTTGCCCAGCAGCTTCCAGGCGGCGGAATAGCCCGGTTGCTGCACGGTGGCTTGCGCCAGGTGGACGGCGGCTTGCTCGGCGTCATGGTCTTTCAGGTAAGTATCTCCCAGGCCAAAGCGCAGCAAGGCGCTGTCGCGTCCCAGCGCCAGCAGTTTTTCCAGCTTTTCACGCATTGTCGGCTCTTCCATTCCCGGCTTCCTTAATATGCAAGTATATTCTTGCATATTAACGCTTGAGCCGCCGTAAAACAAGGATGCGCCGGGTTGGCCACGCGTGCGTGGGGTTTCTGGCGCAGATTCTTGAGAGGGGGCTTTAATGAGAATTGATTATCAATTATAATGCAAGCCTATTGCATTGAATTGCCCCTTGTCAGGAATCCCATGTCCGTGTTTTACCGCCGCCCCGTGGCGCTCTTGCTTGCCGCCGCCAGTCCCCTGGCGCTCGCCTTCGATCCTGCCGCCGGCAAGCCCGACGCGCAGGACGTCGTCACCGTCAAGGCCGAGCGCCAGCATTACCGCAGCCTGTCCGCCACGGGCGCCACCAAGACGGATGCCTTGCTGATGGACTTGCCGCAAAGCGTGCGCGTGCTGACCGGCGACCTGCTGCGCGACGCTGGCGTGACGACCCTGGCCGGCGCGCTGGACCTGGCCAGCGGCATCGCGAAGCAAAGCCCGCTGGGCGGTCTGTGGGACAGCTACGCCATGCGCGGCTTTACGGGCGACCCGAATTTCGGCTCCGACTATATGGTCAACGGTTTCAGTTCCAGCCGCGGCTACAACGGCATGCGCGACGGCGGCAATACGCAGAACGTGGAAGTGCTGAAAGGCCCCGCTTCGGCCCTGTATGGCCGGGGCGAGCCGGGCGGCACGGTGAATATCACCACCAGGAAGCCGAAGTTCGCGCCCGAGTACAGCGCCGATGTGTCCTTGGGCAGTTTCCAGACGCGCCGCGCCGCGCTGGATTTGACGGGACCGTTGAGCGATACCATCGCCTACCGCCTGAATGCGGCGCATGAAGCAGGGCACAGCTTCCGCGATACCGTGAAAGTCGAACGCAGCCTGTTTTCTCCCTCCTTCCTCTGGCTGCTGGGCGAGCATACGACCGTGTCGTATGAAATCGAAGCGGTGCGGCAGCGCGCGCCGTTCGACCGCGGCGTGGTGGCCGTGCATGGCCAGCTGGGTCTAGTCCCAGTGTCGCGCTTCCTGGGCGAACCGGGCGATGGCCCCATGACGGTCAAGTCGCTGGGGCAACAGCTATTTATCCACCACGCGCTGTCTGACGACTGGACGGTGCAGGTGGGCGCTTCCTACCGCGACAGCGAATTGACCGGTTATTCGACCGAGGCGAACAAGCTGCTGGCCGATGGCCGCACCCTGAACCGCCAGCGCCGCCACCGCGATTTTTCGGCCACCGACGTCTCGGCCCGCGTAGAGGTGCTGGGCAAGTTCAGGACGGGCGCGCTGGCGCACGAGGTGCTGGCCGGTGTCGACGCCTATCACTTTGATGACCACCGGGTGCAGCTGCGGCGCAATCCCTCGGCCGCGAATGCCTATGCCATCGACATCTTCCATCCCGCGTATGGCGGCAAGGCCGATCCGCTGGCCCTGTCCATCGACACGCAGGAAGGGCAGCAGGCGCGCGGCCTGTATGCGCAGGACCAGGTCGACCTGGGCGCGCAATGGAAGGCGCTGGCCGGCGTGCGCCACGATACATACACGCAGGAGGTGACGAACAAGCGCCTGAACGTGAGCAACCGCCAGTCGCTGTCGGCCACCAGCCCGCGCGTGGGACTCGTCTACCAGCCGTCGAAAATGTGGTCCTTGTATGCGAGCGCGGCCAGGGGCTTCCGGCCCAACAGCGGCATCAGCATCGACAACCAGGCGTTTCCGGCCGAGCGCAGCCGCTCGTATGAACTGGGCGCCAAGCTGGAGACGGGCAAGCTGACGGGCACTCTGGCCGTGTATGACATCCGCAAGAGCAATGTGCTGACGACGAATCCCGCCAACACGGACTTCGCCATCGCGGCGGGCGAGGTGGGCAGCCGGGGCCTGGAACTGGACGTGTCGGGCGAAGTGGCGCGCGGCTTGCGCGTCTCGGGCGCGTATGCTTATACGGACGCCAGCGTCACGCGCGGCGACAATACGATCGTGACGGGCAGCCGCTTCGCCAATGTGCCGCGCCACAGCGCCAACCTGCTGGCCACGCAGCAATTCGCGCTGGCCACAGGCATGGCCAGCGTGGGCGGCGGCGTGCAGTACGTGGGCGAGCGCCTGGGCGACGTCGCCGTCAGCAGCAGTTTCACCTTGCCGGCCTACACGACGGCCAGATTGCTGGCGTCGTATTCGCCCAACGCACAATGGCGCCTGGCCCTGAACGTGGAAAACCTGTTCAACCGCAGCTACTATGCCAGTTCCTATAGCCAGCTGTGGGTGGCGCCGGGGGCCGAGCGCACGGTGACTGTGCATGCACACTACCGTTTTTAATCGATGACGATGACCTTGACTACATCTTCCACCCTGCGCACCCGCATCGCCGTCATCGACGTGCTGCGCGGCCTCGTCATGCTGATCATGCTGTTCGACCATGTGCGCGAAACGGTCTTTCTACACCACCAGGTGGGCGATCCGATGGATGCGGCCCATGTCGATCCGGCCCTGTTCTTCACGCGCCTTGCCGCCCACGTATGCGCGCCCATGTTCGTTTTCCTGACGGGATTGTCGGCCTGGCTGTACGCGCATCCGGCCGCCGGCCCGCGCAGCGCCACCGGCTTCCTGTTCAAGCGGGGCTTGCTGCTGGTCGTGCTGGAACTGGTGTTCGTCAATTTTGCCTGGATGGGCACTTTCACGCCCGCGATCCTGTACCTGCAGGTGATCTGGGTCATCGGCCTGGCCATGATGGCGCTGGCCGTGCTGCATAAACTCCCTTTGAAAGTGCTGGCGCTGCTGGGCGTGGCGATTGTCGCGGGACAGCATTTGATTACGGGCTTGCGCGCGGAAGAGGGCAGCTTTGCCTATTATGCTCTGACGGTGCTGCTGCAACGGGGGTATCTGGTGGCCGATGGCGCCATGAAGATCAAGGTCAGCTACCCGTTGCTGCCGTGGATAGGCGTGATCGTGCTCGGCTATGCGGCCGGGCCCCTGTATGCGCGCAGTCGTGCGCCGGAAGGGCGGCGTCGCCTGCTGCTGGCGCTGGGTGCGGGCAGCTTGGTGCTCTTGGGCCTGCTGCGCGGCTTCAATATCTACGGCGAAACCTTGCCGTGGGTGGCCGGCGACACGGCCTTGCGCACGGCCATGAGCGTGCTGAACTTCACGAAATATCCGCCATCGCTGGACTTTTTGCTGTTCACCCTGGGCCTGGGCTTGCTGGGCCTGGCCTGGCTTGAAAGCGTCGATAACTGGTTCACGCGGGCTTGCGCCACCTTTGGCGGCGCGCCCATGTTCTACTATTTGCTGCATTTGTATCTGCTGTTGATCATCGGCAGGACGCTCACGGCCGTGCTGGGCGCCAACCACGTCGACCGCTATGGCGTCGAACATGTCTGGCAGGTGTGGCTGATCGCGCTGGCCCTGATGCCCGTGCTGTACTTTCCCTGCCGCGCGTTTGCCAATTACAAGCGCACCTCAACACAGGCGTGGGTGCGTTATTTCTGAATGACGCCTGCTTGCCAACGCCTACTTGCAGTACAACCTGTCGATGCTGTGCGGCGACGCCAGGTAATGCCGCGTCTGCCAACTGATGGCCACCCTGTAGGCGCACGGTGGATCGAGCGCCACGTTGACGGGGAAGCCGCCGTTGTTGCCCGATAGGTGCGGCCCGCCCGCGCCGCCGCGGAACAGGTAGTTGCCCGGCGGTGGCGGTGGCGTGAAGCTGGCGGCCGGCAGCGGTGGCGGCGGGTGCGTGATGCCGTTGTTGTTGGAAATCGTGATAGTGAAAAAGCGCAGATGCGGATGGTCGATCGTGTACAGGATATGCACGAGACCGCCCGCGATGGGGTTGCAGGCATTGCTGCGCAACTCTTCCAGGTCCAGCGCCACGATGACGGGCGAGTTGTCGAAGACGATGGAGTCGAGCCCGTCCATGGCCACCAGCGCCAGGCTGATGCCGTCGCGCACCTCGAAGCCCAGGCGGTAGCGGCGTATCGGTTCGCTCTCGGCTGCCGTCAGACTGCGGCCCGCGTCGAGGAGGGGCAAGCCCCCGGGCAGCTTGGCCGGGTGCAGGCTGGTGATGGCCGGCGTATTCACGGTCAGTAAATCAAACGTGCGCAGGAAGATGCCGGGCGCCACGTTGACGACGGCCGTCGTGCCGTCGCGCATGTCCACGGTGACGGCCTTGCCGTCCACGCGTATCCAGCCGCCCGGTTGCAAGTCGCCCGCGTCGATGATGACGGGCGCCGAATCGCCGAGGCCCAGTCCGTTCGTATAAAACACATAGCCGACATGCGTGCCGAGAATTTGCGTGAGCGGCGCCAGGCTGGCGGGCGCCACCGTGGGGATGGCTGCAGGGTCGTCGCTGCCGCCGGGCCAGGACCATTCGCCGATCAGGAAACGGTATTCGAGCGGATTGGCGGGAATGGCGCTGTTGCGCAGCGGGCAATTGCCTTTCAAGGTGACACCGCCGGCGAATGCATACGAGGCGGCCGCGCCGCCCGCATAACCTTGCGCGGAAAAGCCGGCAAGCGAGGGAAACGGGTGGATGTCGAAGATTTCCACCTGCTGCCAGTGCGGCACGCCTTCCACGTCGGGCGGCAAGACGTCTTTCGAGCACAATTCCACGCAGAAACAGTGTCCCACGTTCTCGCGCCCCGGCTGGCGCCCGTTGGCCTGGGTTTCCGACAGGATGGTCACGCTGCCCAGCTGCGCCGTGAAATATACGTCGGGGCCGCTGGCGAACTCCACGTTGATGAACGGTGAAAGCGGTGTCAGCGTGAAGTCTGACGTCAGGTAGTCGATGCGGAAGCGCCCGCCGGCGTCCGTCACCGCCACGCCCAGCGCATCGTCCTGCAGCCAGTCGGCGTCGAACGCGCGCACGGTGGCGCCGGCGATCGGCGTGTGGGGCGCGTCGCAGGTGCGCAGCCGGCCGCAGATGGTCCAGGCGCCGAAGCGGGCGCGCACCAGGCACCAGAAGCGTTGCGGCACGCAATAATCCCAGACGGCAAGGAAATCGTTGTCGACCTGGCGCCAGCGGGGCTGGACGGTGGTGATGGAAAACTGCAGCGGCACGGGGTCTTTCGGCCCCGGTTTCAAATGCGGCACGGTGGGGCACAGCACGTCGACTTCCACGGCCTCGCCCTGATAATCGCCGTCCAGGGTAAAACGGTAGTTGCCATCGTCATCCGTACGCGCCTCGGCCAGCAGGAACGGCGCCTTGGCCTGCACTTCCTCGTCGGTGAGGATGGCGAAGGTTTCCTTGGCGCTGGCCACGGCCAGGGCCGTGACGTCTTGCGCCTCGCGCGGGCGGTACAGGCGCACGATGACGTGGGATAAGGCTTCAGGACACTCGGCACAGATCAAGCCGCACAGCTTGCCCCGCAGGATATAGGCCATGATGGCTCCCTTGCTGATGTGGACGGCGCGCCGCTAGCAATAGCGGCGCTGTTACCAATCTAGCAAATGAAAGGCCGACAGGCTTGATCTGGCTTAAACCTGCGTTCTATTTAATCAGCGCCAATACTTCGCGGAAACGCGGATGCTTGCAGTCGCGCAACCACTCGAAGGCCAGCATCTCCACCGTCACCAGATGGGCGCCCAGCTTGCCCAGGCGGGCCAGCGCCGCATCGCGGCTGGCCGCCTGGCGCGAGCCGACGGCGTCGATGGCGATGATGACCTCGTAGCCCAGCTGCAGCAAGCCGATGGCCGTCTGCAGCATGCACACATGGGCTTCGCAACCGGTGACGACGATCTGTCTGCGCCCGCCGGGCAGCATGTCCTGCAAGCCATCAAAACAGGCGCCGAAATGCGTCTTGTGCAAGGTCCGTTCGCACAGGGCTGCGATCTCTTCCACGTTCGGCCCCAGTCCCTGGCTGTTCTGTTCCGTGCCCAGCACGGGCACGTCGAGCAGGCGGGCGATCTTGGCCAGGCGCAGGTTTTGCGCCAGCACCAGGCCGGCATCGTGGATGGCCGGCATCAAGCGGCCTTGCAGGTCGACAATGACCAGTACGGCCTGGTTCGCATCCATCAGCATGGCTTTCTCCTCATTGGTATGTGGCGACAGTGTAGCGCGCTGCGGCTTGCTTAGGCTGGCCAGCTGGGCGTGGCCGTCTCGCCCATCAGATAGGCGTGATTCAAATCGATGGCGGCACGCAGGTAATTCCACAGGGCGCTGACCCGGGCGATATTGCGCCGCTCGCTGGGCGAGATCATCCAGAAGGCGCGGGTCAGGTCGATCTCGCCGTCGAGCACGGGCACCAGTTCGTTCGACTGCTGCGCCACGAAGCAGGGCAGGATCGCCAGCGCCTGGCCCGCGCGTGCCGCGTGGTATTGCGCGATCACGCTGGTGCTGCGAAACGCGCGCAGCGAGTCGGGCGCCACGTTGTCCATGTAGCGCAGCTCGGCGCTGAAGACCAGGTCGTCCACGTAGCCGATGATCGGATGCTGCGCCAACTGCGCCACGCTGGTGATCGGCGCGTGGCGCGCCAGGTAGCCTGGCGTGGCGTACAGCTTCAGGCGGTAGTCGGACAGCTTCGTCACGACATACGGGCCGGACAGGGGCCGCTCGATGGAAATGGCCACGTCCGCCTCGCGCTTGGACAGGCTGACGAAACGGGGCACGGCGATCAGGTCCACGCTGATGTGCGGGTATCGCCCGCAGAACTGCGCCAGGTGGGGCGCCAGCACGATGGCGCCGAAGCCTTCCGTGGCGCCCAGGCGCACCTGGCCCGACAGCAGCCGGTTGTGTTCGCCCAGTTCCTCGGTGGCGGCGAACACCGTGCTTTCCATCGTTTCCGCGTATTCCATCAGGCGATGGCCCTCGGGCGTCAGCTGGTAGCCCACGTAGTTGCGGTCGAACAGCTGCGTGCCCACCTGCTCCTCGAACTTGCGCATGCGCCGCGACACGGTGGAATGGTCGATGCCCAGTTTTTTTGCCGCGTCGACGAGGCCGGCGCTGCGCGTCAGTTCCAGGAAGACCCGTACATTGTCCCAATCGAGCATGGCAAACCCTCTCTGTGCATTTTTGCAAAGGAATTATGCATTAATTTCACTTGAGCGCATATTTTTACACATGCAGAATGCAGATATACCTATAAGAAAACCCATCCACCTGGAGACACGCATGAAAAAAACCGTTCTGGCCATGGGCGCGCTGGCGCTCACCCTTTCCTTTGGCGGCGCGCAGGCGCAAATTTCCGATGGCGTCGTCAAGGTCGGCATCCTGACCGACATGTCCGGCCCGTATTCGGCCATGGGCGGGCGCGGCTCCGTCGTCGCCAGCCAGATGGCCGTCGAGGATTGCCTGAAAGCCGAATGCAAGGGCATGAAGATCGAAATCGTCTCGGCCGACCACTTGAACAAGGCTGACATCGCCGCCTCCAAGGCGCGCGAATGGCTGGATCGCGACAAGGTCGACGCCATCGCCGATCTCACCAATTCCTCGGTGGCCCTGTCCGTGCAAAAGCTGATGAAGGAGAAGGGCGGCATCGCCATGTTCAGCGGCCCCGCCACGGGACGTTTGACGAACGAGGATTGCTCGCCGAACGGCTTCCACTGGATGTTCGACACGTATTCGCAGGCGGCCGGCACGGCGGCGGCATTGACCAAGCTGGGGCAAAAATCGTGGTACTTCGTCACCGTCGATTACGCCTTCGGCCACTCGCTGGAAAAGGATGCCAGCGAAGTCGTCAAGCGCAATGGCGGCACCATGCTGGGCGCCGTGCGCCATCCATTGAACGCTTCAGATTTCTCGTCCTTCCTGGTGCAGGCGCAAGGCTCGAAGGCGCAGGTGATCGGCCTGGCCAACGGCGGCGCCGACACGGTCTCCGCCATCAAGCAGGCGCGGGAATTCCGCATCGGCAGCGGCAAGGACCAGCGCCTGGCCGCCTTGCTTGTGTTCCTCTCCGACGTGCATGCGCTGGGGCTGGAAACGGCGCAGGGCCTGGTCTACGCGGACGGCTTTTACTGGGATTACGATGACCGCAGCCGCGTGTTTGCCAAGCGTTTCGAGGCGCTCAACAAGGGCGCCAAGCCGACCATGGTGCAGGCGGGCGTGTATTCGAGCGTCTACCACTACCTGAAATCGGTGGCGGCCGCCAAGAGCGACGACTCGAAGATCGTCGCCGACAAAATGCGCCAGCTGCCCATCAAGGATTCCGTGATGAACAACGCCTCGATCCGCCCCGATGGCCGCGTCATTCACGACATGTACCTGGTGCAGGTCAAAACCCCGGCCGAATCGAAAGGCGCATGGGACTACCTGAAAGTGCTGTCCACCATCCCCGCCGACCAGGCGTTCAAGCCGATGGATGCGGCGGCGTGCAACCTGGTCAAGAAATAATTTTCGGCGGATCAGCAAAGTGCTGGGGTTAGACCCGCCGGGTCTGACCCCAGATTTCCGCTGCTGTGACGCGACTTTCGCGTATCGAATTAATGGAGCCTCACATGAACCAAGCCCTCACCCAGATCCCCGCCATCCCCCTGCACATCGGCGGCAAGCACCACGCATCAAACAGCAGCGAATGGCGCGACGTCGTCAACCCGGCCACGCAGGAAATCGTCGCCAAGGTGCCGTTTTCCACGCCGGACGAAGTCAACCTCGCCGTCGCCACGGCCAAGGAAGCGTTTAAAACCTGGCGCAATACCCCGCTGGCCGCGCGCATGCGCATCATGCTCAAGTACCAGCACCTGATCCGCGAAAACATCGGCGCCCTGGCCGAACTGATCACGCGCGAACACGGCAAGACCCTGCCCGATGCGGAAGGGGAAGTGATGCGCGGCCTGGAAGTGGTGGAGCACGCGTGTTCGATCGCCACCCTGCAGCTGGGAGAAATTGCGGAAAACGCGGCCACCGGCGTCGATGTCTACAACATCTACCAGCCGCTGGGCGTGGGGGCCGGCATCACGGCGTTCAATTTCCCCGTCATGCTGCCGTGCTTCATGTTCCCGATTGCCATCGCCTGCGGCAATACGTTTGTCCTGAAACCGTCGGAGCAGGATCCGTCCTCCACCATGTACCTGGTCGAACTGATGTACCAGGCGGGCTTGCCGGCGGGTGTGCTGAACGTCGTGCATGGCGGCGCCGACGTCGTCAACATGCTGTGCGACCATCCCGACATCAAGGCCGTCTCCTTCATCGGCTCCACCCACGTGGGCACGCATGTGTACCGCCGCGCCAGCGAATCGGGCAAGCGCGCGCAATCGATGATGGGCGCGAAAAACCATTGCGTGGTGCTGGCCGACGCCAACAAGGAGCAGGCGATCAATAACCTGATCGGCGCCGCCTTTGGCGCGGCCGGCCAGCGCTGCATGGCCAATTCCGTCGTCGTGCTGGTGGGCGAGGCGCGTTCCTGGCTGCCGGAAATCGTCGCCCGCTCGCAAGCGCTGAAAGTGGGGCCGGGCAGCGACCGCACGGCCGACCTGGGGCCGATGGTCTCGAAAGCGGCCATGCAGCGGGCGGAAAAGCTGATCCAGGCTGGCGTGGACGAAGGCGCGCAACTGCTGCTCGATGGCCGCGGCCACAAGGTGGCCGGCTACGAGGGCGGCAACTTCATGGGCCCGACGATTTTCTCGAAGGTGGCAGCATCGAACTCCGTCTACACGCAGGAAATATTTGGCCCCGCCATGTGCGTGGTCGAGACGGATACGCTGGACCAGGCCATCGCCTTCATCAACGCCAACCCGAACGGCAACGGCACCTCGATCTTTACCTCGTCCGGCTGGGCGGGGCGCAAATTCCAGAACGAGATCGACGTGGGGCAGGTGGGCATCAACGTGGCCATTCCCGTGCCCGTCGCCTATTTCAGTTTTACGGGGTCGCGCGCGTCGAAGCTGGGCGACCTGGGCCCGAACGGCAAGCAAGCCTTGTACTTCTGGACGCAGACCAAGACCGTCACGGCGCGCTGGTTCGCCCCGGACGATGGCGGCAGCGGCGTCAATACCACCATCTCGATGAAATAAGGGGAAGGGCATGAGCACCAATATCGTTTTCATCGGCCTCGGCAACATGGGCTTGCCCATGGCGCAAAACCTGGTGCGGGCCGGCCATGCGGTGACGGGCTTTGATTTGCTGCCGGCCAGCGTGCGGCAGTTTGCCGATGGCGGCGGACTCGTGTCCGATGACCAGGCGACGGCGATAGGCGCGGCCGACATCGTCATCACCATGCTGCCGGCCAGCCGCCACGTGCTGGGCGCCTACCTCGGTGATGCCGGCATCCTGGCGCAGGCGCGGCCCGGCACTTTGCTGATCGACTGTTCGACGATTTCCACCGAGGCGGCGCGCCAGGTGGGCCGCGCGGCCGAGGAGCAGGGCATGCTGATGCTGGACGCGCCCGTCTCTGGCGGCACGGCGGGCGCCACCAACGGCACCCTGACCTTCATGGTGGGCGGCGAAGAATCCGCGCTGGCGGCGGCGCGGCCCTACCTGGACGTCATGGGCAAGGCCATCTTCCACGCGGGCGGCTCGGGCTGCGGCCAGACGGTCAAGATCTGCAACAACATGCTGCTGGGGATACTCATGATCGGCACCAGCGAAGCGATACGCCTGGGCGTGGCCAATGGGCTGGACGCTAAGGTGGTGTCGGACGTGATGGCGAAAAGCTCGGGCCGCAACTGGACCCTGGAAGTGTACAACCCGTGCCCGGGCGTGGCCGAGAACGTGCCCGCGTCGCGCGGCTACACGGGCGGCTTTGGCGTGGACCTGATGCTGAAAGACCTGGGTCTGGCCGTGGAAAGCGCGCTGGCCAGCGGCGCGGCCGTGCCGCTGGGCGCCCTGTCGCGCAATCTGTATAGTTTGCACAGCAAGGCGGGGTCGGGCGCGCTGGATTTTTCCAGCATTTATCAGCTATTGGGCGAGAAGGCTTAGGGTTGTTGCGTTTGTAAAGTCGCCAAATCGGCTTTGGCTTTTTCCAGCTTGCCTTCCAGCTTGGCGATCTTCTTCGGCTCCTTATTCGCTTCCTGGGCCAAACGCAGCGAACGCTCCGTCTGGTTCACCTTGGCCTGCGCCTTGACGATCTTCTTGTTGTGACGTTCGACCAGGCTGCTGTCGCGGCAGTGGGCGTTGACTTCGTCGAGCGCGCGCGCCAACCCCGCGACCTTGTTCGACAGCCCCTGTTCCTGCGCCTGGCGCAATTCGCTGCGGATGCTTTCGCGCTTGGCGGCGCAGCCGGCCAGCTGGGTCTCGGCGGCGCTGGCGCCCACGCAGGCGGCGGCGAGCAGCAGGGTCAAGGCGGTTTTCGATAGGCGGTTCATGGCGTTCCTGTGTCAGTGGTGGACTCGTGCAATGTAAGCCTGCCGCGATGCCCTGTCAAACTTCGCGTGCAGTGCGCGCCTGTCGGGCGTGGCATCGGCTACCATGCGTGTTTTCTTCTTCCCGACACCGTCGCATGCCCAAGAAATTCCTCTTGCTGATTCCTTTGCTATTGCCGCCGCCTGTTCTGGCGCAAACCTCGCCCACCTTGCTCGAGCTGCAGCTGATCGCCATCAAGGCACGGGCCGATGTGACGACTCATAGCCCGGAAAGCATCGCCGAGTTTGCCGAGACCCGGCGGGTGGCCGAAGCGGGCGACGTGGAAGCGCAACTGGAGCTGGCGCGCATGCTGCAGCTGGGCGTCGGCGCGCCGCAAGACACGGCGCAGTCGATGGCCTGGATACGCAAGTCGGCCGAAGGCGGCTATGCGCCGGCGCAATCGGCCATGGGGCTGGCCTACACCTTGGGTGGCAAGGTGCCGATCGATCGCGTGCAGGGCGAATACTGGCTGCGCAAGGGCGTGGCGCAAGGCGACGCACTGGCGCAAACCATCCTGGCGCTGGAATTCATCAATGGCGACAGCAGTGCCGAAGAACAGGCGCAGGCCATCACATGGCTGAAGGCGGCGGCGCTAGAGCAGCACTTTGTTCCGGCCTATAACGCGCTGGGCGAGCGCCTGATGCGCGCAGCTACCGATGAGCAGCAGCGCGGCGAGGCATTCCACTGGTATGACAGATCGGCGCGTGAAAAGGAGCCGGCCGGCATGCGCAACCTGGCCCGGGCGCACGAACTGGGCCTGGGCGTGGCGCAGTCGGACAAGTGGGCACTGGTCTGGTACGAGCGGGCGGGATGGAGCGGCGACGTGCCCGCCATGCGGCGCATGATCGAGGTGTATGTCAAGGGCGAGCTGGGACAAGCGGCGAATGCCGAAGACGCCGCCGAGTGGCGCGCGAAACTGGCCGAGAAGGAAAAGCAATGAAGACCATCGCGTTGCTATTCAGCCTGGCGCTGGCGCAGTCCGTGCTGGCGCAGCCAGCGTCCCTGCAAAAGCCGGGCCAGCATCCGGCGCTGGCCGAATTCGATATGTCAGGCCTCGATGACATGCGCGCGCGCGTGCAGGCCGTGATCAATCGTCCCGCCGACCTGTCGTCCGACAAGGTCGCCGCCTTCGGGAAGGCGCGCCGCGCTGCCGAAGGGGGCGATACGGCCGCCCAGCTGGAGCTGGCGCAGATGCTGCACGGCGGCGAGGGCACGCCGCGCGACTATGACGCCGGCCTGGCGTGGATGCAGAAATCGGCCGAAGGCGGCTATGGCCCGGCGCAGGCTTTCCTCGGCGCGGCCTACACGCTGGGCCAAGGCATGGCCATCGACCGCAAGCTGGGCGAATACTGGTCGCGCAAGGGCGCCGCGCAAGGCGTGGAACTGGCCAATTTCACGCTGGCCATGCACTTCGAACATATCCACAGCAGCCCGGAAGAACAGGCGCACGCGCTGCACTGGCTGAAGTTTTACGCCGAAAATGGCTTCATCCCCGCCTACAATGAAATCGGCTACCGCCTGATGATGACGGCGAAGGACGAGGTGCAGCGCAAGGAAGCATTTGGCTGGTACATGAGGGCGGCCAAGGCGCTCGATCCACCCGGCTTGAACAATGTGGCGTACTCGTATGAAGTGGGGCAGGGCGTGCCGCAGAGCGACGAGGCGGCCCTGGGCTGGTATGAAATGGCGGCCATCGCCAAAAGTCCGCCGGGGCAGACGGGTTTCGCGCGGTTGCTGGAGCAAGGCCGTGGCGGCCCAACCCGGCAAGGGCCGGCGCCCAAGCCGTTCGCGCTGTACCTGCTGGCGGCCAAGCAGGGCGACGCCCAAGCCATGCAGCGGCTGGTCCAGGTGTTCGATAAGGGCGAGCTGGAACAGGCGGCCGACCCCGCGCAGGCGGCACTGTGGCGCGAAAAGCTCAGGCTGGCCAAGTAGACCGAGACGGGGTGAAAACGGCATGCTATCATCATTGTTATCGATAACAATATCATGAGAGACCCATGAATCCCGATTTCCGCTCCAGGGACATGCTCGAAAAGCATATCCGGCACACGATGCACTTTTATCACCCGCGCGCCATCGACGCCAGCGGCGGCTTTTATCACTTCTTCCGCGATGACGGCACGGTGTACGACGCCAGCACGCGCCATCTGGTCAGCAGCACGCGCTTCATCTTCAATTACGCCATGGCTTGCCGCCACTTCGGCGACGCCGATTACCAGGCGGCCCTGCGCCACGGCGTGGCCTTCCTGCGCGACGCACACCGCGACCCGGCCACGGGCGGCTACGCCTGGCAACTGACATGGCAGGACGGCGTCAAGACGGTGCAGGACGGCGCCAACCACTGCTACGGCCTGGCCTTCGTGCTGCTCGCCTATGCCCATGCCTTGCAGGCGGGGATGCCGGAAGCGCGCGGGTATGTGGACGAAACGTTTGAACTGATGGAGCAGCGCTTCTGGCTGCCCGAACACGGCCTGTATGCGGACGTGGCCAGCGCCGACTGGTCCACGCTGGACGGCTACCGGGGCCAGAACGCCAACATGCATGCCTGCGAAGCCATGCTGGCCGCGTTCGAGGCGACGGGCGAAGCGCGCTACCTGCACCGCGCCGAGACGCTGGCGCACAACATCACCGTGCGCCAGGCGGGCCTGGCGAACGGCATGATCTGGGAACACTACAAGCCTGACTGGTCGATCGACTGGGACTACAACCTGCACGACAAGAGCAATATCTTCCGTCCGTGGGGCTACCAGCCCGGCCATTTCACGGAATGGGCCAAGCTGCTGTTGATCATGGAGCGCCACGCCAAGTTCATGGCCGGCCCGTCCAACTGGCTGCTGCCGCGCGCGCGCGCACTGTACGACACGGCCCTGGCCAAGGCATGGGATGGCGCGCATGGCGGCATCCACTACGGTTTCGGCCCGCAGGACGAGATCTGCGACGGCGATAAATACTTCTGGGTGCAGGCGGAAAGCTTCGCCGCGGCCGCCGTGCTGGCCGCGCGCACGGGCGACGAGGCCTACTGGCACAGCTACGACAAGATATGGGAGTACAGCTGGACGCACTTCGTCGATCATGAGCACGGCGCCTGGTACCGCATCCTCACACCGGAAAACCGGAAGATCAGCAACGAGAAAAGCCCGGCCGGCAAGACCGATTACCACACCATGGGCGCCTGCTACGAAGTGCTGAACGTGATTGGCGGTGCAGCATGAGCGCCAACTTCCCTGCTTTCGTGTCGGCCGGCGAGGCGCTGACGGACATGCTGCGCACGGGCGCCGACTCATGGAAGAGCCAGGTGGGCGGCTCGACCTGGAACGTGGCGCGCGTGATGGCGCGCCTGGGCGTGCCCAGCGCCTTTGCGGGCGCAATCAGCCTCGACGTCTTCGGCGACGCGCTGGCCGCTGCCACCGGGGCGGCGGGTCTGGACATGCGCTTTTTGCAGCGCCATGCGAAGTCGCCGCTGCTGGCCATCGTGCATGAACTGCATCCGCCCACCTATTACTTCATCGGCGACGACAGCGCCGACCTGCATTTCGACTCTTCGCTCCTGCCGGCTGGCTGGATGCAAGGGGCGCAATGGGTGCATTTCGGCGGCATCAGCCTGGCGCGCGAACCGCTGGCGGGCAAGCTGCTGGCGCTGGCGGTGGAACTCAAGGCCGCTGGCGTGAAGATCAGCTACGACCCGAATTTCCGCATCATGATGGATGAACGCTACGACGCCACCCTGCGCCGCATGACGCAGCTGGCCGACGTGATCAAAGTGTCCGACGAGGACCTGGCCGGCCTGTTCCGCCATGACGACATCGACGGCGCGTTTGCCACCCTGCGCAGCTGGAATCCGCAAGCCACCTATTTGTATACGCGTGGCGCGCAAGGCGCCGCGCTGTACCAGGGCGAGCAGACCTGGCAGGCGGCGCCACCCGTCATCGAGGTGGTCGACTCGGTGGGGGCGGGCGACGCCAGCATCGGCGGCTTGCTGTACAGCCTGATGTACCGGCCCGAGGCCGACGGTGGCCAGCACTTGCGCTTTGCCGTCGCGGCGGGCGCGGGTGCCTGCCTGGCGGCGGGCGGTTCGCCGCCCTCGGTGCAGCTGGTGGAGTCGCTGGCGCAGCGCACGCTGGTGCGGTAGCGGTATCAACCCCGCGTAACGGGTCCCGTCGATGCCCGCGCCATCAAGGTAAATTCCATCAGGCGATGCGTGGCGGGCGCCGTTTCTCCGGCGCGGCGCTGGCGGATTTCGTCGATGACGAGATTGACGGCGGCGCGCGCCATGTCGGCGATGGGCTGGTGGATGGTGGTCAGTTCGGGCCAGACGGTGGTGGCGACGGGCGTGTCGTCGAAGCCGCACACGCTCAATTGCGCCGGTACCTGCAGGCCCATGCCGTGCGCCACGGCCAGGGTGGCGGCGGCCATGTCGTCGTTGCTGGCGAAGATGGCGCTCGGGTGCGGTGCCTGCGCCAGCAACTGGCGCGCCGCGTCGAGCCCCGAACGGTACGTAAAGTAGCCTTGCGCCACCCTGTGCGGCGGCACGGACAGATGCGCCTCGCGCATGGCGTCCTCGAAGGCCTGGCGGCGCAGCAGGGCCGGCGTGTGCGCCGGATCGCCTTCGATGAAGCCGATGTCGCGGTGGCCCAGCGCGAGCAGATGGCGCGTCATGGCCAGCGCGCCCTCGTAGTCGTCGATGCGCACGGCCGAGACGCCGGGCGAAGGGCGCGCCGTGGCCACGGCGATGGCGGGGATGCCCATCTGATTGAGCTGCGCCAGCACTTCCGGCGAATCGCACAGGGGCGGCGGCACCAGGATGCCGTCCACGCCGGCCGCCACCAGGCAGGCGATGCCGGCGCGCTGGCTGTCCAGGTCTTCGCAGCGTTCGAGCAGCAGCTGGCCGCCGCCCTGGCGGCATTGGTCCATCGCGCCAACTAAAAATTCGCTGAGGAAGGCGGCGCTGGGATTGCTGTACAGCAGGCCGATGCGCAGGGTGCCCGTGCGGGCTGCCCTGGCCGCCAGGTTGGGCTGGTAGTGCAGGCTGGCGATCGCCGCCTCGACCTTGTCGCGCGTGGCGGTGCTGACGCTGGCGCGCCCGTTGATCACGCGCGACACCGTCATGGCCGACACGCCGGCCACGCGCGCCACGTCATGCACGGTGGCGCCGCTGGCTGTGTCGGGAGCGGCGGGCGCCGCCTTATTCGAGGTGGCCACCGAATTTCAGCTTGCCGCTGATGCGCATGCCGTGCAATTGACCTGCTTCCAGTTCGGCGGCGCTGGTGCGCTGCGCCGTGTCGCGCCGCGCCAGTCCCACCGACAGGATATCGAGCATCATCAGCTGCAGCAGGCGCACGATCATGGGCACGAAATTGAGGTTGCCTTCCGGGTGGTTCAAGGTCAGCAGCACGTCGGCCAGCTTGGCCAGCGGCGAACCGCTGGCCGTAATGGCCAGCACGCGCGCGCCGCAGCCCTGCGCCACCTTGACGGTGCGCAGCAGGTCGGGCAGGGCGCCCGAGCGGGAAATGACCAGTGCCACGTCGCCCGGTTTCAGCATGGCCGCGCTCATTTCCTGCGCCTGCGGATCGGCAAAGAAGCTGCTGACGATGCCCAGGTTGAGCAGCTTGTGCTGCATGTCATCGGCCACCACGCGGGCGCTGCCGACTGCCAGCAGCTCCACGCGCTGCGCGCCGCGCAGCAGCTCGATGGCGGCCGTCAGCGCTTTGACGTCGAGCATGTCGCGCAGGGCCAGCGCGGCCGAGGCGTTATTGCCCAGCACCTTGCGCGCCAGCTCGGCGTCGGAATCCGAGATCTCCACGTGGCAGTGCGCCACCGTGATGGCGCCGCCCGTCAGTCCGGATGCAAGTTTCAGCTTGAAATCGGCCAGGCCCTGCACGCCGATCGAGCGGCAAAAGCGCATCACGGTCGGCTGGCTGACGCCGACCCTCTGGGCGATTTCGGCGATCGGCAGGGTCAGCATGGCGTTCGGTTCCTTCAAGACCCAGTCGGCCACCTTGCATTCCGATGGACTCATCCTGCCGCGCGCCTGGCGCACGGATTCGAGCACGGGCGCGCCGGAATGGGCGCGCTTGAGCTTTTGCGCCAGGATGGCGGCGATGCCGAGGAAAGTGGGTAGTTCGGCCGTGATCAGGAAGGTGGGGATCTGCGCCAGGTACTCGTTCAGGCGGCCCTTTTGCTCGAAGCGGGCACGGAACTGCGACCGTTCGAACAGGGGGCCCAGGCGCGGCACGATGCCCCCGCCTATATAGATGCCACCCAGCGCGCCCAGGGTCATGGCCACGTTGCCGGCGATGGAGCCGAGGATGGCGCAGAAGCAGTCGACCGCTTCGAGGCACACTTCGCATTCATTGTTCAGGGCGCGGCTGGTGATGTCGGCCGCCAGCAGCGGCTGCACGTCATGTCGGCCAACGCGGTCGGACAGGGCGCGGTAGATCAGTTCCAGCCCACGCCCGGAGGCGAGGCGCTCGGCCGAGACGTGCGACAGTTCGCGCCAGGCGAAGGACAACACGTCCATCTCGCGCTGGTCGCAGGGGGCGAAGCTGACGTGCCCCCCTTCGCTGCCCAGCGCGATCCAGCGGTCTTCGGCGGGAATCATGCCCGACACCCCCAGACCCGTGCCGGAACCGAGCAGGCCGATGACGCTGTCGGCGCGGGCCATGCCGCCGCCGATCTGCTGGCGCTGGTCGGGCCGCAGATAAGGCAGGGCCATGGCCAGCGCCGTGAAGTCGTTCACCACCAGCAGCGTGTCGAGGCCCAGCGCGGCGCGCATCGCCTCGATCGAGAAGAACCAGTGATGGTTCATCATGCGGATATTGTCGTCGTCGATGGGATTGGCGATGGCGATGGCCGCATGGCGCACGCGCGCCGAACCGGCGGCGCGCGCCTCGCTGCTATCCATATACGCGGTGATGGCGTCGAGCAGCGAAGCGTAGTCGTCGCAGGGCAGCACGGCTACCGCTTCCAGGTGGCCCTGGCGCGTTTCGAGCACGAAGCGGGCATTCGTGCCGCCGATGTCGGCCAGCAGACGCGGCCCTTCAGTGAAACGCTCCGCCGGATCGCTGCCTGCTACTTCCATTTTTTCATCAATTTTCATGGCGGTGCCTAGTCTCGTTTGCGTGCGCTGTCATGGCGGCGCACTGTCGTTATGGCAAAAACCAAGGATTTTAATTCGTATACGCGCCGCGTGCCGAAAAATGCGGGGCACCCGCGCAAATGCTTGCATGCAGCGCCGGAAACGGGTGCGCCAGCGGAAAAATCAGGGGTGCTCAACTGGCAAATCCCTGCGTAAATAAAGTGTCGCAGAGTAGTCGTAGGATTACAACATAATATGTTGATATTTGTTCGTAGTATAGTTACTATGTCCCTGCTGGAAAGAATTCTGGCCAGTACATTCGGCCACGAATGACTAGATAAAAAATAACTACTGAGGAGACTTACCATGCTGCATCGCAACATGTTGAAGGCCGTGCTGAAAACACTGCCGGCTGCCATCGTCTTAGCCATCGCCAGCGGTTCCGCTGCCGCCGACCCCATGTATCCATCCGACTCCGAAGGCTTCCATGGCTACCTGCGCGCTGGCGCCGGCAGCAATACCTCCAGCGACGGCGGTTCGCAAGGCTGCTTCGGCCTGG
>NZ_JCAQAV010000042.1:0-48071 GCF_059617925.1 Janthinobacterium sp. JF4 | reverse complement strand
CTGCGACCAACGGATTAAAAGTCCGCTGCTCTACCAGCTGAGCTAACGACCCGAAGAAGGAAGATTATAGGGGGTGCCCGGGATTCTGTCAAACCTAACGGGCAACTTTCTCCCCTGTCTTACTTTTTGCCGCCCCGTTCCTTGGCGGCTTGGGCCGCGCTGGAGTCCGGGTAGCGCGAGATCAGCGCGTTCAGGGTCTTGGTCGCGTTCGGCTTGTCTTTCAGCTCCGTGTAGCAGCTGGCGATGTTGAGCATGGCGTCGGCTGCCTTCGGGCTGTCCGGGTAGTTCTTCAGCACTGCCTGCTGGGCCGTGATGGCGCTCTTGCAGTCGCGCTGGGCGTAATAGGCGTTGCCCAGCCAGTATTGCGCGTTGGCCGCGTAGGCCGATTCCGGATAGCGCTTGACGAAGCCGTCCAGTGCCGTGACGGCGCCCTTGTAGTCGCCCGACTTGAACAGGCCGAACGCGGATTCGTACGCGCTTTGCTCGGATACGCCCACGGCCGCTTCCTGGCCGTCGATGGTGACCTGGCGCGGTTCGAGCTTGCGCAGGCGCGCGTCGATGTCGGCGTAGAAATCCTTCTGGCGCTTTTGCACATTCGCCAGGTCGTTGCCCAGCACTTCGATCTGGCCGCGCAGGCGGGCGATCTCTTGCATGGTCTGGTCGTGCTGGTTGATCAGGCTCAAGGTGCTGGTCTTGTCCGCCTTGGCGTCAACGCGGCTGTTCAGGTCGCGCGCCATGGCGTCGACCTTGGCGCGCAGCTCGAGGATGGCCTTGCGTGCTTCGTCGTCGTCGAACAGGGCGGCGTTGGCGTGCAGGGGCAGGTAGGCAAACGCGGCCATCAAGGCGGCGGCGACGCCGGCTTTCGAGAATGTCATCATGGGTCGGGCTTTCAAAGGTTACGCAAACATGCAAACGGGGCGCCGGGCGGTGAATCACCGCGCTGCGCCCCATTATTATGCCTATGACTGGCCAGTTAGGTAAGCGTCAATGCTGCCGCGCTCACCCGTGAACATCAATAAACGATGTCAGCGCGGCGGTTTTCAGCCCATGCTGCTTCGTTGCTGCCTTGTGCTTTAGGCTTTTCTTTGCCCAGCGACACGGCTTCCATTTGGCCTTCTGGCACGCCCAGGGCGGCCATCGACTTGCGCACGGCTTCAGCACGTTTCTGGCCCAGGGCCAGATTGTACTCAGCGCCACCGCGTTCATCGGTGTTACCTTGGATCAGGATCTTGCGTGCTGGGGTTTTTACCAGGTAAGCAGCGTGGTTTTGCACAACTGGGGTGTCCGCTTCGCGCACGACGTATTTGTCGAAGTCGAAGTAGATGCTGCGGTTAGCCAGCACGCCTTTTGGATCGTCCAGTGGATCGACCGATGCGGTCGTCACTGGCTGAACTTGACGGGTGTCAACTGGAGCGGCGACTTTTTCAGGAGCGCGCTCAACCACTGGGGTTTCTGCGACTTTGACTGGGGTGCTGCAGGCGGACAGCAGGGCTGCGGTAGCGGCGATGAAAGCCAAACTTTTAAAGTTACTCATTTTTATTCTCCGGGTCATGGTTAAAGGTGAAACTGTACAGCATTTACTTCATAAAAGGACCCCAGGTGGGCTCCTTGATATTGCCAGCTTGCGTAGTCAAACGCTGTTTGACGCGGCCATCCACCGATACCACTGCCAGCGACTTGCGTCGTCCGGATTCGGTCGCGTACATGATATATTTCCCGTTGGGCGAAAAGCTCGGTGATTCGTCGTTGGCGGTGTCCGACAGGCGCAGTTCCTGGCCACTAGCCAGGTCGAGCGCGTAGAGCTGGAAATTGCCGTCGCGACGGGAAATATAAGCGAGTGTCTTCCCGTCGGATGAAATCCGCGGGCTGATGTTGTAGGAGCCGCCAAACGTCACGCGCTTGGCTTCGCCGCCGCTGACCGACATGCGGTAGATTTGTGGTCCGCCGCTGCGATCGCTGGTGAAGTAAATACTTTGGCCATCGGCCGAGAATTGGGGTTCCGTATCGATGCCGCTGCTGCTGCTGACGCGGCGCAAGCCGCTGCCGTCGGCATTGACGGTGTAGACCTGGGTATGGCCATCGCGCGACAGGGCCACGGCCAGGCGCGAGCCGTCCGGGCTCCAGCTCGGCGCCGAATTGCTGCCTTTTTCATTCGACACGATGGTGCGCTGGCGCGTCACCAGGTTTTGTACGTAGACGATCGGCTTTTTCTTTTCAAACGAGACATACGCGACCTTGGTGCCATCCGGCGACCACGACGGCGAAATGATCGGCTCGTTCGAGCGCAGGGCGACCTGGATGCCTTCGCCATCGGCGTCGGCGATTTCCAGGCGGTATTCGCGGCCCGATTGCGTGACGTAGGCGATGCGCGTGGCGAACGCGCCCTTGACGCCCGTCAGCTTTTCATAGATGTCGTCGGCGATCTTGTGCGCCAGCAAGCGGTTGAACTGCGGCGCGGCCGCATTGTTCATGCTCGAGATCTGCGCGCCCTTGATGGTGTCGAACAGCTTGTAGCGCACGTCCAGGCGGCCATCGGCCATGCTTTGCACGGTGCCGGCCGCCAGCGCGTCGGCGCCGCGCGACTTCCACTGCTCGTAGCTGACGGGCGCCGTTTCCGATACGGGCGCATCGGCGTCGATCAGCTTGAACACGCCGCTGCGCGCCAGGTCGGCCTTGATGATGCCGGACAGCGATTGCGGCGCCGCCGATTCATTGACGAAGCTGGCGACAGCCACCGGGATCTGGTTGCTGCCGATCCCCGTAATCTCCACGCGCAGCTGCGCCTGGGCGCTTGACGCCCCCAGCATCAGGCCGGCACAGAGCACGACATAGCTCATTTTTTTCATGGTCATCATTTAGGCAAATCCTTCATCTCGAATATGAGTTCAATCTCGCGTTCCACCGTGCCGTCTTTTTTCTTCGGCAGTGGCGACGATTTATTAATGGCGTTTTCCACCGAGCTGTCATACGCCGGCAGGCCGCTGCTTTTAATCTTTCGGACCGAAATAATTTCCCCAGTTGGCAGTTGCTCGATCTTGAACACGGCGCGCGGGTTGCCCGGCACGTCCGTGCTACCGCTGTACGCGATATTGCTCTTGATCTTGCTCGTCAGGGCAGCGACATAACCGCTGTCCTTGCGTGGCGCGGTCGCTTTCGCGGCCGTGCCCGTCGTGCCGGCGCCGGCCGCACCCGTGATGCGGCTCATTTCCGCGGCGCGCGCCTTGTCGGCGGCTTTTTTCTCTTCCGCCGCTTTTTTCGCCTTGGCGGCTTTTTCCGCCGCCGCTTTTTTATCGGACAGTTCTTTCTCGGCTTTTTCTTCCGCCGCTTTCTCTTTGGCTTCTTTGGCTTTCTCCAGCTTGTCGGCCTTTTCTGCTTTTTCTTTTTCCAGTTTTTCAGCCTTGTCTTTTTCTTTCTGCTTCTGCTTTTCCAGTTCGCGCTTTTCTTCTTCGCGTTCCTTCAATTCCTGCTTGCGGCGCTCTTCCGCTGCCGCTTTTTCCTTCTCTTCCTTCAGCTTGGCCTTCTTGCGTTCCAGGGCGATCTCCGCCTCGCGCAGGTCGACCTTCGGCTCGGGTGCTGCCACCGGCGGCGGTGGCGGCGGGGCAGGCTGCTCCACTTGCGGTTCCGGCGGCGGCGTCGGCGTCGGTTCCGGTTCCGTCGCCACTTCGGGCGGCGGCGCGGCCGTCTGCACTTTCATATCCCACACTTCCGCTTCGACGGCGACAGGTTCCGTATTTTGCCAGTGTACGCCCACCCACAGGAAAAACAGCAGCCCAAGGTGCATCGCCAGCGCCAGGCCCAGCGAGGGCCAGCGGCTGCGTTCGCGCGGCACGCTGTAGGGCTTGCCGAGTACATGGTCGATTTGTTTGTTCTGCAAAGTCTAGTCTATCTAAAAACGGTCAAGTCTGGAAACAGGGTATTGCGCTTACTTGGTAGCCAGGCCGACGCGGGTAATGCCCATTTTTTTCGCTTCGGAAATGAGCTGGATCACATCGTCGTACTTGCTTTCCTTGTCGCCCGCAATCATCACGGGATAGTCGGGATTGCTCTCGTGCAAACCGCGCAGCTTGCGCAGCAGGGCGTCGCGGTTCGGTTCCGTTTCCGGCGACAGCTGTTCCTTGCCGATGACGCCGATTGACAGCGAACCATTTGGCTTGAGCACGATCTGAATATAGTCATCGGGCGGTTTCGCCGACTTTTCCGCGTTGGGCAAGTTCACCACGCTGGGATTGTTCGACGACGGCATCACCATGAAAATGATCAGCAGCACCAGCATCACGTCGATATACGGCACGACGTTGATTTCGGACTTGAACTTGCGGCCACGGCCACCGCGCATGCTGCCGCTATTGAATGAGGAACCCATGGACCTTGCTCCCTCTTAGCGCGACTGGCGCTGCAAGATGTTGGAGAATTCCTCGACGAAGCTCTCGAAGCGGATCGCCAGGCGGTCGATGTCATGCGAAAAGCGGTTGTAGGCGACGACGGCGGGAATGGCCGCGAACAGGCCGATGGCGGTGGCGATCAGCGCTTCGGCAATGCCGGGCGCGACGGCGGCCAGGGTGGCTTGCTGCACGTTGGCCAGGCCGCGGAAGGCGTTCATGATGCCCCACACGGTGCCGAGCAGGCCGATGTACGGCGAGACGGAACCGACGGAAGCGAGGAAGGCCAGGTGCGATTCGAGCACGTCCATTTCGCGCTGGAAAGCGGCGCGCATGGCGCGGCGTGCGCCGTCGAGCACGGCGCCGACGTCCAACGCTTCGCGCGAACCGTAGGAAGCCTTGCCCTTGATGAATTCACCCATGCCGGCATCGAAGATGCGGGCCAGCGCGCCGCTCTGGTCGCGGTTGCCGCTGGCGTTCTGGTGCAGCGCATGCAGGTTGCCGCCGGCCCAGAAGCTGCGTTCGAATTCGATGGTTTGCTTGCGCGCCTGGCGCACGGCAAACATCTTGCGGAAAATGTAGGTCCAGCTGGTCAGGGAAATCAGCAGCAGCAGGGCCATGATCAGTTGCACGATCAAATGGGCATTGGAGATGAGCGCGAGGAAAGAAAGATCTTGTGTAACGTTCATTGGCTGGCAGTCTGTTGGGTGAATTGTCCGGGGGTGGCAGGTAGGGCTCAGGCGGCGCGCATGCGGGCCGCGACTGCATCAGGCACGGCGCGCGGGCGCAGGGCCGAATCGACGCAGCCGATCTTGACGCGGGCCGTGTTGAGCAGGCGGTCGCCGCACCAGGCTTGTTGCAGGAAAACGATGGAGGCTCGCCCCATTTTTTCTATGCTTAGGGTTAATCTTACCGTGTCATCGAGCCTGGCTGGCGCATGATAGTCGGCGTTGACGCTTTTGACAACGAACATTGCGTCATGCTGTTCCAGCAATGCCTGCTGGCCCACGTCGATGGCGCGCAGCCATTCTGTGCGCGCGCGCTCGAAGAATTTCAGGTAGTTAGCGTAATAGACGATGCCGCCGGCGTCGGTGTCTTCATAGTAGACACGTACGTTCCAGGTAAAGACTGAAGGCATGTTTATTGCGCCAGTAGTGAGATTGAGCAACATTTTACGCGATTTTTCTTCTTGTGACTGTGGGCGCTTGCTGGAAAGCCATGCAAAAGCTGCATATAAGTTGCACCGCAGCATTGTAAATCCGGGGTAGGCAATGGCAAGCCCCGTAACATACGCTTACATGCCTTGACCAGGTTTAAGTCAAGCTTAAGCACCGCATTCACGCACCCGGGCGGCTCGTGGCATGCCCGGCTTGCGTTGGCGCGCGGCGATTATAGCCGCACGGTTGCATTCCTTGCTCAATTTGGGCACTTAACTTACAATTTGACTTCCATTACGTCTCACGTGACTGGCGAAAAGTCGGCGATCTGCCTGGATGGCGATCGGCAAACCGGCGAAAGGTGGGCACCCACCGGGAAACGTGAGATTTTTCATCAGCCGTTCGCCTGGGTAGCCACTATGGAAAAGCACGAAGAGGCTGCCCGTCAAGTGTTGTTATTCAATTAACGCCGGCTCCCCTCATTCGATCCAACCTGCCAGTACAAGCACCCTCATACTTGGAGTTTTTACATGTTTGCAAAAGATCACACCCTCGCCAACGTCGATCCTGAATTGTTCGCCGTCATTCAAAAAGAGAACACGCGCCAGCATGACCACATCGAACTGATCGCGTCGGAGAACTACACGTCGCCAGCCGTCATGGAAGCGCAAGGCTCGCAGCTGACGAATAAATATGCCGAAGGCTATCCAGGCAAGCGCTACTACGGTGGCTGCGAATACGTCGACGTGGCCGAGCAACTGGCCATCGACCGCGTGAAACAGCTGTTCGGCGCCGAATGCGCGAACGTGCAGCCGAATTCCGGTTCGCAGGCGAACCAGGGCGTGTTCTTTGCCATGTTGAAACCAGGCGACCTGATCATGGGTATGTCGCTGGCCGAAGGCGGCCACCTGACCCACGGCATGCCGCTGAACATGTCCGGCAAATGGTTTGACGTCGTGTCGTATGGCTTGACGGCGGAAGAAGACATCGACTACGAGGCAATGGAGCGCCTGGCCCGCGAACGCAAGCCGAAACTGATCATCGCCGGCGCCTCCGCGTTCTCGAAAAAGATCGACTTCGAACGCTTCGGCAAGATCGCCAAGGAAGTTGGCGCCTATTTCATGGTCGACATGGCCCACTACGCCGGCCTGATCGCCGCCGGCCTGTACCCGAACCCGGTGCCGTTCGCCGACTTCGTCACCTCGACCACGCACAAATCGCTGCGCGGCCCGCGCGGCGGCATCATCCTGATGAAGGCCGAGCACGAAAAAGCCATCAACTCGGCCATCTTCCCTGGCATCCAGGGCGGCCCGCTGATGCACGTGATCGCCGGCAAGGCTGTCGCCTTCAAGGAAGCGCTGAGCCCTGAATTCGTCGAATACCAGAAGCAAGTGATCAAGAACGCCGACGTGCTGGCGAAAACCCTGATCAAGCGCGGCCTGCGCATCGTGTCCGGCGGCACCGAGTCGCACGTCATGCTGGTCGACCTGCGCGCCAAGAACCTGACGGGCAAGGAAGCCGAAGCCATCCTCGGTTCCGCGCACATCACCTGCAACAAGAACGGCATCCCGAACGACCCGCAAAAACCCTTCGTCACCTCGGGCATCCGCCTGGGCAGCCCGGCGATGACGACGCGCGGTTTCAAGGAAGCGCAAGCGGAAGAAGTGGGCAACCTGATCGCCGACGTGCTGGACAATCCGCATGACGCCGCCACCATCGAGCGCGTGAAAGCGGCCGTGAAAGTGCTGGCCGACGCGCATCCGGTGTACGCATAATTATTTGTCCAGAATGTGTCATACGGAGTAAGATTCTGTCTGACACATTCCAGTCGTGCCCAAGGGCGCCCGGAGTGATTCGGGCGCCCTTTGTACAAGGGCGGCGATTTCCCGTAATTATTACTATAAAGTTGTAGCCAGCCCATGAAATGTCCATTTTGCCAGCACGGCGACACCCAGGTTCTCGATACGCGCGTATCGGAGGAAGGGGATGCCATTCGGCGCCGCCGCCGCTGCGGCAAATGCGACAAGCGTTTTACGACTTACGAACGCATTGAACTTATCATGCCGGCCGTCGTCAAAAAGAATGGCAGCCGGACGGAGTTCGCTGCGGATAAGTTGCGCGGCAGTTTGATGCTGGCCTTGCGCAAGCGTCCCGTCGCGGCCGCCTCCGTGGATACGGCCATCGCCTCCATCCAGGAAAAACTGCTCACCAGCGGCTTGCGCGAAGTCGATTCCGGCTATATCGGCGAGCTCGTCATGCAAGAACTCAAGCGCCTCGACAAGATCGCCTATATCCGCTTCGCCTCCGTCTACAAGAATTTCGAAGACCTGGCCGAGTTCCAGGATGCGATCGCCGAAGTGGGGCAGGCACGCAGCAAGCCCTGACGTACACTTTTCCGACAACGGGGCCGCTCATGCGCCCCGTCTTCATCATGCCAGCGTTCGCCTGGCAAGCAGCCTGATCAATCCCAACGCTGTCCTTCTCAATTATCGCCGTGTTGTTTGCGCCAGCGCAGACCCGGCTTCTTGCGCGCGCCTATCTTGTAGCTGGGCCGCCTGATCTTGCGACTCTTTCTGCGGAAGGGAGTAGCACATGCGCAATGGCGGTCGCACTATGTTTCCTGCGGGTGGCAGCAGCCTCGTCGAGGTGCTCGTGTCGCTGCTGCTGTTGGCGCTAGGCTTGCTTGGTGCCAGCATCCTGCAACTGCACTCCCTGCGCGCGCGCCACGAGTCGGCGCTGTTGTCGGTGGGCGTGCAGCTGGCCGCCAGCATGGCCGAGCGCATGCGCGCGAACAGCGTGCTCATGAATGGACCCGATACGGGCAACCCCTACCTGAACGTGGCCTACGCGGCGGCGGACGCTGCCGAAGCTGGCGGTGGCGCGCCGGACTGCTTCGGTGCTAGCGCCTGCAGCGCGGCCGAACTGGCGCAATTCGACATCGCCGAGTGGAAGCAAGGGCTGCATGCTGCCTTGCCAGGCGCGCGTCTGCATATCTGCCGCGATGCTCCCGCGTGGGACGCCGCCGCCCAAGGCTTGCACTGGGCGTGCAGCGGCGGCAAGGGCGCGCCCATCGTCATCAAGCTGGGCTGGCGCGCCCGCTTGCCCGATGGCTCGCCCGCCGTGAATGGGGCAAACGAGTCGCTGCCCAGGCTGGCATTCCAGCTGGGCGGAGGCGGCGCATGAACATCGTCCTGTATCCGCATCGTGGCATGAGCCTGGTGGAATTGCTGGTGGCCCTGTCGCTGGGTGCGCTGCTGATGCTGGCCGCCAGCACCATGCTGCTCGCGGCCAGCGGCAGCTATGGCGACCAGTCCGCCGGCGCGCGGCTGGACGACAACGGCCGCTATGCGCTCGACGCCATCGCCCGCGCCGTGCGCCAGACGGCGTACGTGAACTGGGACAGCAGCGCCGCGCCTGTCGCCCATGCCGATTACGACAGCGCAAATGTCGCCGGGCTCGACGCGCGCAGCCTCGGCAAGAACAGCGAAGGCATCAGCGGCGCGCTGCCCGGCGCCCTGCATGGCAGCGACGTGCTGGCCCTGCGCTATTACGGCGCCGGCAAGGAGGCGGGCGGCGACGGAACCGTGCTCAATTGCGCGGGCTTCGGCGTGGGCGCCGCGCAAACGGAGGCGCAGCGGGGCTGGAGCATTTTCTATGTGGCGCAGGGCGCCGATGGCGAGGGGGAATTGCGCTGCAAATACCGTGGCGCGAACGGTTGGGGGGCGGACGCCATCATCCGTGGCGTCGACGCTTTTCAGGTGCTGTACGGCCTCGACACGGATACGCCGCCCGACGGCGTGGCGAACCGCTATGTCAACGCCAGCGCGCTCGACGCCTACGATGCGGCGCTGGTGCTGGCGGGGGCGGATGCGGCCGCGCGCCAGCGCGATTTTTGCCGGCGCACGCACTGGAAGCGCGTGGCCAGCGTGCGCGTGGCGCTGTTGCTGCATGGCGAGGCGGGCCAGGCGGACAAGATGGCGGAACTGGGGCCGGCGCAGTTCGACCTGTTCGGCAAGGCGTATGCCGAGGCGCACGGCGCCGGCGATACGGGCGTGCGCATCGCGCGCGCGTCCTTGCCCGCCGCAACGCGCTCACGGCTGCGGCAACTGGTGCAGACGAGCATCATGCTGCGCAACGGGCCGGCCTAGACAGGCGGCGCGATGGCAGACAGGGGCGTCCGCTGTTGCGCACTATGGTGTCCACCTCATGCACGCCGCAGTGGCGCCACCCTCGTGTATGTGCTGTGCCTGCTTGTGATCATCTTGTTGCTGGGCATATCGGCGGCGCAGATGGCCTTGCAGGGCGAAAAGGCGGCACGCGGCGAACGCGACCGGCAGATCGCGTTTCAGGCGGCGGAGGAGGCATTGGTGGATGCGCAGAACGATATCGAAGGTTTGCCCGGCGCGCCGGGACGCAGCGGCCTCTTCGCGCCAGGCAGTGCGGCAGGGTTTGCGGATGGTTGCGGCGAGGGAGGCGCACTGGGCTTGTGCCTGCCCGCCGCCCCGGATGCGCCAGCGCTCTGGCTAAGTACGGACCTCGATGGCGCGCAAGCGAGTAGCCGCGCCGTGCCGTACGGGCAGTTCACGGGCGCCGCCATGCAGACGGGACAGGGTTTCCTGCCGTCGCGCCGGCCCCGCTACCTGATCGAACTGCTGCCGTTTCACCCGCCCGGCGCGCAGGCCACGGCCGTGGCTGGCGGCCTGGCCACGGAAAGCTATGTGTACCGCATCACGGCCATGGGTTTTGGCGCGCAGGAAAGCACGCAAGTCGTGCTGCAAAGCTATTATCGCAAACAGGTGGCGGGAGCGGGGCCATGAGGGCGCTGGCGTCCGTCTGCTTGCTGCTGGCTTGCCTGGCCAGCCTGGTTTGCGGTCCCGCCATCGCGGCCGCACCTCCCGTGACGCTGGCGCGGGCCGACGCGGGTTTGTACGGCGCCAGAGTGCCGCCGAATCTGCTGCTCAACCTGTCTTTCACGCATGCGGCGGCCGCTGCCGCGCATGGCGGCGACTATGCGCCGCAGCGCGAGTACGCAGGGTACTTCCATGCGCGCATGTGCTACAGCTATCCGTACCGCAGCAAGGACGGCGCCATGCTGCCGGACTCGCGCGTAGCGACCGCTTACTTCTCCGTGCTGAAACCGGCCGATGCGCAGCACGGTTGCGGCGGCGACAGTTTCAGCGGCAACTTTCTCAACTGGGCCAGCACCAGCATGCTCGACATCGTCCGTTACGCCCTGACGGGCGGCGACCGCGTCATCGACGAAGTGCGCAAGACGGTGCTGCAGCGCGCCTCTTTGCCCGATGCGGGCAGCGCCGTCGACTTCTTTGCCCACCCCGTCTTTTTTCCGCGCAAGGTCTTGCAGACAGGCGTGACGGCGGCGACACCGTTTGCGCTGGCGCAACTGTCCATCGTTTCCTGCCGTAATCGCCTGCTGTTCGGCGACGCCAGCTTGCCTCCGGGCGGCAGTTGCGACACGCCTGGCTTTGCTGCCACGCATGGCGTGTTCCTCGCGCGCGTGCGCGTGTGCGATGCCGATGAGGGGCCGTTGCGCGACGACTTGTGCCTGGCGTATGGCAAGAACTACAAGCCGGTGGGCGCCGTGCAGCGCCATGGCGGCAGGGTACGCGTGGGCGTGTTTGGCCATTTGAATGGCATGCCCGCCAGCGCCGGCCCCGTGTATGGCGGCGTGCTGCGCGCGCCGCTGGCCCACGTGGGAAGACAGCGCTGGACGGCGCCCGACTTTTTGCCGCAAGACAATGCTGGCGCCGAGTGGAATCCCGCCACCGGCGTGTATGCGGCTCAAGCTGCGGGCCCTGGCGGCGGGGTGACCGCTTACATCAATGGCCTGGGGCGCGGCAACGCCGCGCATCCCGGCGCGTACGCCAGCGCGGCGCCGCTGGCTGAATTGTTGTACGAATCGCTGCGCTACCTGCAGGGCCGGCAAGCGAGCGCCCCGGTGCCGCCTGTCACGACCCCGCCTGCCATCGACGATGGCTTGCCCGTCGTGATTGCGTGGAGCGACCCGCAAATGGCCAGCTGCCAGCGCCACATCGTCGTCAGCCTGGGCGATGCGGGCATGGCGGGCGACCGCTACGTGCCCGGCAATGTCCCGCTAACTCCCGCATCAAACGGCGACCGTGCCCGCGCGCCGGACAGTTTTTCGCCGCCGCCGTTCGATGCGATGGCCTGGACGCGTGCGGTGGGCAGCCTGGAAAGCGGCGGCGCGCAGGGCAATCCCATGCCACGGCCGGAACTGGCGGCACTGGAAATGCTGGCCGAAGGGGCGGGCGGCGCCAGCTACCATGCGGCAGGCCTGGCCTACTGGTCGCATGTGCAGCCACTGCGTCCTGGCGGCAAGAATGACGGCGTTGCCAAGGTCGGGCACTATGCGGGCGACTTGCGCCAGGGCGACCCGGCCAGCGAATCTGCCGCCACTCCCTTGTTGTTGGCGGCCAAGTATGGCGGCTTTCTCGATGCGAATGGCGACGCCAACCCCTACAAGAGCGCAACGGGCAGCGCGCTGGATGAATGGAGCCTGGACGGCCGCTGGCCCGCCCACTACTTGCCCGGCAGCGATCCGGCCGCCCTGGTCGCGGGACTGCGCGCGGCCTTTGCGGCCGCCGACAAGGCTACTTTGCCCGCGACGCTGGCAGGACCAGCCCTGATGGCTTTGGCCAGCGGTACGGAAGAGGCATACTGGTTCCAGACGCAGATGCGCCTGGCCGATGGCAGCATGACCTTGTCGCGCACCGCGTTTGCCGTGGGCGCCGATGGGGCGCTGCTTCCCGGCAAGCCATGGTGGCGCGTTGGTGGACTGGATATGCCCGTACCGGATGGAACGCCGGCACCCTTGCGTCCCGTCTACACGCCCGACGCCAAGGGTGCCCTGATGCCGCTGGCCTGGAAGCGGCTCGATGCGGAACAGCGCGGCGCCTTCGATGGCGGCGATGGCCAAGCGGTACAAGGAGAAGCGCGCCTGGCGTATCTGCTGGGCCAGCGCACGCACGAGGTGGGCCAGCCGGATGGTTTCCTGCGGCGCCGGTCAGGCAGTCTGGGGGCGTCACCGTACGGCAATCTGCTGTACGTGGGCGCGCCGGGGCTGGGCATGCCGGGCGCCGCCTATGGCTTGCACCGCCAGGCGCTGCTGCAGCGCCGCAAAATGCTGTACCTGGGGGCCAACGATGGCTTGCTGCATGCGTACGATGCGCGCACGGGCAGCGAAGTGTTTGCCTATCTGCCGCAGGCGCTGCTGCACCTTGCGCCAGCCGCTGCGAGCACTCACTACAGTCCCGGGCCGCTGCTCGACGGCGCGGCGGCCACGGCGGAAGTGCTGGCGTCGGGTCACTGGAAGACGGTGCTGGTGTCGGGCATGGGCGGCGGAGCGCAAGGCGTGTTTGCGCTCGACATCACCGACCCGATGCGTTTTGCGCAAGACGGGGCGCTGTGGGAATTTTCGGACCGCGACGACAAGCTGATCGGCAACGTGCGCGCGCCGCCCGCCTTTGCCCGCATCAATATAGGCGGCAAGGAGGGCGTACCGGCCTACCGCGATTTTGCCATCGTCGCCAGCGGCTACAACAACCATGTGAATGACGGCAAGGACACGACGGCGCCCGCATCGGCCGCCGCCATTTTCCTGCTGGCGCTGGACAAGGCGCCTGGCACACCCTGGGTGTTAGGGAGTAATTACTTCCGCCTCAAGGTGCCCGTGGCCGGCGGCAGCGATGGCGGCAATGACACTGAAGCGGGCGCGAACGCGGGCGCTGACGCCATGCCCCGCGCGCTGGGCCCGCCCGCCGTGGTGCCGGGCGGCGATGGTGCGCTGGCGTATCTGTATGCGGGTGATTTGCAGGGCAACATCTGGCGCCTCGACATGTCGGGCGGACCGCCGTGGAAGGAGGGCCAGGGGCGCAAGCTCGTGTTTGTCGCGCGCGATGCGCAGGGCCGGCGCCAGCCCGTGACGCAGCAATTGAGCGTAGCGTATGCGCCCGGTGGCGGCTATGTTCTGCTGTTCGGCACGGGCAAGCTGGTCGAAGCGGCCGATACCTGGCCTTCCGCCTTCCTGTCGCAGTCGTTTTACGCCGTGCACGATGATGTGCGCGAGTCATCGCCCACGCGCAGCCGGGACGACCTGGAACAGCGCAGCCTGGGCGAGGCGGCGGCGGGAGTGCGCGTCGACGGCAGCGAGCTGCGCTATACGGGCAGCAACGCCATGCGCGGCTGGTACCTCGATTTTCTCAATACCGCGCAGACGGGCGAACGCAGCATCAGCAGTCCCGTGCTGGCCGCCGGCAAGGTGCTGTTCAATACCGTCCTGCCCGGGCGCGATCCCTGCAGCAAGCCGGCCACGCGCCTGTACGTGCTCGATGTGCTGAGCGGCTTTGCCGCCGATGGCGCCGGTGTCGTGCAGGCGGGCGCGCAGACGGGGCGCTTGTTCGATGGCCTGGCGCGCGCGCCGCCGCTGGCGCTGGAATTGAACAGCACGGTGGGCGCCGCGACGGCGGCAGGGCGGGCCGACGGGCGCAAGGAACTGGCCGTGCTGCAACCGGGCTTGCCCGGCGCGGCCAGCGGTACGGGGCTCAAGGTGGTCAGCGCGCCGCTGCCGGCCCGGCGTCTCAGCTGGCGCGAAGTGGCGAACTGGCGCGAATTGCACGAGGCGGCCAAGAAAAAATAGGCGCAGGCGAGGCAGGCGCATCGGCTGGCGTTTTTTGGGGAAGAAGGGAGATCGCATGGGAACGTTGGCAAGGCGGAACTGGGCCGCTGCAAACGGTGGCGTTCCTGTTGTCAACCCGCCGGGCTTCAGCCTGATCGAACTGCTGTCCGCGCTGGCGATCATGAGCCTGCTGCTGGCGCTGGCCGTGCCCGCTTATCACGGCCATGTCGTGCGTGCCAAGCGGGTGCAGGGGCAGGCGGCTCTGTTGCGGTTGATGCAGCAGCAGGAACGCTATTACTCGCAAAACAATCACTACCTGGCATTTTCCTCGGCGTCGCCAGCGCCGCCATTTCCGTGGTGGTCCGGCGAAGGGCCGGCTGCCAGCGCGGCCGGCAGCGCGTATGAAATCGAGGCGCTGGCCTGTCCCGGGTTGACTATCGGGCAATGCGTGCTGTTGCGTGCCATGCCGGGCACGGCCAAGGTCGATGCGCAGTTCCAGGATGCCGATTGCGGCGTACTTTCCTTGAACAGCACGGGGCAGCGCGGCAGCAGCGGCCCGGCCAGCCATTGCTGGCCCTAAGCCATGAGCACGCGCATGCATCCGCGCCGGGCGGGGCACACCCTGCTCGAATTGCTGGCCGTGCTGGCGATGGCCGCGCTGCTGGCGGCCGCTGCCATGCCCAGCCTGCAGCAGGTGCTGGCGCGCCAGCAGGTACGCGCGGCGGCCACGGATCTATTTTCGGCCATCGAATTGACGCGGGCGCAGGCGATGGCGCGCGGCCAGCGCGTGCTGCTGATACCGGCCGGGCCCGGTGGCACGGACTGGCGCACGGGCTGGCTGGCATTCATCGACCGCAATGCCAACCTGGCGTTCGATGGCGATGACGAATTGCTGTTCCGCCAGGGACCGCTGCCGGCGGGCATCACGGCCCAGTTTGCGTTTTCGTCGGCCACGGCACCGTTTTATATCGCCTACAATGGCGCAGGACGCAGTTGCAGCGCGACCAATAGCCTGGCGGCGCGCTGGGGTACCTTGTCCCTGGCTTTGGGAAAGCAGGTGCGGCATATTAAAATCAATATGCTGGGCAGGGTGCGCGTGTGCGATCCGCAGCAGCAGGCAGCCAATTGCAGCGGCGTGGCCGACAGTTCGTAACCCGACTTATCTATTACTCACAATCAAAGAAGCCCGTGGAAATACTCAACGATATCGATGGCATGCGCCTGGCGCTGGAATGGGCGGCGCGCGGTTTGTACACGACCTCGCCCAATCCCCGCATCGGCTGCGTGATCGTCAGGGATGGCCAGGTGATTGGCGCCGGCGTGACGCAGGCGGCCGGGCAGGATCATGCAGAGGTGCAAGCGCTGGCCAACGCGGCGGCGCGCGGCAACGACGTGCGCGGCGCCACGGCGTACGTCACGCTGGAGCCGTGCAACCACCATGGCCGCACGCCGCCCTGTTCCGATGCGCTCGTGCGCGCGGGGCTGGGCCGTGTCGTGGCCGCCATGACGGACCCGAATCCGCTGGTGGCGGGGCAGGGACTGGCCAAGCTGCAAGCGGCCGGCATCGCCGTCACCACGGGCGTGCTGGCCGACGAGGCATATGAAATGAATATCGGCTTTTTCTCGCGCATGCAGCGCGGCAAGCCGTGGGTGCGCCTGAAAACGGCGGCCAGCCTGGACGGCATGACGGCCTTGCACAATGGCCAGAGCCAGTGGATCACGGGGCCGGCAGCGCGCGCCGATGGCCATGCCTGGCGCGCCCGCGCCTGCGCCATCCTGACGGGCATCGGCACGGTCAAGGCGGACGATCCGCAACTGAACGTGCGCGCCGTCGAGACGCCGCGCCAGCCACGCCGCATCGTCGTCGACAACCGGCTCGACATCAGCCTAGACGCGCGCATCCTTGCTGGCGGCGGCACGTGGATCGTGGCGGCCGTTGCCAACCCGGAAAAGGAGGCGCAGCTGCGCGCCCTGGGCGCGGAAGTCATCCTGTTGCCGGACGCGGCCGGCAAGGTCGACTTGCCTGCGCTGATGCTGGAACTGGGCCGCCGGCACATCAATGAAGTCCACGTCGAGGCCGGCTCCAGGCTGAACGGCTCGCTGATCCGCGAAGGCTGCGTCGACGAGCTGCTGGTCTACCTGGCGCCCACTTTGCTGGGCGATGCGCAAGGCATGTTTGCCTTGCCCGCCTTGACGGATATCAAACAGCAGCGCACTTTGCAATTTCACCAGGTTCAGCAAGTGGGCGAAGATGTGCGTATCCTTGCAAGATTCGCCCAGCGCAATTAATACTTTTACACTTTTATAGGGTTAGTTCATGTTTACAGGAATTGTTGCCGCCATCGGCAAGATTGAAACCGTGCAAGCACTCGACGGCGGCATTGATGCCGGCGTGCGCCTGAACATCCACGCTGGCGGCTTGCCGCTGGCCGACGTGGCCCTGGGCGATTCGATCGCCATCAATGGCGCCTGCATGACGGTGGTGGAAAAGTCGGACACGGGCTTTGCCGTCGATGTCTCGCGCGAAAGCCTCAATTGCACCGTGGGCCTCGATACCACCACGGAAGTGAACCTGGAAAAAGCCCTGACCCTGGCCGAGCGCCTGGGCGGCCACCTGGTGTCCGGCCACGTCGACGGCCTGGGCATCGTGCGCAAATTCGAAGCCGTGGGCGAATCGTGGGAACTGGTCATCGAAGCGCCGCACGAGTTGGCGAAATACCTGGCCTTCAAGGGTTCCGTCGTCGTCAATGGCGTGTCCCTGACCGTCAACAGAGTGGAAGACCTGGGCGCGGGCGCCGTCAACGGCTGCCGCTTCTCGATCAATTTGATCCCGCACACGATCGCCATGACGACTCTGAAACACTTGACGGTCGATGGCAAGGTCAACCTGGAGATCGACCTGATCGCCCGCTATGTCGAGCGCATGCTGTCGCTGGACAAGGCTGCCGCCTGAGATAAGAACACAGCACTGAGTGCAGCAACACAGCCTCCGCCTTGCCAGGCGTGTGTTGCTTTTCTTTCAGACGCGCATACTATGAAGCTTTCCGCAGTGGAGGCTAGCCATGGACCCGATTTCGCGCGCAACTGTGCCCAACACCATCCCGGCCACGTCCCGCGTGGGCGAGACTGCGCCGCTGGCGCCTGCGCTGCCCGTGCCGGCATCCAGCGCGGCGGCGGCCCTTGCCATCCTGTCCTCGACCCAGGTCGATATTTCTCCGCTGGGCCAGTTCCTGTCCGGCGTGGCCCTGTCGCGCCGGCAACTGCTGGCCTTGCAGGGCGCCACGGAAGAGGCCAGGGCGGCAAATACCCCCGTGAACGTCAATGACGACTTGCTGGCGCTGGCGCGGCAGCTGACGGAATCGTTCGCCCAGCTGCAAACGAGCGGCATTGATGCCAGCCAGCTGGCGACGGCCGGCGACACGCCGGGCAGCCTGGCGCAGCGCTACGATTTGCTGTCGGGCGATGGCACGACGGATGCGGCGGCCGCGCTGGCGCAGGACGGCAACTTGCTGACCCAGGCGGGCCTGGCGCGCATCGGCATCGACTTGCGCAATGAAGATGTCGATGCTGCAACTTTACAGGCCGCGTATGCGGCCGACAGCAATGCTACCCTCGATGCCTTGCAACAGGGAACGGACGTGCTGGCGCAGGTGGGCGCCGTGCTGGCCCAGCAGCAGGGCGCGCCGCTGGCCGCCGTGGTCGAAGCGGATTTGACGGGCGCAGCATTGCCGTCCGGCGCCGCGCAGCCGCAAGCCATTGACGCGGCGCCGCCGCAGACGGCCGCCATTGCGCAGCGGCAGCTGGAACTGCAGCAGCAACTGGAAGTGGAAGAACTGAACCTGGACTTGCAGGAGTTGCGGCCCCAGCCGTCGGCGCAAGCAGCCGCCGATGCAGCAGAACCGCCGCAGATGCAGCGGGCAGATAGCCAGCGCGTCGATGCCCAGCGCCTGGACGCCGAACGCATGGACAGCGAACGCATCAATACCGATCAGCAGGCGCAGCAGCGGGAAGCTGCGCGGGTGGACGAATTGCGGCAAGGGCAGGTGCAGCAGCAGGCGCAAGCAGCGGCGGACGATGCGGCGCGGGCGCAGCTGGCCGCCAGCGACGCGCAAATAGCGGCAGAAGCGGCCAGTGACCGGGCGCGGTCGCTGGCGCGCGTGGCGCAGGGGCAAGCGGACGCGGGCCTGGCGACGGCGCAAGCCCGGCTGGCCCAGCAAAATGCGCAGGCGCAGCAACTGGCCGCGCAAAACGCCGGCATGGCCGTGCCGCCGCCGTCATCGCAAGACCCGTCCGTGGCGGCAGCCATCGCCGCGTATAACCTGAACAATGCAGCCCTGAATCCCGGCTTGATGAACCGGCCATTGCCGGCCAGCGACTCGCGTCTGCCACTGGTGGCGCCCGTCGCTGCCGTGGAACCCGTCAAGCCCGTGACGAAAATCTAGGGCAGCAGGGTGGCGTCCAGCGTGATATTGGCTTTAAGCAGCTTCGACACGGGGCAGCCGGCCTTGGCCTTGCCTGTCAATTCCTCGAATCTGGCCTGGTCGGCGCCGGGAATTTTTGCTTTCAGGATCAGGTGGACGGCCGTGATGGCAAAGCCATCGTCGACCTTGTCGAGGGTCACTTCGGCCGTCGTCTCCATCTTTTCCGCCGTCAGCCCCGCTTCGCCGAGGATCAGCGACAGGGCCATGGTGAAGCAGCCCGCGTGGGCGGCGCCGATCAATTCCTCGGGATTCGTGCCCGGCTTGCCTTCGAAGCGGCTGGCAAAGCCGTAGGGATATTCCTGCAAGGCGCCGCTGCGCGTGCTGATGGCGCCCTTGCCGTCCTTGATGCCGCCTGACCAGATGGCCGATCCATTGGTTTTCATGTTGCCGCTCCTGTGTGGGTGTCGCTGCGAATGGGGCGTCAGCGCCGTGGCGGTGACTGGCTGATCTTATGCTCTTCGCAAGGCCGGCGGCGCGCGTTTTGCCGCCGCCGTTTGCGCTGGATCGAGGAATTGGCGCTTTGTGATGCCGGCTGCGGCATCCGTGCCGCAATCCTGTCTTATTTCAGGTCTGCTAGCGCTAAATCCTTTAAAATAGCAGGTTATAAGAAAATTCCCGGAAATTCGCGGAGTATTCGCGCTCGATGTTTCAGTTTCAGTTTTTAGTTTCATTAACAACGCCTGGCAAAACCGTCGCGAGCGGAAGGGAGAGGTGGCCGAGAAGCGCAACCGTACGAAGGTACGGTGAGCATCGCAAGCCGCCTATACCGACGCGCAGCAGGTTTTGCCAGGCGTCCTACGAGGATGAACAATGTCTATATCCAGCACCGAAGAGATCGTCGCTGAATTGCGCGCCGGCCGCATGGTGATACTGGTCGATGAAGAAGACCGGGAAAATGAAGGCGATCTGGTGCTTGCCGCCGATTTCGTGACGCCTGAAGCCATCAATTTCATGATCACGCATGCGCGTGGCCTGGTCTGCCTGACCCTGACGGAAGAGCGTTGCGACGAGCTGAACCTGTCGATGATGACGTCGCGCAACGGCACGGCCTACGGCACCAACTTTACTGTTTCCATCGAAGCGGCCGAAGGCGTGACGACGGGCATTTCCGCCGCCGACCGCGCCAAGACCATCCAGGTGGCCGTGGCCAAGGGCACGCAGCCCAGCGATATCGTCCAGCCTGGCCATATCTTCCCCCTGAAAGCGCAAAAAGGCGGCGTGCTGATGCGCGCAGGCCATACGGAAGCCGGTTGCGACCTGACGGCCATGGCCGGCCTGACGCCCGCTTCCGTGATTTGCGAAATCATGAAGGACGACGGCACCATGGCGCGCCTGCCGGACTTGCTGGTGTTTGCCGAGCAACATGGCCTGAAAATCGGCACGATCGCCGACCTGATTCATTACCGCAGCCAGACGGAGTCCCTGGTCGAGCGCGTTGCCGAGCGCACGCTGCACACGGCGCACGGCGAATTCCGTTTGATCGCGTTCCGCGACAAGCCCAGCGCCTCGGCCCACCTGGCCCTCGTGCATGGCGACCTGGCGCCCGGCCTGGAAGCGCTGGTGCGCGTGCACCAGCCCGTTTCCCTGCTGGACGTGCTGGAAAGCGAAGCGACCACCCACTCGTGGACGGTGGCTGCCTCGATGGCCGCCATCAAGCAGTCCGAGCGGGGCGTGATGGTCTTGCTGAACTGTGGCGAGACGTCGAGCGAGCTGTTTGCCCAGTTCGCCGCGCTCGATACGCCGCAAGCCAAGCCGAAAGGCCGCGCTGCCAGCATGGACTTGCGCAGCTATGGCATCGGTGCGCAAATCCTGCGCGACCTGGGTGTGAGCAAGATGCAATTGCTGGCCAGTCCACGCAAGATGCCGTCGATGGCCGGTTTCGACCTGGAAGTAACGGGTTTTCAGTGCCATCCAGGCCAGACGCCTGACTAAATCGACTGCGCGTCGCGATTTTGTCAGGCGTCGATGTGAGAGTAAACGATGGCGGCATGTGCATGCCGCCCTGAACCACCAGATTAAAGAGGCATATGATGAGCGTAGGAACTTATGAAACCAATTTTGCCGGCGAAGGTTTGCGCGTCGGTATCGTCCAGGCACGATTCAATGAAATCGTCGGTGGTGGCTTGCTGTCGGCATGCCTGGAAGAGTTGAGCAAGCTGGGCGTGGCCGATGAAGATATCCTGCACGTGACCGTGCCGGGCGCCCTGGAAATCCCACTGATTCTGCAAAAAATGGCAGAAACCGAGCAATTTGACGCCCTGATCGCCCTGGGCGCCGTGATTCGCGGTGAAACCTACCACTTCGAGCTGGTATCGAACGAATCGGGCGCGGGCATCACGCGCGTCGGTCTCGATTACGGCATCCCCATCGCCAACGCAGTGTTGACGACGGAAAACGACGAGCAGGCGGAAGTGCGCATGCTGGTCAAGGGAGCCGAAGCGGCACGCGTGGCAGTGGAAATGGCTAATTTAGCGCAAGCGCTAGAAGAGTTGCAGGAATCCGAGGAGGACTAGCCGTGTAGTGAACGTCCGATAAAGCGCCCATAGCTGCGTTGCAAGCCCTCGCCGTACATTCGTACTGTCTTCGGGCTTGCGTCTTGCTCTGAGCATTTTCTCGAACGTTCTGACACGCGGTTGGCTGCGGCGCGTTGAAAAGCGCGCCGCGCTGTCTCGCCGGAATTTGTAGTGAACACGTACTTAAGAACAGGTAACAATCATGACTGAGAAAAATTTGCTCGCCAATCCCAGCAAAAACCGCACGCCGCGTCACCGTGCGCGCGAGTTTGCGCTGCAGGGCTTGTACCAGTGGCTGCTGAATAATGAAGACGCGACCACCGTCGTGAACAATATTCGCGCCGCGCATGGTTTCGACAAGGCCGATGGCGATCATTTCACGGTGCTGCTGTACGGCGCCATCAAGGATTCGCTGGCGCTGCGCGACAGCATGGCACCCTTGATCGACCGCAATATCGCAGAACTGTCGCCTATCGAACACGGCATCCTGCTGATCGGCGCTTTCGAGCTGAAGAACAACATGGAAATCCCGTACCGCGTCGTCATCAACGAAGCGGTCGAGTTGGCCAAGTCGTTTGGCGGTATCGATGGCCACAAGTATGTGAACGGCGTGCTGGATAAATTGGCAGTGAAATTCCGCGAGGAAGAAGTGGGCGCCAACAAGCGCAAGTAATATAGAGCGTAGCTCCTGCGGCTAAGGCCGCAGGGCAAAGAAAAAGCCACCGCACGCAAGTGCTGGTGGCTTTTTCTTTGGACGCCCCTGTGAGGGCTTTTAAAGGGTCACAGGGGGATCAGAGACCCGCGATCTCGTTGTGTGGTGCGATCTTGATGGTAATGTTGCCGCTTTCCGCTGCAGGCGCCTTGACTGGCGCTGGCGTGTTCGATGCCATCACCGGCGTCGTGGTCGGCACGCGCTGGCCGTTTGATACTTGTTTCAGGCGGCGGTATTCGGCCAGCACGCGCGAGCCGTAGCCCGAGTCGGTGGCGAAGTTGGCGGCGCCCACGTAGGTTTTCAAGCCCGCTTCGACGGAACCGCCACGCGTGACATAGTCTTTCAGGATCAGCGAGCCGACGCGGATGTTGGCGACGGGATTCAGGGCCGCCTGCACGCCGCCCATTTCCTGGAAGCGCTCATGGTGTACTTTCGACATGACTTGCATCAAGCCTTGCGCGCCGACGGGGCTTTCCGCGAACGGGTTCAAGCCCGATTCGATGGCCATCACGGCCAGGATCAGCAGCGGATCCAGCTTGATTTCACGGGCCGTCAGGTAGGCCGTCGAGACGAGCATATTGGTCGCATCGTTGGCCACGCGGTAGCGCTTGGAGAGCCAGTTGGTGACCCATTGCTGCTGCTTTTGCGTGCCCAGCAAGGCTTTCTCTTCCTTGGTCAAAGGCGCCTCGTTGGCGGCGGCCGTTTGCACGGAAGCAGGCGCTTCCATCAGTGCCGACAAGGCCGGCGCTTCAACGGCTTGCGCCTCTGCCATTGGCAGCGGGAACAGGCTGTGCGTCAGTTGCTTGCCCAGGTCAGGGCGGAACATCAGCAGGGCGATCAGTGCCAGGGCGGAAATGCCGAAGACTGTCAGTGTATGTTGTGCCGTCGTCAATACGCCACGTGCCGAAATGGCTTGTGCGCGGGCGCGCAAACGCGCCAACGCTGGCTGGCCAGCCACGGTTGAAGCAGGCAATGCTGCTTCAGTGCTACGATGAGTCATAGAGTTCCCCGAAATGTCGCGTCAACAGGCAGTCCCTCCGCGGTTTCGCGGTGTTGTGGGTACTGCCAATGCCGTGCATCAGAAATATCATCGTTTCCGCCGCGTATGGATGCGTGCGAGAAACGCCGTCATTGCTTGCTTGAGCTGATCGGTCCCGTTTTGGTATTGGATCAGTCGCAATACAACTTTTACCGGGGGTAAGGCAGACGCCTTTTGAAAACACTCCTTAAAATGTCATGTGGAGCCCCGACTCCGTGAATGAAAGAGAAACGCTAAAATCAAGCCCTGGGCCGGCGTGCTCTTTCAAGTTGGGCGAATTGTAGAAGCCGTTTTATATCAAGTCAATACTAACGAATCGATTCTTTATTACTTTTATGTCTTACTTTTTGTCTTGCATTGTGCCAAAAGCCAATAAAATCAATTACTTGGCATAGATCCTTCAGCAACGGCGTCCGACGTCAAAAAAAATTAAAAACACATGAAATATTCAGATTTGCGAGATTTTATTTCTCAGCTGCAACAAATGGGTGAACTTAAGCCTATTTCGACCCCCATTTCGCCGATTTTGGAGATGACGGAGGTGTGCGACCGCACCTTGCGCGCTGGCGGACCGGCCTTGCTGTTCAACAATCCGACGGGATACGACATGCCGGTGGTGGGCAATCTGTTCGGCACCACGCGCCGCGTGGCGCTGGGCATGGGCGCGGAAGACGTCAGCGAGTTGCGCAAGATCGGCCATGTGCTGGCGCGTCTGAAAGAGCCGGAACCGCCGAAGGATTTCAAGGACTTGCTGGGCCTCGGTTCGCTGGTGAAATCCGTGTGGGACATGTCGCCGAAAGAGTTGCGCGGCGCGAAGTGCCAGGAAATCGTCTGGGAAGGCAATGACGTCGATCTGGCGCGCCTGCCGATCCAGCATTGCTGGCCCGGCGATATCGCGCCCCTGATCACCTGGGGCCTGGTGATCACCAAGGGGCCGAACAAGAAGCGGCAAAACCTGGGCATCTATCGTCAGCAAGTACTGGGACGCAACAAGGTCATCATGCGCTGGCTGGCGCACCGGGGCGGGGCGCTGGACTTCCGCGAGCATGCGATTCAAAGCAAGGGCAAGCCGTATCCGATCGCCGTCGCGCTCGGCGCCGATCCCGCTACTATATTAGGGGCCGTCACGCCGGTGCCGGACAGTCTGTCCGAATACCAGTTCGCCGGCCTCTTGCGCGGCAGCCGCACCGAATTGGTAAAAGCGATTGGCAGCGAGCTGCGCGTGCCCGCCTCGGCCGAAATCGTGCTCGAAGGCCATATCTACCCGGATGAAAACCATCCGAGCGGCTACGAGCACGCGCTGGAAGGGCCGTATGGCGACCACACGGGCTACTATAATGAGCAGGACAGTTTCCCCGTGTTTACCATCGACCGCATCACCATGCGCCGCGACCCGATTTACCACTCCACGTACACGGGCAAGCCGCCTGACGAACCGGCCGTGCTGGGCCTGGCCCTGAACGAAGTGTTCGTGCCTTTGCTGCAAAAGCAGTTCAGCGAAATCACGGACTTCTATCTGCCGCCCGAAGGCTGCAGCTACCGCATGGCCGTGGTGCAGATCAAGAAGCAGTACGCGGGCCACGCCAAGCGCGTGATGTTCGGCGTGTGGAGCTTCCTGCGCCAGTTCATGTATACCAAATTCATCGTCGTGGTCGACGAAGACGTCAATATCCGCGACTGGAAAGAGGTGATCTGGGCCATCACCACGCGCGTCGACCCCATCCGCGATACCACCCTGGTCGACAACACGCCGATCGACTACCTGGACTTCGCCTCGCCCGTCAGCGGCCTGGGCAGCAAGATGGGCATCGACGCGACGAATAAATGGCCGGGCGAAACGACGCGCGAGTGGGGCACGACGATTGCCATGACGCCGGAAGTGAAGGCCAGGGTGGATGGCATCTGGCAAGAGCTGGGCCTGTAAGGCCAACCCAAGAGCAGATGCCGGGGTCGTACCCTCAGGGTGCGACCCCGGATTTTGCCTTTGGGTTAGCCTGGTCACGCAGCAACTTCCCCAATCTTGCGCAGGTCGGTTATAATTGTCCCTGGCGGGCCCCTGCGCATCGTGGCATGGCTAACCTGGTCAGGTCGGGAACGAAGCAGCCACGGCTATTAACCATGAGTGCCGCAGATCAGGCTCGCCTCCTTCGGGAAACAAACAGTAAAGCTGCCGTTGGCGGCTTTTTTGTTTTGCGGCCCTGTGTTTTGCCGGTCCGCATGCTTGCCTGATTTTCCAGAATGCCACTCTCCATGTTATACAATTGCTGCTTTGCCGCGTTTGCCATATTTGAATGTGGCCCGGCCATGAGGCTTGCGCCCGCCGCGCAGGATCACCCGCAAAATCGCATGGTAAAATCTCAGCATGTCCTATCAAGTCCTCGCCCGTAAATACCGCCCCAAGAATTTCGAGACGCTCGTTGGCCAGGAGCACGTCGTGCGCGCGCTCACGCATGCCTTGCACAGCGGCCGCTTGCATCACGCCTACCTGTTCACGGGCACGCGCGGCGTCGGCAAGACGACCCTGTCGCGTATCCTGGCCAAGTCGCTCAATTGCATCGGCCCCGATGGCACGGGTGGCATCACGGCCCAGCCGTGTGGCGTGTGCGAAGCGTGCACGGCGATCGATGCGGGACGCTTTGTCGACTATATAGAGATGGATGCGGCATCGAACCGTGGCGTCGATGAAATGGCGCAGCTGCTCGAGCAAGCCGTGTATGCGCCAAGCAATGCGCGCTTCAAGGTCTATATGATCGATGAGGTGCACATGCTGACGAACCACGCGTTCAATTCCATGCTGAAAACCCTGGAAGAGCCGCCCGAGCACGTCAAGTTCATCCTGGCCACGACGGACCCGCAAAAGATTCCCGTGACCGTGCTGTCGCGCTGCCTGCAGTTCAACCTCAAGCAGATGCCGCCTGGCCACATCATCAGCCACCTGGACAATATCCTGGGACAGGAAGGCATCGCCTTCGAACAGCCGGCCTTGCGCCTGCTGGCACAGGGCGCGCACGGTTCCATGCGCGACGCGCTGTCCTTGACGGACCAGGCCATCGCGTATGCGGCCGGAGCAGTGACGCTTGACGCCGTGCAAGGCATGCTGGGCGCGCTCGACCAGTCCTACCTGGTGCGCCTGCTCGACGCGCTGGCGCAGCAGGATGGTGCCGATCTGCTGGCCGTGGCCGACGAGATGGCGTCGCGCAGCCTGTCCTATAACGGCGCCCTGCAGGACCTGGGCACTTTGCTGCACCGCATTGCGCTGGCGCAAACGGTACCGGCCGCCTTGCCGCAGGACTTGCCCGAATACGCGGACATCGTGCGTCTGTCTGCCGCGTTTGACGCGGAAGAAGTGCAGCTGTTTTACCAGATCACCGTGCATGGCCGCAACGAGCTGGGCCTGGCGCCCGACGAATACGCGGGCTTTACCATGACCTTGCTGCGCATGCTGGCCTTTCGGCCCGGCATAGGCGGCGCCGATGGCGTGCCGGCGGCCGCTCCCGCCGCCGCAACGGGCAACCGTCCCGCCGCCATGGCCGCCGCGCGCGCCGCCGCTGGCGCGTCCGCACCTGCGGCACGCGCCGCCACGAACAGCGTGGCCAGCCACGCGGCCGTGACGCCGCCTGCCGTGGTCGCGGCAACCGCCGCCAGCATCGCGCGCAGCGAAGCGGTGCCGCCACGCGCGGCGGTGCCTGCACCTGTTTCATCGCCGGCGCCGGCACCAGCGGCGCCGCCGCCAGCCACGCCGCCAGCGGCTGCTCCGGCCGCATCGGGTGCGCCCATCAGTTCCGCCCGCGCCGCCATCAATGCGGCGCTGGAAGCGGCCCGCGCCGCCTCGAAAGGCCGTCCGGGCAGCGCGCCATCGGCGCCATCGTCGGCACCCAAGCCGGCTGCCCCTGCACCGGCAGCGGAGCCTGTCGCCGCTGCCCCAGCCCCGGCTGCACCGGTCCAGGCAGCGCCGCCGCCACCGCCCGCCGCCGCCAAAGCGCCGGCGCCGTGGGACGATGCGCCACCCGTGGCCGTGATGGAAGCTCCCGCGCAGCAAGCGCGTCCTGCCGCTGCGCCGCCACAGCAGGCGCCCGCCGACGACGACTTGCCGCCCTGGGTCACCGAATTTTCCGAAGACAGCGCCTCGGCCGCCGTGTCGGCACCCGCCGCGCAAAGTTCCGAGCAGCCCGCCGTCGTCATGCCGCAGCGTGCCGCCAAGCAAGCCGCGCCCAGCGGGCCGTATGTGATCACACCCGTGCCGGGCCTGGACTGGGACGGCAACTGGCCGGCCGTGGCTGCCGTGCTGCCCTTGCGCGGCGTGGCCCAGCAACTGGCCGTGCAGGCCGAGCTGATCGAATGCCTGCACGACGGCCACAGCACCACGTTCCGCCTGCGCGTGCCGATCGACACGTGGCGCAGTCCGGCCAACGTGGAAAAGCTGGCGGCCGCGCTGAGCGAACGTTTCGGCCGCAAGGTCGCCGTCGATACGGAACTGGGCGCCGTCTGGTACACGGCCAGCGCGGAAGCGCAGGCGCACCGCGAGGCGTGCCAGCTGCAAGCGGAAGCGACCATCGCCAGCGACCCCTTCGTGCTCGACATGAAGCATGCATTTGACGCTTTTGTCGTGCCGGGAACGATTACCCCTGCACCGGCCGGCTCCGCCGCGCCGACCCTGCATTGATGATTAACACACTCACAAACTGAATTAACGGAGCATTCTCATGATGAAAAATCAACTGGCTGGCCTGATGAAGCAGGCGCAAGCAATGCAAGACAACATGAAAAAGGCCCAGGAACAACTGGCGCTGGTGGAAGTGGAAGGCCAGTCCGGTGCCGGCCTCGTGAAAATCGTCATGACGTGCAAGAACGACGTCAAGCGCGTCTCCATCGACCCGTCGCTGCTGGCCGACGACAAGGACATGCTGGAAGACCTGGTGGCTGCCGCCTTCAACGACGCCGTGCGCAAGGCGGAAGCGACGTCCGCTGAAAAAATGGCAGGCTTGACTGGCGGCATGAACTTGCCAGCCGGTTTCAAGATGCCATTCTGATGCCATACCGCATGCGCTCGATCTGTGGCACGGGGCAGGGTTGATCCATGTCCAAGTCGCTTGAATTTTTGACCGAGGCGCTGCGGCGCCTGCCCGGCGTCGGCCCCAAGTCGGCGCAGCGGATGGCATTTCATTTGTTGCAGCACGATAGGGAAGGCGCGGCCATGCTGTCGCGCGCCCTGTTCCAGGCCGTCGATGCCGTGCATCACTGCGGCCTGTGCAATACCTTTACCGAACATGAAGTGTGCGAGACCTGTCTCGACGAAGAGCGCGACAAGCGCTTGCTGTGCGTGGTGGAAACGCCCGCCGACCAGCTGATGATCGAGCAGACGCTCACCTACAAGGGCCTGTATTTCGTGCTCATGGGGCGGCTCTCTCCGCTGGACGGCATCGGCCCGAAAGATATCCACCTCGAAAAATTGCTGAACCGCGCCAACGATGGCGTGGTCGGCGAAGTGGTGCTGGCCACCAATTTCACGAATGAAGGCGAAGCGACGGCCCATTACATCAGCGAAATGCTGAAGGCGCGGGGCTTGCGCGTGAGCCGTTTGGCCCGCGGCGTGCCCGTGGGCGGCGAACTGGAATACGTCGACGCGGGCACGATTGCCCGCGCGATGCTCGACCGCAGGGCGACCTGAATCATGGAACAACAAACATCGGCAGGACCTTTGGCGGGCATCAAAGTGCTGGAACTGGGCACCCTGATCGCGGGGCCGTTCTGCGCCCGCATGCTGGCCGAATTCGGCGCCGACGTGATCAAGATCGAGTCGCCCGATGGCGGTGACCCCATCCGTACCTGGCGCGTGCTGAAAGATGGCACCTCGCTGTGGTGGTCGGTGCAGGCGCGCAACAAGAAAAGTATCACGCTGAACCTGAAGTCGCCCGAGGGCCGCGCCATCGCGCGCCAGCTGGCCCTGGAAGCGGACATCATCATCGAGAACTACCGCCCCGGCGTGCTGGAAAAGTGGGAGCTCGGCTACGAACAGCTCAGGCAGGTCAAACCGTCCCTCATCATGGTGCGCCTGTCCGGCTTTGGCCAGACGGGGCCGATGAAGGACTTGCCCGGCTTCGGCGCCATCGGCGAATCCATGGGCGGCTTGCGCTATGTGTCCGGTTTTCCCGACCGCCCGCCCGTCAGGGTCGGCGTGTCGATTGGCGACTCGGTGGCGGCCCTGCACGGCGTGATCGGCGCCATGATGGCCTTGCGGCACCGCGACGTGACCGGCGGGGTGGCCTCCGGGGAAGGACAGATGGTCGACGTGGCCCTGTATGAATCCGTGTTCAACCTGATGGAGTCGCTCGTGCCCGAATACGACCAGGCGGGCGTCGTGCGCGAGCGCACGGGCGGCTCGCTGCCCGGTATCGTGCCCTCGAATACCTACACGACGGGCGACGGCGAAAACATCGTCATCGCAGGCAATGGCGACGCCATCTTCAAGCGCTTCATGCTGGCCATGGGCCGCATCGACATGGCGGGCGACCCGCAGCTGGCGCGCAACGACGGCCGGGTGGCGCGCACGCAGGAAATCGACGACGCCATCGGCGCCTGGTGCGCCACGCATACGATCGACAGCGCGCTGGCCGTCTTGACGGCTGCCGACGTGCCGGCTGGCAAAATCTACTCGGTGCGCGACATGCTGAGCGACCCGCAATTTCTCGCCCGCGACATGTTCGAGCAGCACCATTTCGCCGACGGCACGCCCGTCAAATTGCCCGCCATCAGCCCGAAACTGTCCGCCACGCCGGGCAAGACGCAGTGGCTGGGGCCAACCCTGGGCCAGCACAACGACGAGGTGCTGGCGTCGCTCGGCTATGATGCGGCCACCATTGCGCGGCTCAAGGCCGATGGGGTGGTGTAATCCGACGCTACCGGCCGGGCCAACCATGTTGTCGGATTACGCGAGGCGGAGCCTCGCTAATCCGACCTACGCAACTCACTGATACCTGTCATGCATCGATCTTTCCACCGCGCGCGCGCCGCGCTTGCCCTGGCATCCGCCGCCATTCTGCTTTCCGCCTGCGCCAGCTTTCCCCACGACGCGACGGTCACGGGCCTGCGCCTGATCGGCGAACAGCGCATCGCGCTCAAGCAGGCGTTCGAGGGCACGACGGTGGGCGGCTTGTCCGGCATCGATTACGATGCGGCCAACAAGAGCTGGGTGATGGAAAGCGATGACCGCTCGGCAATCAATCCGGCCCGCTTCTACCGCGCCAGTCTGCATTACGACAGTGAGCAATTTTCCGGCGTGACCTTCAACAGCGTGCATTTCTTCACGCAGCCCGACGGCAGCCGCTATCCGAACCTGGCGCATGCCAAGCTGGAGCAGGGTGACCAGGTGGCCGACATTGAAACCATCCGCGTCGATCCGCAGGACGGCAGCCTGTGGTATGGCAGCGAAGGCAACCGCAAGGTGGGCCTGCACCCGTTCGTGCGCCACGCCGATAGCGGCGGCCACTACCTGGCCACCTTGCCCACGCCCGCCATGTTCAATGTCTCGAAGGACGAAATCGGCTCGCGCAACAACATGAGCTTCGAGGCGCTGTCGTTTTCCTCGGATGGCAAGAGCTTGTGGCTGGGCATGGAAGCGGCCCTGTACCAGGATGGCCCGCTGGCCACGCCCGATAACGGCTCGGTGGTGCGCATCACGCGCCTGGACCGTGCCGGCACCGTGCTGGGCCAGTACGCGTATGCGATCGAGCCCGTGGCGTCGCGGCCCGCGCCGGGGAAGGAAGCGGACAATGGCGTGTCGGAAATCCTTGCCGTCAACGACCATCAGGTGCTGGTGGTGGAACGGGCCGGCGTGGAACACGCCGATGGCGTGTATACGAACCACGTGCGCGTGTATGCCATGGAAACGGACGGCGCCACCGATGTGCAGGCGCTGCCGGCCCTCGCGGGCGCGGCCTATGTGCCGGCGCGCAAGCGCCTGTTGCTGGACCTGGAAAAGACCGGTCTTGAAAGAGTCGACAATATCGAAGGCATCAGCTGGGGCCCGCGCCTGGAAAACGGCCGCCGCAGCCTGGTGATGATATCCGACGATAATTTCAACGCCCAGCAAGTCACGCAAATCCTTGCCTTCGAAGTGCTCTAGTTTCCACGCTGGCCACCTGGCCCCTCTGCCTGGCCAGCATGGCCGTGATCGTGTCGTGCGGTGACGGGTGGCCCAGGAAATAGCCCTGCGCCATGTCGCAGCCGTATTCTTCCAGCATCAGCAGTTGTTCGTCCGTTTCCACGCCCTCGGCCACCACCACCATTTTCAAGCCATGCGCCATGGCGATGATGGCGCGCGTGATGGCCGCGTTTTCCGTATCCTGCGGCAAGCCGGCGATAAAACTCTTGTCGATTTTCAAGGCCCGCACGTCGAAGCGTTTCAGGTAATTCATCGACGAATAGCCGGTGCCGAAGTCGTCGATGGACAGATACACGCCGATGCCGCGCAATTGCTCCAGGGTCACCATGGTGGCGCGCGCATCGTCCATTAATGTCCCTTCCGTCAATTCCAGTTCCAGCAGGCGCGCATCGAGGCCCGTGTCGGCCAGGGCCGAGAGCACGATCTGCATCAGGTTTTCATCCTTGAATTGCATGGCCGACAGGTTGACGGCCATGCGGATGGCGCGCCCGCCATCGCTTTGCCAGGCCTTGGCCTGGTTGCACGCCGTGCGCAGCACCCATTCGCCGATGGGCACGATCAATCCCGTCTCTTCGGCCAGCGGGATGAATTCCGTGGGCGAGATGATGCCCCGCTCGGGATGGCGCCAGCGGATCAGCGCTTCCACGCCGACGATCTGCGTGCTGGGCACGTCGATCTGCGGCTGGTACAGCAAGTACAGCTCGTTGTTCTGCAGGGCTTTCCTCAAGCCCACTTCCATCTTGACGTGGCTCATGATTTCCATCGTCAGCGATGAACTGTAGAGTTTTGCGTTGTTCTTGCCGCAGTTCTTCGCGTGGTACATGGCCGTGTCCGCATATTTCAACAGCGAATTGCAGTCCTCGCCATCTTCCGGATACAGCGAAATGCCGATGCTGGCCGTGACAAAAATTTCATGCCCCTCGATCATGAACGGGCGGCGCATGGCTTCCTTGACCCGGTGCGCCACGTTCAGCGCGTCTTCCACCCGCTCCAGGTCGGGAATCAGGATCGTGAATTCGTCGCCGCCCAGGCGCGCCAGGTTGCTGCCGCCGAAGGTGGGCTCAAACTCATACTCGCCGCGCAGCACCAGGTCGCTGGGGCGGATGGTTTCGCGCAGGCGCTCGGACACCACCTTGAGCAGATGGTCGCCCACGTCGTGGCCCAGGGTGTCGTTGATGCGCTTGAAGGCGTCGAGGTCCATGAACAGCACGGCGAATTTCTTGTCGTGTTCTTTCGAGCGCAGCAGTTCGCGCTCCAGCGTTTCCAGGAACGCCTGGCGGTTGGGGATGCCCGTCAGGCTGTCGCAGTAGGCGAGGCGGCGGATCTGCTCTTCCGTGCGCTTGCGTTCGCTGATGTCGCGCACCAGGCCCAGCACTTCGTCGGCTCCCGTCGCCACCAGGCGCGCTTCGAAATGGCGCGTGCTGTCCTCGTGCGTGAGCGTGTAGTCGACCGAGCCGATATGCTGCGTGGCCAGCACGGCGCGCGCCTGGTCGAGCAGGCGCGCGGCGATTTCGGGCGGCAGCACGTCGCGGATATGGCTGCCCACGCAGTCGCTGAGGGAAAAGCCGGCGCTGGCGTCGTGGCCCTGTTCATAGTCGAGATAAAAGCCTTCGCGGTTCAGGCGAAAGAAGGTGTCGGGGATGGCGGCCAGCACGGCGCGGTTGTGCGCGTCAGCGATGCGCAAGCGGGCGATGGCGTCGCTGGCGCGCAGCACGTACAGCACGCGGTGGCCCAGGATGGGCCAGTTGATGGGCTTGGAAATGAAGTCGGTGGCGCCCACCTCGTAGGCGCGCGTGACGGCTTCCAGTTCGTCGCCGCCCGTGACCATGATGATGGGCACCGTGCCGCCCACTTCCTGGTGGCGGATTTCGCGGCACACGGCAAAGCCGTCCATGGCCGGCATGTCGACGTCGAGCATGACCAGGTCCGGCCCGCTGTGCTTGTAGCTGGCCAGCGCCTGCACGCCATCCTCGGCCTCGATCACGTCCAGGCCCACCTGCGTGAGCATCTGCCGCATCAGCAGGCGCATCACGGGATCGTCGTCAGCCACCAGCACCAGGCCGCGGGGAGGGGAGAGGGGCGCTGTCATGTCAGTGTTCCTTCACGAGGATGGCGTTCAGCGATTCGCGTACGGCCAGGAAGGCTTGCTGCATCTGCTGCAGCAGGACAGCCGCGCCCTCGGTGCTGCCGGCGCGGCCCAGTTTTTCCATTTCCTTGCACAGCTGCGCCAGGCCATCGGCGCCCACGTTGGCGCTGCCTGATTTCAGGCTGTGCGCTACCTTGCGCAGTGCTTCCGCATCCGCGCCGGCAATCGCTGCGCGCATGGCGCTCAACTGGCGCGGCGTCTCGCCGACAAAGGCCTGGATGACACGTTCCAGCAGCGCATCGCCATCGGCCTGGGATAGCGCGCGGATGTTTTCCAGCGCCTGCCAGTTCAGCGGCTGGGCCGCTGGCTGGGATGCAGGCGCCGGCGGCGCTTCGGGCGGCACCTGCTGCGGTGCTTGCGCCTGCGGCGCTTCGCTGTGGTGCACGGTGGCCGCGCGCGGCAAGGTGATCCAGCGGGCGATCGTGTGGCCCAGGTCTTGCTGCGTGAACGGCTTGCTCAGGTAATCGTCCATGCCGGCCGCCAGGCAGGCTTCGCGGTCGCCCTGCAGCGCATTGGCCGTGATGGCGACGATGGGCAGCACGCGCGCGTGACCGCACTGCTGTTCGTGGCGGCGGATTTCCGCCGTGGCGGCAAAGCCATCCATCACGGGCATCTGGCAATCCATCAGGATCAGATCGAAATCCTCGGCCTGCGCCGCCTGCAAGGCTTCTTCGCCGTTGTGCGCGCAGACCACGTCCAGGCCCAGGCTGTCGAGCATGGCCAGCGCCACCTCCACGTTGACGGGATTGTCCTCGGCCAGCAGCACGCGGCGGCGCTGGCGCCGGCCCACCTGACGGGGCGCGTGCGGCGGATGGATGCGCAGGCTGTCGCTGGCGCGCGGCGGCGTGACGATGCAGTCGAACAGGTCGCATTCGCGGGCCGGCTTGATCAGCTGGAAGGCCACGCCCGCTTCGCGCCGCTGCACGGGGTCGGCCGCCGCCTGTTCCGTGCTCAGCAGCAGTAATTTGAGGTCGGCCAGCAGCGGGTCGCTCTTGATGGTGGCGGCCAGGGCCAGGCCGCTGGTGCGCGGCAATTCCATGTCGAGCAGGGCCACGGCATACGGCGTGCCTGCCTGTGCCGCCGCGCGCAGCTTGCCCAGGCAGTCGCTGGCCGTGCCGGCGCTGTCGCTGACGATGTGCCAGCTGGCCAGTTGCCGCTCCAGCACGGCGCGCGTGGCGGGTGTGTGGTCGACGATCAAGGCGCGTAACCCTCGCGTGGTTTTCAGGTTGAAGGACGGGTCGTCGCTGTCGACCCGCCGCTTATCGAAATTTACTTCGAACCAGAAGATCGAGCCTTGCGTTAAAGCATTGTCAACGCCGATAGTGCCACCCATCAGCTCCACCAGCTGTTTCGAGATCGTCAGTCCCAGGCCCGTGCCGCCATGCTTGCGCGTGGTCGAGCCATCGGCCTGCGAGAACGATTCGAAGATGCGCGTTTGCGCCTCGTTCGACACGCCGATGCCCGTGTCGTGCACCTCGAAGCGCAAGCCCACGCTGGGCGCGTCTTCGCTGCACACGGTCACTTTCACGGTGACCTTGCCCGTTTCCGTGAACTTGATGGCATTGCCCAGCAGATTGACGATGATCTGGCGCAAGCGGTTCGGGTCGCCGCAGATGGCGATGGGGATGTCGTAGGCGATATCGAATTCCAGGCTGATGTTTTTCGCTTCCGCCTGCGGCGCGAACACGTGTTCTATGTCGTCGAGCAATTCGCGGAAATTGAAGCGGATGTATTCCACGCTCAGCTTGCCCGCCTCGATCTTGGAAAAGTCGAGGATGTCGTTGATAATCACCAGCAAATTCTGTCCCGAGCGCTGCACCATGCTCGTGTAGTGGCGCTGCTGCGGGCTCAAAGGGCTGGCCAGCAGCAGTTCCGTCATGCCCAGCACGCCATTCATCGGCGTGCGGATTTCATGGCTCATGGTGGCAAGAAACGCGCTCTTCGCCTGGCTGGCCGCCTCGGCCGCGTCCTTGGCCTTTTCCAGTTGCGCCGTGCGCACGCCCACCTGGCGTTCGAGCTGGTCGCGGTAATTGGCCAGGGTGCTGTCGCGGCTGTCGATCTGCGCCAGCATGTCGTTGAAACTGTCGATCAGTACGCCCAGCTCGTCGCTGCGCTGGTGCGCGATGCGGTGGCTGTAGGTCTGGCTGCTCGACACTTTTTGCGCTGTATCAATGAGCTTGGTGATCGGTTCGGCGATCACGCTTTTGAAGCGCCGCGCGAGGAACACGGCGATCAGGAAGGACAGCACGGTGGCGCCGCCGATGGCGCCCACGTGGCGGCCGATGTCGCGCCACATGTGGTTCAGGTCCGCCTCGATCAGCACGGCGCCGATGATCTGTTGCGGCTCGCCTGGCCGGTAGACGGAACGGTACAGGCGCATGGCGGGCGCCAGGGTCGTGCCCGCGCCTTGCGTGACGGGTTGCACGGCCATGTCGGCCAGCAGGGCCGGGTCCATGTCTTCCGGCGCTGCCAGGCCATCCGCGTGCTGCGGCGCGCGGTACAGGGCGAACAGGCGCCCGCCCTTGTCGAACAGGGCCGCCTGGGCCACCTCGTCGCGCGCGGCCAGCGCGGCCAGCACCTGTTCCGCCTGCACCTGCGCCGGCTTGCCTATCAGCATGGGCGCCGCGCTGGCAGCGCCGATCACCCCCGCCAAGGACAGTAGTTGCTTGCCCTCATCATTCTTGTGGCTGAGCACGGACGTCAGCGCAAACGCCACGAACACCAGCAGCAGCGCGCAGCCCGACGACAGCACCGAAATCATGGTCAGCTTCTGGCTGATGCTGGAGCGTTGGAAATTGAACATGAGTCGCTGCTTCTCCGGTCGACCGTTGACTGTTATTTAATTCCTATTGGAAAAATATAGACGCGAAGACACACCCCGATGTTGATGTGGGTCTAAGGGAGGAGAGGGGAGGGGAACTTATACGAGATGAAACAAATAGGGCGGCCCAACAAGACCGCCCTTCATACAGAGTCACAACACCGGACAAAACCGTCGCGAGCGGAAGGGAGAGGTGGCTAAGAAGCGCAACCGTACTCTAGTACGGTGAGCATCGCAGGCCGCCTATACCGACGCGCAGCAGGTTTGGTCCGGTGTCCGCTAGCAACAGCCGCCGCGTTTGCCGGCTCCGCCGTAGCGCGCTTCCTGCCGTTCGCGGAAGAACTCTTCATACGTCATCATCGGCTCGCCGGGATGGGTCACTTCCCGGTGGGCCACGTAGGTGTCGTACTCGGGCAAGCCGCACATGAGCCGCATGCTTTGCCCCAGGTACCGTCCAGCCTTGATGATTTCATCGATCATCATTACACCGTGGGCATGGCCTGGAATGGCGTTTCCTTGGTACTCGGACGGCTGTCGGCGCGCGCCTTCATGACGGTGCGGATGCCGAAGAACAGCACGCTGATCACGACGATGACGAAGAAGGCGGCCAGGCCGGCGTCCAGGTAATCGTTGAAGATGATCTGCTGCATCTGCGCCACCGACTTGGCCGGCGCCAGCAGGGTGCCTTCATCGAGTGCCGCCGAGTATTTCTTGGCGTGCGCCAGGAAGCCCACGCGCGGATTGGCGTCGAAAATCTTTTGCCAGCCCGCCGTCAGCGTGCATAGCAGCAGCCAGATCGTCGGCGTAATCGTCACCCACGCATATTGTCCCCGTTTCATCTTGAACAGCACGCAGGTGCCGAGGATCAGCGCAATGGCCGCCAGCATCTGGTTGGCGATGCCGAACAGCGGCCACAGGGTGTTGATGCCGCCCAATGGATCGACCACGCCCTGGTACAGGAAGTAGCCCCAGGCCGCCACGCACAGGCCCGTGGCCAGCAGGTTGGCGATGACGTTTTCCGTCTGTTTCAAGCTTGGCACGAAGCTGCCCAGCAAGTCTTGCAGCATGAAGCGGCCGGCACGCGTGCCCGCATCGACGGCCGTCAGGATGAACAGCGCTTCGAACAGGATGGCGAAGTGGTACCAGAAGGCCATCATGGCCTTGCCGCCGATGGCGCCGGAGAGGATCTGCGCCATGCCGACCGCCAGGGTCGGTGCGCCGCCGGCGCGCGAGATGATGCTGTGCTCGCCAACGTCCTTGGCCGTCTGCGTCAGCATTTCCGGCGTCACATAGAAGCCCCATTGCGAGATCGCCTGTGCGGCGGACTCGGCCGTGGTGCCGATCAGGGCGGCCGGGCTGTTCATGGCGAAATAGATGCCCGGCTCGATGGTCGAGGCGGCCACCAGGGCCATGATGGCAACGAACGATTCCATCAGCATGGCGCCATAGCCGATGAAGCGGGCGTGGCTTTCGTTTTCAATCATCTTCGGCGTGGTGCCCGAGGAAATCAGCGCGTGGAAGCCGGAAACGGCGCCGCAGGCAATCGTAATGAACAGGAAGGGGAACAGATTGCCCGACCAGACGGGGCCGGAGCCGTCGATGAACTTGGTCATGGCCGGCATTTTCAGGTACGGCGCGACGACGATGATGCCGATGGCCAGGCCGAGAATCGTGCCGATTTTCAGGAAAGTCGACAGGTAATCGCGCGGCGCCAGCAGCAGCCACACGGGCAGCACGGAAGCGATGAAGCCGTAGCCGATCAGCATCCACGTCAGTTCCGTCCCCGTGAACGTGAACATCGGACCGAGCACCGCGTGTTCCTGCACGTACTGGCCGCCGATGATGGCCAGCATCAGCAGGACGAAGCCGATGATGGAAATCTCGCCGATGCGGCCCACGCGGATGAAGCGCGAGTACACGCCCATGAACAGGGCGATGGGGATCGTCGCCATCACGGTGAAGCTGCCCCATGGGGAGCCGGTCAGCGCCTTGACGACGATCAGGGCCAGCACGGCCAGGATGATGACCATGATCATGAAGCAGCCCAAGAGCGCGATCATGCCGGGAATCTCGCCCAGTTCAGCCTTGATCAGGTCGCCCAGCGAGCGGCCATCGCGGCGCATGGAAATGAACAGCACGATGAAATCCTGCACGGCGCCGGCAAACACGACGCCAGCAAGTATCCACAGCATGCCGGGCAGATAGCCCATCTGCGCGGCCAGCACGGGGCCGACCAGGGGGCCGGCGCCGGCAATCGCCGCGAAATGGTGGCCGAACAGCACATATTTGTTGGTCGGCACGTGGTCCAGGCCATCGTTGTGCTTGAACGCCGGCGTCATGCGGCGCGCATCCAGGCCCAGCACCTTGTCGGCGATGAACAGGCTGTAGAAACGGTAGGCGATCAGGTAGACGCAGACGGCGGCGATGACGATCCAGATCGCGCTGATCGGTTCGCCACGTTGCAGGGCGACAACGCCCAGGGACCCGGCGCCTGCCAGCGCAAGCGCTGCCCAGCCGAGCTGTTTGAAAATGCGGTTCATGCTTCCTCCAGAGATTGACGGGCGCTGTGCCGTGCGATGATGTGTGTTGCGGTGCCTGGTCGTCGCCAGTTTGGGTGCTTTGCTGCATTTGCAGCTTATGGCGAGTATTCAGGAATCGTATAATTGCCGCAAGCGCACGACTACGCAGTAACGCTCAGTATTACTACGCAGGCCGATCGCCGCGCCGCGACGTAAAATCACGCATTTCCTTCCACCAGCATCGACGCCGCCGGAGCGCGCCAGGCCATGAAACTCAGACAGAAAGTCATCTTCCTGGCCCTCACGCCGCTCATCCTCGCCCTGTGCGCGATCGCGTTTGCCGTTCGGCACCAGGCCATCACCCTGGCCGAGCAGCAGCGCGCCACCATCCAGCAGGCGTATCTGGCCAGCAAGGAAGCCGAGCTCAAGCATTACGTGACCCTGGCCAGCCATTCCATCGCGCAACTGGTCCAGTCAGGGCGCAAGGATGCCGCCACGCAAGAGGAGGCCAAGCGCATCCTGTCCGCCCTCAGCTATGGCGACGACGGCTATTTCTTCATCTATGATTTGCAGGGCAAGTCGCTGATGCATCCGCGCCAGCCCGAGCTGGTGGGGCAGAATCTGTGGGAGTTGCGCGACGCGGACGGCAATCTGACCATCCAGCGCCTGATGCAGCGGGCGAAGAGCGGCGGCGGCTTCGAGCGCTACAACTGGATCAAGCCGTCGACCAACAAGTCCGCGCCCAAGCTCGGCTATGTGATTTTGATGCCGGAGTGGGGCTGGATGATGGGTACCGGCATTTACATGGACGATGTCGACCAGGCGCTGGCCAAGGTCGACGCCCAGCAGTCGCGCAATATCCGCTCGACCATGGAACTGATCGCCGCCATCGCCATCCTCGGCTCGCTGCTGGTGGCCGCCTGCGGCCTGGTGCTGAACCTGCGCGAATTGCGCGTGGCCGACGCCAAGCTGAAAGTGCTGGCGCAGCGCGTGGTGGAATCGCAGGAAGAAGAGCGGGCGCGGCTGTCGCGCGACTTGCATGACGGCATCAGCCAGTGGCTCGTATCGATCAAGCTGCAGATCGAGGCGGGCATCGCGCGCCTGGGCGGCAATGCCGAACAGAAAGACAAGGCACCCGCCACCTTCGAGCGGGCCGCCGAGCAGCTGAACAAGGTGCTGGGCGAGGTGCGGCGCATTTCGCATAACCTGCGCCCAGCCATCCTGGACGACCTGGGCCTGGCCGCCGCGCTCGATCACCTGGTGCATGAATTTAACGACAGCAGCAGTGCGCAAGCCAGTTTCACGGCCAGCCCGGCGGCGGCGGGCGAGGGCTTGCCCGACATGGTCAATACCGTGCTGTTCCGCATCGCCCAGGAAGCGCTGACCAATTGCGAGCGCCATGCCCACGCGCGCGGCGTGGAGGTGAGCCTGCACGAAGCGGGCAAGGCGGTGGAGTTGCGCATCCAGGATAATGGCGGCGGCTTCGATTTCGATGGCATCGCCCTGCATCCGCAGCGCGGCATCGGCCTGCGCAACATGACGGAACGCATGGAAGCCATCGGCGGCAGCCTGCACATCACCTCGTCTGCGGCCGGCACCCTGGTGCTGGCGCGGCTCGCCCTTCCACCGACACACTGATGAATAGATACCGAAAAGATACCGAGACATGAACGAGAAGATCAACATCCTGCTGGTGGACGACCACCCCCTCGTGCGCGACGGCTTGCGCGCGCGCCTGGAAGCGGTGCCGCATTTCGACGTGGTGGCCGAGGCAGGCGGTGCCGACGAGGCGCTGGCTCAGGCGCGCCTCCACCAGGTGGACCTCGTGCTGATGGATATCAATATGCGCGGCATCAACGGCATTGAAGCGACGGCGCTGTTCAAGCAGGCGTTTCCGCAGATTGCCGTGCTGATCCTGTCCATGCATGACAAGCTCGAATATGTGTCGCAAGCCATCGCCGCCGGCGCGCGCGGCTATGTGCTCAAGGATGCTCCTGGTAAAGATATCGTCTTTGCCATCGAGACGGTGATGTCCGGCGGTATTTATTACAGCGCGGCCCTGGCGCGGCAACTGTCGCGCCCGCAAGTGCATGATTCCTTTCTCACCACGCGCGAGCAGCAAGTGCTGCAGCACATCGCGGCGGGCCAGTCGAACAAGCAGATCGCCCGCGACCTGGACCTGAGCGTGCGCACGGTCGAGACGCACCGGTTGAACATCAAGCGCAAGCTCGGTATCGAAGGGCAGGCCGAATTGATCAAATATGCGGTCGAACATGCGCATGGCGGCAGCGCCTGAACGGCGCAGGCGTCAAGGCGGTTTTTGTCACACCCGCATGACAGGCGGGTCTCGCGGGGAAATGTTTTTTTTGAACATTTATTGCCAAAATTAAACTGTTTCATTGGTGAGATTCGGATAGAATGATTCTCGCTGTCGAAATGGCATCCCTGTCGGGCCAGGGTTGCCAATGCTGGTCAGTTTATTTACTATGGCGCCCTACCCACACTGAGATACCGATGTCAGCGTCTGAATCAAACCTGTTTCCGTTGGTGGGATTACAAGCAGTGGCCAATGCTCATAACGAGTGGGTCGCTGTCACCTTGCATGTACCGCAGGCCTCGACGGCGCCGCTGCTGGCAGTCCTGGCCGCCGCCGACGCGTATGCCTTCCTGGCGCCGCTCGACTGCATCATTCCCCTGGCCGACCCGCATGGCGTGGACGAGGCCGTGCTGGCGCAACTGGCGCCGCAACGCACCATTTTCCGTTTGCCGGCGCATCTTGCCGGCGACAAGCAGATCCAGAAAAAATGCCAGCAATGGCGCGATGCCGGCTACCGCATCCTTCTCGATGGCGCCGAGGCCGGTCCCGTGGCGGCGGCGCAAGTCGACGCGCGCGCCTTGAGCTTTGACGCGGCCGGCGCATGCCCGGCCCTGCACCAGCTGCTGCCCTTGCCGGGGCCGCACCTGGCCTACAACATAGTCGACGCGGAGCAGTTTGCTGCCGCGCAAGCGCTGGGCGTGAGCTGGTTTGCCGGCGACTACGCCCTGCACCATGCGCGCCAGCAAAGCGAACCGGAAGACGCCACGTCGCGGCGGCGCGTGCTAGCGCTGCTGGGCTTGCTGGCCCGCGATGCCGACGCGCACGAGCTGGAAGTGCCGCTCAAGCAAGATCCATCGCTCAGCTATCATTTATTGAAACTGGTCAATTCCGCCGCCTTCGGTTTCACGGCGCCAATTACCAGTTTCAGCCAGGCCATTACTCTGCTGGGCCGGCGCCAGCTGCAGCGCTGGCTGCAACTGCTGCTGTACGCGCGCCAGCAAGATGATGGCAAGATCCACGCGCTGCTGCCGCTGGCGGCCGTGCGCGCGGCGCAGATGGAAGCGCTGTGCCAGCTGCGCGGCGGCGACCGCGACGCGCAAGACCTGGCCTTCATGGCGGGCGTGTTCTCGCTGCTCGACGTTCTGCTGGGCATGCCGATGGAAGAGATCATCGCCACCTTGAACCTGGCGCCCGACGTCAACGCCGCCTTGCTGGAACGCAATGGCGAGCTGGGTACCTTGCTGGCGCTGGTCGAAAGCGCCACGCCGGCGCCTGACGGCTTGCGCCGCGCCGGCATCGATGGAGAAACCTATTGGCGCAGCCTGCTGCAGGCCTACCAATGGGCCATCCAGGTCAGCCGGAACCTCTAGCATGACCTTGCTGCCGGTGTCGGATTTCCTCGGTAACAGCGCCGCCCTGTGCGATGCCGTCGTGCGTTTGCGCGGTCCCGCGCTGGTCGCTGAGCTGGGCCGTATCGCCAGCGCCGTGATGGCCAGCCCGCATGGCCAGTTCCTTCCCGCAGCCAGCATGGACGCCGCTGCGCAGCCTGCGATTTTCCCCGGCGATACGCCCGCCTTGCTGCAGGAAATCAGTTTCGACGGCCACTGCTTCGGCCATTACAGCGTGGCCGGGCGCAGCCTGTACAGCGATGCCGACCGCCGCCACCTGGCCAGCCTGGCATCGTTGACGGCGGGCGTCTTGCAAGTGCATTCGCTGGCGCAACGTTCCACGCACGCCTATGCGCAAGTCGAAGCCTTGCTGGCGCAGCAGACGCAGATCCTCGACCAGTTGCACGAATCCGTGCTGACGATGGACTTGACGGGCTACATCACCAGCTGGAACAAGGGCGCCGAGCGCCTGTTCGGCTACAGCTCGGTGGAAGCCGTGGGGCGCAACATCCTGTTCCTGTACGACGAAGAAGACACGGGTTTCCACGACGCCTTCCTGGAGCAGGGAGGACGCCTGATGGAGGTGCGCCGCCGAAAGAAGTCGGGCGAGGTCTTCTGGGCCAGCCTGTCCCTGTCGCCGCTGCAGGACATGGACGACAAGCCCATCGGACTCATCGCCTACCTGACGGACATCACGGAGCGCAAGCTGGCCGAGGAGCGGCTGCACCACCTGGCGTATTACGACCCGCTGACCAGCCTGCCTAACCGCACCCTGCTGGCCAAGCTGGTCGACCAGGCCCTGAGCGTGGCGCAGCGCAGCAAAATGCTCGGCTGCGTGCTGTTCATCGACCTGAACCGTTTTAAACTGATCAACGACACTCTGGGCCGGCGCATCGGCGACGAATTGCTGCGGCAAGTCTCGCTGCGTTTCCGCAAGGTATTGCGCGACCAGGACCTGGTGGCGCGCCTGGGCGGCGACGAGTTCGCCGTCGGCCTGTTCGACATCGGCCAGCACTTCGAGGCCAGCATGGTGGCGCAAAAATTGCTGGCCTCGCTGGTACAACCGTTCCTGATCGAAGGCCACGACCTGCGCGTGGGCGCCAGCATCGGCATCAGCGTGTATCCGCAAGACGGGCAGGACGCGGAAACCCTGCTGCGCCTGGCCGACATCGCCATGTACCGCGCCAAGCAGGACAGTGGCGGCGAAGCGGAAAGCGTGGCCTTCTACAGTCACGACATGAACCTGGGCATGCAGGCGCGCATGCGCCTGGAAACAGGCTTGCGCCAGGCTCTGTCTGAGCAACAACTACTGCTGCACTACCAGCCAAAATACGCCTTGGGCAGCGGCCGCATCATCGGTGCAGAGGCCCTGGTACGCTGGCTCCACCCGCAGCATGGCATGATCCCGCCCGCCGAATTCATCCCCCTGGCCGAGTCGACGGGGCTGGTGGTGCAGGTGGGCGAATGGGTGTTGGAAGCGGCCTGCGCCCAGGCGCAAGCATGGAAACTGGCCGGCCTGCCGCCGATCCGCCTGGCCGTCAACGTGTCCGCGCGCGAGTTCACGGCAGCCTTGCCCGCCAGGGTAGCGGCAACCCTGGCCCGCTACGGCCTGGAAGCGGCCTGGCTGGAGCTGGAAATCACGGAAAGCACCCTGATGCACAACATCGAGAGGGTCATCGGCATCATGGACCGCATCACGGCGCTGGGCGTGGCCCTGTCGCTGGACGACTTCGGCACCGGCTACTCCAGCTTGTCCTACCTCAAGCGTTTCCCCATCGACACCCTGAAGATCGACCGGTCGTTTACCACCGGCATCCCCACCGACGCCAGCGACTGCGCCATCGCCAGCACCATCATCAGTATCGCCCAGCAGCTGCACCACAAGGTGATCGCGGAAGGCGTGGAAACGGCGGAGCAGCTGGCCTTCCTGAAGAGTTCGGGCTGCGACGAAGTGCAAGGCTATCTGTTCTCGCGGCCATTGCCGGCGGGAGAGTTCGAGAAGGCGCTGCGGGAAAACTGGGGCGTGTAGCCCAGGCGTGCAAGCTCTTCCGGTCAGGGGAAAGCGCCGCGACGGTTCTAGCCATTGGTAAGCCAGTCCGCTTTATGTATAATGCTGCCATCTGGAAGCGTGGCCGAGTGGTTGAAGGCACTAGTCTTGAAAACTAGCGACGGGTTACACTGTTCGTGAGTTCGAATCTCACCGCTTCCGCCAAGTACATAAAAAATTCGTGAGTATACTCAACCTATATTCCACCGAATTTCATTGGAAATCAACGACTTAGCTTGATTTTCATCCCTCCGAGTCACAGATTCGGAACCATCAAAAAACCATCCCACAGAATCACGCGTAGGCTGAAATGTAGGTATCATGCGGTTTTTCTCAAACCCGTACCTACAGGATTTCGCATGGCCATCAATACGCTTACCGATGCAGACTGCCGCCGCGCCACGCCGAACGATGGCAAGCTGCGCAAGCTCTTCGATGGCCACGGCCTGATGCTGGCAGTCCTGCCGAGCGGAAACAAGGTTTGGCGCATGGCCTATCGTAACGACGAGGGCAAGCAGCAAACTGCCGTCATCGGCCCGTATCCCCTGATCGGCCTCAAGGAAGCGCGCGAGCGCCGGGACGTTTTGCGGTTGAAACTGATCGACGGCGACGACCTCAAGCCCAAGCGCAAGGCAAGCAGCCCATCCATTACCCTTGATGCCGCCATCGATACCTACTGGGCGGGACGCACGGACATCAGCGCCGGCTACAAGGCAAATGCACTGCGCGCGCTGGCCATGTACATCTCGCCGACGTTGGGCGCGAAAACCGTGCGTGAAATTACCAAGGAAGACTTGATGGCCGCGCTGCGCCCGATGGATGCCGCCGGCCTGTCCGTCTACGTCCGGCGCGTGCGCATGTGGGTGGGCCAGGTGCTCGACTGGTCCATCCAGCACGGCCACTGCGAAGAGAACCCCGCATCGAACATCAATTCGAAGGTCGCTTTTTCCCGCAAGCCGCGCGAAGGTTTCGCCGCCCTGGCATTGGCCGAGGTGCATCCGTTCATGGAGCGCCTGGACCTGGAAGATGAAATTCAGTCCGTGCTGGCCTGCAAGCTGCTGGCGTTGACGTGGACGCGCACGGACGAGCTGCGTCGCATGACCTGGGCGGAAGTGGAGGGCGATGTCTGGCGGATACCTGGCAAGCGCATGAAGAAGGGCCGCGAACATCTGGTGCCGCTGTCATCCCAGGCGCTGGACCTGCTGGCTGAAATGAAGCTGCGTTCGCGGGGCAGCAACTACGTTTTCCCGAACGACCGGGGCGGTAGCCGCCCCATGAGTGAAAACGCGATTCTTTACCTCATTCACCGTATCGGCTTCAAGGGCAAGATGACTGGCCACGGCTGGCGCAAAGTCGGTTCCACCTGGGCCAACGAGCACGAATACAACTCGGATCACGTCGAGGTGCAGCTCGCGCACAAGGATGGCGGCGTGCGCGGGGTCTACAACTCCGCGGAGTACCTGAAGCAGCGCCGCGTGATGCTTCAGGCCTTCGCCGACTGGTTGTTAAAGCAGCCTGATCCCAGCGGCTTGGAGCGTTGAAAGGCGCCATCCCAGCGTGCGCTGGGTTATGGCAACGTCCGCCGGCGGCAGCTTGTTCTCCTTCACCCATCTGCGCAGCGTCTCCGAAGTGACGCCCAGCATTTTGTATAAGTCCTGACGGTAAATAATTCGGTCTGCGTTCATTACTTGATTCCTTTCGTGGTGGGGTTTTTCTTGCGCTGGGCTAGTTCTGTATGGCCGGCTTTGCTTTGCACCGCCAAGGCGAATGCTTCGGCCTCGGTGTGGTGCGGTACTTCGACGCCAGGCTTGCGGTAGTCGCGCAGCCGGCAGAATTCTTTGTATTGGTCCATTTTCGTAATCTCCTTCTAGTCCGTGCATCCACAATCGGTTAAAGCGTCGTCGAAGGGAAACAGCTCCCCGTGATTCATCGCCATGTCATACATCGCCTGGTAACTGGGCCTGTCCTTGCGGAACCAGCCGCCAGCACCCGATCCGGCCGTCTGGGCGTTCCTTTCCTGCTGTATCCACCACAGGGCACGGCTGGGCTTTTCCCGAATCAGGGATAGCACCTGGTTGCCGCCTTTCAGAAAGCATAGATCGCAGTTGCCGTGCATCGTCTTGCCGCTCATATTCGGCAAGCCCAGGTCAAAATCTTGTGTTACCCAAAATGCGCTGACATCGGCCACGGTCAGGCCGGCCGCCGCCAGGGGAGCTTCTTTCACCTCGTGCTTGCCGTAGTCCTGATTCGCCAGCCGCGCCACGCGCATGGGCTCGTCGGCGCGCATGCCGATAAACGTGGTCCACTCGACCAGGCCTATCGACTTCAAATAGCGCTGCATCGGGCGCACCTTGAGTTCTGCCGTGCAAAAGCGCGCCACAGGATTCGGGAGGAATTTCTTTTCGTCGTGCAGATCGGCGAACGGCTCGCCGCGGCGGCTGGCCGTTGCAAAGTTCACGATGGCAAATTCCTTGCCACGCGCTTCATTGCGAGGACGGTTTTCTATCCAGACGATGGGAACGCCCCAGCGCTCGCCGCAGTCGCGCACGAATTCAAGGGTCGCTTCCTCTTCCTTGCCGGTGTTTGCGAAGCACACCACCACGTCAGCCGGCAGCGTGCCGCCGTAGGCTTGAAGCGTCATCCATAGCATCATGCCGCTGGTACGGCCGCCGCTGAACGAAATGACACCCGGGCCATCGAACAGAAATGGGCTGTTCATGCGGCCACCTTGCAGCGTTGAACCAGGGCCAACGGGAGTTCGCCAGTAGCGATGTCGTTTTGGCCTTTCATGCAACCACCGCCAGCACCATGACCTCAAATTTCCTGCCCTTTTCGGCAAGCGCCTTCACCACCTTGGCCAATTCCGGCGAGCCGGGGAAGAACAGTTTTGCGCCAACGACGGTCCAGGCAGTTTTAACCTGGCCAAGTTTGCCAAACTCGAAAAAATAGCGGCCCTTGATTTTGATCACTACGGCGGAATCCTTCATCATTACTGCATCCTCATTTCTTTGAACTGTCATCGTGTGCCCCTTACCTAGGTCACGCATCGGCCGTACTGGCATTGCCACAGTCTCAGCGCTTGAGCACCAGCGAGTACACGGGCGTGGCCTGGCTGGCCAAGTGGTGGCGCTCGGTTTGGGCAGGGTTGGTACTCATGCCGCCACCAACAGGGCAGGGCGGCTGGAAACGATGGCCGCCAGCGGCACGGCCCGGAACATGCCCGGCCACTGGCGATCCAGTTCCACCCAGGCATGCATCTGGCCATTGCCCACGTCGCGGCGCAGATCGTTGACGGTGCCGGCCTGGTAGCCTTCATCGGTATCGAATGTCACGCGGTCGCCCAGGGCGATTTGCCGCGGTGAATCGGTCAGGGTGGTCAGCATTGCGGTACTCCTTTCAGTTTGGCGGTAACGCCGCATACGCCGAAGCGGTCGATGGCAGCGTCGATCACGTCGCCGCTGGACGCGGCAACCTCAAAAAATTCAAAGCGTTCGGTTTGCGTGCGAACGATCACGGCATAGGTGCTCATGTGCCATTTCCTTCATGGAGTGGGTTGTCTGGGACGATCAGCCGGGGCCACGGGCAGGCGTTGACGGCCGCCCAGGCGGCAATCAGCGCTGTTTTTGCCTCGTCAGACAAATTAGGGACGGGCGCCGCCGGCGGCGTGGCCGGGGCAGGGCCAACGGGGTGCGTACAGTTATTTACACGAGTCCGAGGAACGGCAACCCCAACAGCCAC